>NZ_CP196822.1:3736458-4090938 GCF_051912485.1 Nitrobacter sp. JJSN | reverse complement strand
GTCCCGAGGCTTTATCTCGCGACTCCAGTCGTTGATGATCCGTCGCAAATGGCGGCGCGGCTGCCCGCGCTGCTCGCGGCCGTGGATGTCGCCGCTGTGCTGGTTCAGCTTTCGGCTGCCGATCCGCGCACGCTGATATCGCGCATCAAGGCGCTGGCGCCGGCGATCCAGGCCGGCGGCGCCGCGCTTCTGCTGGATGGCCACGCCGATCTGGTCGCGCGGTCCGGCGCCGACGGCGCGCATCTCACCGGCATCGAGGCGTTGCAGGAAGCGTTGCCGTCGTTGAAACCCGATCGCATCGCCGGCGTCGGCGGGCTGTCGACGCGCCACGATTCGATGATCGCGGGCGAGGCCGGAGCGGATTACGTGTTGTTCGGCGAGCCGGACAAAACCGGCGAACGGCCGTCCACGGATGCGATCGCGGACCGGCTGGCATGGTGGGCCGAACTGTTCGAACCGCCCTGCGTCGGCTATGCCGCGAGCATCGGTGAGGCGCAGACCTTCGCGGCATCCGGCGCAGATTTCATCCTTGCAGGCGACTTCGTCTGGAACGATCCGCGCGGCGCGGCGGCGGCGCTTATGGACACCGCGGACGCGATCAGGCAGGCCCACGGATCGCGAGGCAACCAAGCGCTACTCGCAGAGAAGGCGGACAGAGGTGACGCCGGATGACTCTCCTGCGTCTTGCCCGCCCTCTCGCCATTGTCGCGAGCATTCTCATGCTCGGAGAGAGCGCGCTGGCGCAGCTCCAGTTGACGCCGCAGACCGCCGACACGCCGTCCAAGACAAGCAAGAGCGTCAAGACAAAACCCATCAAGCCGGCGCCGAAAACAGCCGCGAAGCCGGCGCCTGCACCGGACGCCAAGGCGGACGCTCCGGCCCCTGACGACCCGAACGCGGATTTGGTCTACGGCGCCTATCAGCGTGGCCTCTACAAGACCGCGTTCGATCTCGCGATGAAGCGGGCGCAGGAGAACAAAGACCCTGCCGCCATGAGCATGCTCGGCGAGCTTTATGCCAACTCGCTAGGCATCAAGCGCGACTACGGCAAGGCGATCGAGTGGTACCAGCGCGCAGCTGATCTCGGCGACCGCGAAGCGATGTTCGCACTCGCTATGCTCCGCATCAGCGGGCACGGAGGAACACCCGACCGGGCGGTTGCCGTGAAATTACTGGCCTCATCCGCCAAGCTCGGCGAGCCGAAGGCTGCCTATAACCTCGCGCTACTCTACATGGACGGACAGACGCTGCCGCAGGATTTCAAACGCGCCGCCGAATTGCTGCGGTTCGCCGCCGATGCCGGCAGTCCGGAGGCGCAATATGCGCTGGCGACGTTCTACAAGGAGGGCACCGGCGTCGAAAAAAATCTCTACAAGTCGGTGCGGCTGTTGCAGGCCGCCTCGCTCGCCGGCAACGTTGATGCCGAAGTCGAATATGCCATCGCGCTGTTCAACGGCACCGGCACCGAGAAGAACGAGGCCGCCGCGGTGTCGTTGCTGCGCAAGGCCGCCAGGCAAAACAGCGCGATCGCCCAGAATCGTCTCGCCCGCGTCCTCGTCACCGGCATGGGAGCGCCCGTGGACAAGGTCGAAGGCCTGAAATGGCACATCGTGGCGAAAACCGCCGGCAAGGGCGACCTGATGCTTGATGAGGCGATGGCGCAGGCAACGTCTGAGGAACGCGACAAGGCCCAGTCCGCGGCCCGCAGATGGTTAGGCCTCAAATGAACGCCTTGACGGGGGCGTTCCCGCAGGGCACCCAGTCCGCACCATTCATCCCGAGCCGATAAAACATGCTGCAATCCGCCCTCATGAACGTCATGGTCAAGGCCGCGCGCCGCGCGGGGCGCAGCCTGAAACGCGATCTCGGCGAGATCGAGAATCTTCAGGTGTCGCTGAAGGGACCGGCGAATTTCGTCAGCCTCGCCGACAAGCGCGCCGAGGAAATCATTTACGAGGATCTCAGCAAGGCGCGCCCCGGCTACGGCTTTCACGGCGAGGAAGGCGGCAGCCGCGAGGGTACGGACAAGAGCCACACCTGGATTGTCGATCCTCTCGACGGCACCACCAACTTCCTGCACGGCATTCCGCATTTCGGGGTCTCGATCGGCCTGCAGCGTGACGGCGTGCTGATCGCGGGGCTGGTCTACAATCCCGCCACCGAGGAGCTCTACACCGCCGAGCGCGGCAAGGGCGCATTCCTCAACGATCAGCGGCTGCGCGTGGCGGGGCGGCGCCAGATGAACGATTGCGTCATCGCCTGCGGCCTGCCGCACATCGGGCGCGGCGATCACGAACTGTCGCGGCGGGAGATGGCGGCCCTTCAGCCGAAGGTAGCCGGCCTGCGCCGCTTCGGCGCAGCGTCACTCGACCTCGTTTTCGTCGCCGCAGGCCGCCTCGACGGCTACTGGGAACGTAATCTGCAGCCGTGGGATATCGCGGGCGGACAGATCATCCTGCGCGAGGCCGGTGGCATCATCAGCGGCATCCAGGGCGACGACGATCCGCTTGAGACCGGCCATGTGGTCTGCGGCAACGAGTTCGTCCACGCCGAACTGGTGAAAATCCTCAAGCCGCTGGGATAACAGGTAACCCGACTTCGCGGCTGGTTACTCCGCCGCACGCAGCGGCGCCGGCGGACCATGGATTTCCGGTTCTCCCACCGGCTCCAAGCCGCTCTTGTCGCGCCCGAGCACGCGCATCACCACGACGAAAAACACCGGCACCATCAAGAGCGCCAGCACCACCACCGCGATCATGCCGCCCATCACGCTGGTGCCGAGCGCCTGCTGGCTCGCTCCGCCCGCACCTTGAGCGACCACCATCGGCAGCACGCCTGAGACGAAGGCAAGGCCGGTCATCAAAATCGGGCGGAAGCGCAGCGCGCACGCCTCGATCGTGGCTTCCCTTAGCGGCTTGCCCTGCGCGCGCAAATCCTTGGCAAACTCAATGATGAGGATGGCGTCCTTCGCAGCCAAGCCGATGATGGTGACGAGACCGACGGTGAAATAGACGTCGTTTGCGAGGCCGCGCATGGTCGCCGCCAGCACCGCGCCGCAGATTCCGAGCGGCACCGTCAGCAGCACGGCGAGCGGAATGGTCCAGCTCTCATAGAGCGCGGCAAGACAGAGGAACACCACCAGCGCCGAGAGCGCGAGCAGGAACGGCGCCTGCGACCCCGACAGCTTTTCCTGCAACGACTGGCCGGTCCAATCATAGCCGAAACCACGCGGCAGACGACCGGCAAGCCGCTCCATCTCGGCGATGGCGTCGCCGGACGTGAAACCAGGCCGCGCCTCACCGCTGATGCGCATGGCCGGATAGTAGTTGAAGCCGACGATCTGGGTCGGTCCTTTCGACCAGTCGATCGAGGCGAAGGACGAGAATGGGACCAGCCGTCCGCTGCTGTTCTTGACGTTGTAGTTCAGGATGTCGTCCGCAGTCGTGCGGCCATCGCGGTCCGCCTGCACGATCACGCGCTGCATCCGTCCGCGGTTGGGAAAGTCGTTGACGTAAGCCGAGCCGAGATTGGTCGACATGGTGTCGTTGATGTCCTGAAACGTGACGCCGAGGGCACTGGCCTTCTCGCGATCGATCACGAGGTTGACCAGCGGCGCCGGCGGCAAGCCCTCGACATAGACGCTCTTCAAGACCGGACTGGCGTTGGCCTCGGCGATCAGCTGATCGGTCGCCTGCACCAGCGCCGCGTAGCCTTTCTGGCCGCGGTCCTGCAGGCGGAAGCTGAAGCCGGAAGAATTGCCGAGGTTGTCGATCGGCGGCGGCTGCAGCGCGGCGATCTTGGCGTCGCGCAGCGACGACAGATCGCGGTTGGTGTCAGCGACGATATTGGCGGCGGAATCCTTTTCAGGCCGTTCCGACCAGTCTTTCAGGGTGATGAACGCTTGCGCCGTGTTCATGCCCTGCCCCGAATAGCTGAAGCCGGTGAGGAACGTGACGTCCTGAATTCCGGGCCGTTTGGCCAGATACTTTTCAACCGCATCGACCGCCGCTTCGGTCCTGCCGTGGGACGAATCCGACGGCGTCTGCACATCCGTCGTGATGAAGCCCTGATCGTCCACCGGCACGAAGCCGGCGGGCAGGCGAGCGAAGGCGAAGACGAGACCACCAACCAGCACAGCGTAAATCAGCATCAGGCGTCCGGTCCGCCTCAGCGACCAGCCGACGGTCGAGACATAGCCGCCGCGCACACCGTCCAGCGTGCGATTGAACCAGCCGAACACGCCCTTGCGCGCGTGGCCGTGCCCGGCCTTGACCGGTTTCAGCAGCGTGGCGCACAGCGCCGGCGTCAGCGACAGCGCCATCAGCGCGGAGAAGCCGATCGCGGCGACCACCGTGATGGAGAACTGCCTGTAGATGATGCCGACGGAGCCCGGAAAGAACGCCATCGGGATGAACACCGCCATCAGCACCAGCGTGATGCCGACGATGGCGCTTGTAATCTGCGACATCGCCTTGCGCGCAGCTTCCTTTGGCGGCAATCCCTCTTCCGCCATGATGCGTTCGACATTCTCGACCACGACGATGGCATCGTCGACCAGAATGCCGATTGCCAGCACCATGCCGAACATCGTCAGCATGTTGATGGAATAGCCTGCGATCAGCAGCACCGAGCAGGTGCCGAGCAGCGCCACCGGCACCACGATGGTCGGGATGATGGTGTAGCGGATGTTCTGCAGGAACAGGAACATCACGAGGAACACCAGCACCACCGCCTCGATCAGCGTATGCACGACCTTTTCGATCGAGGCCTTCACCACCGGCGTGATGTCGTATGGGATATCGTACGCAATGGTCGCCGGGAAGAACTTCGACAGCTCCTTCATCTTGGCTTCGACCGCGCTCGCGGTCGCAAGCGCGTTGGAGCCCGGCGCAAGCATCACCGAGAGACCAGCGGTCGGCTTGCCGTTGAGGCGCGTGGTGAACCGGTAATCCATGCCGCCGACCTCGACCCGCGCCACGTCGCGCAGCCGCACCGTGGAGCCGTCGCGGTTGGCGCGCAGCACGATGGAGCCGAATTCCTCCGGCGTGGTGAGTTGTCCCTTCACCAATACCAGCGCCGCAGTTTTCTGCCCGGCCCGGCTCGGCGGCGCGCCGATACTGCCCGAGGCCACTTGCGCGTTCTGCGCCGCAATCCCCTTGGTGACGTCGTCCGACGTCAGACCGTAGCCGACCAGCTTGTCAGGATCGATCCAGACGCGCAGCGAGCGCTCGGTGGAAAACAGCGTGGCGCGGCCGACGCCCGGAAGACGCCGGATCTCGCCGATGATGTTGCGCATCATGAAATCGCCGAGGCCGACCTCGTCGAGACTGTCGTCGGTCGAGCGCAGCGTGATGATCTGCAGCACGTCGCTGGACGCTTCCTCGACCAGGATGCCTTCCTTCAGAACGACAGCCGGCAGGCGCGCTTCGATCCGCTTGATGCGATTCTGCACATCCACTGACGCCATATCGAGTTCGGTGCCGGGAACGAAATTCGCGGTGATCTCGACCTGCCCCAGCGAATCGCTGGTGGATTCGAAATTGAGGATACCCGAGGCGCCGTTAAGCTGTTCCTCGATCAGACGCGTGACGCTGTTGTAAAGGTTCTGCGGCGACGCGCCGGGATACGCGGTCGAGATCGAGATCGACGGCGGCGCGATGATCGGATACTGCGCCACCGCCAGAAGCGGAATCGAGATCGCGCCGATCAGACAGATGAACAGCGCAATCACCCAGGCAAAGACAGGCCGGTCGATGAAAAAAGCCGGCATGATCCGCTACCGCCGGGCGGACGCGGTCTCGCCCGTGAGCGCTCCGGTCTCCCGCGAAGCATCGGCTTCCGCCCACATCACGGCGCGAACCTTGTCGCCGGCCGTGAATTTCTGGAAACCCTCGACCACGACGCGGTCGCCGGCCTTGAGACCCTGGCTGACCATCGACTGACCGTTCTGGACGGAAGCGGTCCGGATCGGACGCACGATCACGTGACCGTCATCCCTGACGACGAAGACCTCGCTGCCGCCGCCGGAGTCGCGCTGCACCGCCTGCTGCGGGACGGCGATCGCATCGCTGTCAACGCCCTGCTCCAGCAGCACGCGGACGTACATACCCGGCAGCAGCTCGCGCTTCGGATTCGGAAATTCACCGCGCAGCGTCACCTGCCCGGTCGAGGCATCGACCTTGGCTTCGGAAAACAGGAATTTTCCCGGCAGCGGGTAGAGCGCCCCGTCGTCAAGCACGAGGCGCACTTTCGCCGCGCCCGGCGCGATGCGCTCCAGGTCGCCGCTTTCGAATGCACGGCGCAGACTGTTGAGGTCGCCGACCGACTGGGTGAAGTCGGCATAGATCGTGTCGAGTTGCTGCACTGTGGCGAGGCTGGCCGTCTCATTCTGGATGACGAGCGCGCCCTCGGTGACCTGGGCCGCGCCGACCACGCCGTCGATCGGCGCGCGGATGGTGGTGTAATCGAGATGGAGCCGCGCCCGCGCGAGATCCGCCTTGCGGCCGGCGACATCGGCCTCCGACTGACGCATGTTGGCGATCGCTTTTTCGTTTTCGGCCTCGGAGGTGGCGTGCCGGACCGTCAGTTGCTCGATGCGCCTCGCATGATGCGACGCCTGCTCGAATACGGCATCGGCCTTCGCCAGCGCCGCCTCAGCCGCCTGCAATTCGACTTCGAACGGTCTTGGATCAATCTGATACAGCGGATTGCCGGCCTTGACCTCGCTGCCCTGCTTGAACAGGCGCTCGGTGATAATGCCGGAGACGCGCGGGCGCACCTCGGCAACCCGCAGCGGCGCGATGCGGCCTGGCAATTCGCGCACCATCGCATGCGGCTTCGGAACCACCGTAACGACGCTGACTTCCGGGGTGACCGTGCTGGTCGAAGCTTCTGCCGTGACCGGTTCGTTGCAGCCGCCAAGGAGCGGCGACAATCCGGCGATCAAAATAGCGACGGACGTCAGTCGTGAATTAAATCTTGGCATTTGAACCTGGGAACCCCCTAAATGCGGTAATGCGAAGTACAGGTTTCGCTTTCCACAAGACTCGTTACTTCGCAAAATCTTGCGCGAATCCCTGCAACTCTTGATCCGTCAAATTAGACGACAACGACTGTGGCGCAATACGCTTTGGCGGCGGCGCAATGTCACACAACGCTATCGTATTGGAGTCGCGTCCGTTTTGCGGATTCACACAGTCGTGAGCCGGGTTCCATTCAAATCGAAACACAATAGTAAGCAGCTGCGCCTCAACACGCAGGGCACAAGCGCGAAGCCCGCGCTGATCACGCGCGCATCCTCGCATTGCGCCCGCACGATTCGTCCAACGCGCCCGAGCCGTCGATGACCGATGCAGCGATCACCATCAGCATCCGATCAGGCCAAGCGGCGGATAGGCTGCCGGCAAATTGTCTCCGGAGGCGGACGCGAACTATTCGTGGACAAATAATTCAACCCGGTTCGAGTGCAGACAACAACGGCATGACAAAACCGGTGGAATAGCTATTTTTTGTCGGCGACGCCGTGCCATAATGCGGCTTATCTCGAATCTCAGCCTCTCCTAACGGGTAAGCAAGCTCACTCATGGCGCAAGGCACGACCCCCAGCTCCGCACTGGAGATCGAACTGACCAAGCTGTCGCCACCCCAGATATTCCTGGTGCGCATGGTGGTGTTCATCGTGCTGTGCACCCTGGTGCTGGTGATTCTCTACAAGCAGATCATTTTGGCTTTCTTCGCCAACCCCGGCCTCAACGCGCTGATCGCTGCGGTGTTGGCGATCGGAATCATTTTCGCATTCCGGCAGGTGATCCGGCTTTATCCCGAGATCGCGTGGGTCAACAATTTCCGCATCGCCAGTCCGGGTCGGGCGACCGCCGACCGTAAGCCACGGTTGCTGGCACCGATGGCTGCGATTCTCGGGGGCGAACGCACCGGGCGGGTGTCGATCTCGCAGCAGACCATGCGGCATCTGCTGGATTCCATCGCCACCCGGCTCGATGAGGCCCGCGACATCTCCCGCTACATGACGGGCCTTTTGGTGTTCCTCGGCCTGCTCGGCACATTCTGGGGCCTGATCGAAACCGTCGGCTCGGTCGGTAAGGTGATCGACGGCCTGAAGGTCGGCGGCGACGCCGGATCGCTGTTCGACACGCTGAAGGAAGGTCTCGCCGCGCCGCTCGGCGGCATGGGCATTTCGTTTTCGTCGTCGCTGTTCGGCCTTGCCGGATCGCTGATCCTCGGGTTTCTCGATCTGCAATCCAGTCAGGCGCAGAACCGCTTCTACACCGATCTCGAGGACTGGCTCGCCACCACCGTTCGCGAATATGGCGGCGAGACGCGCGCCGATCCGTCGGCCGAGATAAAGACCGCGATCGAGGGGCTCCGCGCCAGCCTCGAGGCGCGACCCGGCCAGGACACAACCGCCGCGATGGCCAGCCTCGCGGAAGCCATTCAGGGGCTCGTCACCCACATGCGGGCCGAACAGCAGATGATCCGCGAATGGGCCGATGGACAGGGCGAGCAAAACCGCGAGATCAAGAAGCTGCTGGAGCTTCTCGCACAGCAGCCGGGAGAAGAGCTGACGGTATCGCTGCCTCCGGCCGCCGCTTCGCGGTCGACGTCCCCTGCCGCTGGGGGAGAGGCCTGAGAGTAAGGAAAGATGGCCCTTGCACGCGCCCGCCGGAACGAGAGCGGCTTCAACTACTGGCCGGGATTCGTCGACGCCCTCTCGACACTGGTGCTCGCGATCGTGTTCCTGTTGTCGGTGTTTCTGGTCGTGCAGTTCTTCCTGTCGCAGGAAGTGTCCGGCAAGGACAAGGCGCTGGACCAGCTCAATACCAAGATCGCACAGTTGACCGATCTGCTGTCGCTGGAAAAGCTCGGCAAGCTCAGTCTCGGCGACGAAGTCGGCCAGCTGCGCGCGGGCCTCGCCTCGGCCGAGGCCGAGCGCGACCGGATCAAGGGTCTTTATGATGGCCTCGCCAGCGCCGGCAACAATGCCGCCGGCCGCAACACCCAACTGAACAAGGCGCTCGACTCCGAGAAGCAGATTTCGGCCCGCGCGCTGGCGCAGGTCGAGGTACTGACCCAGCAGATCAGCGCGCTGCGCCGGCAACTCGCGGCGCTGGAGGACGCGCTCGACGCTTCCGAGAAAAAGGACAAGGAGTCGCAGGGCCGGATCGCCGATCTGGGACAGCGGCTGAACGTCGCACTGGCGAAGCGGGTGCAGGAATTGTCGCGCTACCGCTCGGAATTCTTCGGGCGCTTGCGCAGCATTCTCGGCAACCGGCCTGACATCCGGGTCGTCGGCGACCGCTTCGTGTTCCAGTCGGAAGTGTTCTTCGATACCGGACAGGCGACGCTGCTGCCGGAAGGACAAACCGAACTCGACAAAGTCGCCGGCGCGCTGACCGATCTCGACAAGCAGATCCCGAACGAGATCGCCTGGGTGCTGCGGGTCGACGGCCACACCGACGTCCGGCCGATCAAAAGCCCGGTCTTCAAGTCGAACTGGGACTTGTCGTCGGCACGCGCGATCTCGGTTGTGCAGTATCTGGTGTCGCGCGGCGTGCCGCCACAGCGCCTGGTCGCCGCCGGCTTTGGCGAATTCCAGCCGCTCGATGCCGGCACGACGGAAGACGCCTACAAGCGCAACCGCCGTATCGAGCTGAAACTGACGGAGCGGTAAGGACATGATCCCGAAAAGTGGACTTCCGGTTTTCGGGTAAGATCATGCTCAGCCAGACAGAGGCGTTCAAACTTCGTCCTTACGCACCCGCCGACGAAGACGCGGCCATCGCGCTATGGCAGGTAACGTGGCAGCGGACCTATCCCGCGATCGATTTCGCGGCCCGTGTGCCATGGTGGCGCAAACGTTGGTGCAACGAGCTCGTAGCAAACGCCAAAATCACCGTCGCCGAGCAATCCGGCGGGTTAGTCGGCTTCGTCACCATCGATGCGGACGGCTATCTCGACCAGCTCGTGGTCGAGCCCGCGCACTGGGGCGGAGACATCGCAAACGCGCTGATGAATGAGGCGAAACGGCTGGCGCCGGCAGGAATTACGCTGCTTGTGAACACCGACAACGCGCGTGCCATCCGCTTCTACGCGCGCAACGGGTTCGCGCACGCAGGCGATGGCATCAATCCGACATCAGGGCGGCCGGTGCTGAAAATGGAATGGAAGCCGTGATTACTCTTCCCTCTCCCCTTGCGGGAGAGGGAAAGGAAATTAAACCCCTTCGAACTGCAGCCGCGCCAAGCGGGCATACAGTCCGTTGGCGGCGACCAGCGAGGCGTGCGTGCCCTGCTCCACGATCCGACCCTGATCCATGACCATGATCCGGTCGCAGGACAAAACCGTTGCGAGACGATGCGCGATCACCAGCGTGGTGCGGTGCTTCATCAGCTCTTCCAGCGCGGTCTGCACCAGGGTCTCGGATTCAGCGTCGAGCGACGACGTCGCCTCGTCCAGCAGCAATAGCGGCGCGTCGCGCAGGATTGCGCGAGCAATAGCGATGCGCTGACGCTGTCCGCCGGACAGCGTCACGCCGCGCTCGCCGAGCAGCGCTTCGAAGCCGCCGGGCAGCCGGCGGATGAACTCGGTCGCATGGGCGAGATCAGCGGCACGCTCGACATCGGCGTCGGACGCATCCGGCCGGCCGAAGCGAATATTCTCGCGGGCGCTCGCGGCGAACACCACCGAATCCTGCGGCACCAGCGCGATGCGCGCGCGAACCTCGCGCGGATCAGCCGTCCGCAGCGGAACGCCGTCGAAGGAGATCGTGCCGGCGGCCGGATCGTAGAACCGCAGCAGCAGGTGAAATATTGTGCTTTTTCCCGCGCCGGACGGACCGACGATCGCAACCTTCTCGCCAGGCTTCACCGCCAGCGAGACGCCATCGAGAACCTTGACCTGCGGCCGCGACGGATAGGCGAAGCTGACGTTGTCCAGCACGACATCGCCGCGCGAGGGCGTCGGCAGCGCCTGCGGCGCCGGCGGCGCCGCGATCACCGGCTTGACGCGAAGCAGTTCGAACAGGCGCTCGGCCGCGCCGGATGCCGCGGCGACCTCGCCCCAGACTTCACTGAGTTGGCCCAGGGCGGTCGCGGCAAACGCGGCATACAGCACGAACTGGCCGAGTCGGCCCGGCGTCATGTCGCCGCTCAGCACATCGCGAGAACCGATCCAGAGAATCAGGACCACGCTGGTGAAGACGATGAAGATGATGATCGCGGTGAGCACGGCCCGGGCGCGCGCCGAATTGCGCGCCGCCTGATAGGCCTGCTCCACTTCGCCGCCGAAACGGACATCGGCCAGCCGCTCGTTGGTATAGGCCTGCACTGTCCGGATCGCGCCGACCAGTTCGGAGGCATAGGCCGTGGCTTCCGCAAGATTGTCTTGCGCGCTCCGCGACAGGCGGCGCACCCAGCGTCCGAATGCGACCAGCGGCAGCACGATCAGCGGGATCGCCGCCAGCACCAGGCCGGACAGGCGCGGGCTGGTGATGACCATCATCGAGGCGGCGCCGAGGAACAGCACCACATTGCGCAACGCAACCGATATGGAGGACCCGACCGCGGACTTGATCTGGGTCGTATCGGCGGTCAGCCGTGAGATCAGCTCGCCGCTGCGAGCGGTATCGAAGAACACCGGCGACAGCGAGATCAGATGGGCGAACACGTCGCGCCGGAGATCGGAGACGATGCGCTCGCCGGTGGTTGTCACCAGAAAATAACGTGCCGCGCTGGCGCCGGCGAGGACGGCCACGACGCCGATCATCATGCTGAAATAGCTGTTGATCATCGCGACGCCTTCGGACGTGAATCCGAAGTCGATGATCCGGCGCACCGCTAGCGGCACGACCAGTGTCGTCAGTGCGGCGACGACCAGCGCGACCAGCGCGAGAAGCGCCCGTCCGCGGTAGCGGGCGACATAGGGCAAGAGCGCGAGCAGCGGGCGCAACCGGGCACCGCGGGCGCCGGAGGCCGGCGAGGTTTGGCCGGATGTCGGCAAGCTCTGATCAGCCACGGTAGGCCCCGACGCTCCGGTTCCGGCTTTCGGGGCGTCGTCGGCTTTCGGGGCATCATTGAGCGGCAGCCCAATGGCCGCGGCTTTCGAGGTATTCTCACGCACTTCTACCGGACTCATCCGTCTGACCACACTATTGCTGATAAAGCACCTAATAGGCCCCCCTGCGCGCGCTGGCAAATGCGCAAGCGCGCTTGTCCGTCAAACCTTGGTGCGATATAGAGCGGACCAAATCCGCCCAAAACCATTCGCCCTGCAAGGACATGCCATGAAAGCCGAAATTCACCCGGATTATCATACAATTAAGGTCGTGATGACCGACGGCACGGAGTATCTGACCCGTTCCACCTGGGGCAAGGACGGCGATACGCTGAACCTCGACATCGATCCGACGTCGCATCCAGCCTGGACCGGCGGCTCCCAACAGCTTCTCGATCGCGGCGGCCGCGTCTCCAGGTTCCAGAAGAAGTTCTCGGGCTTCCTCAAGAAGGACTGAGCGGGTCGCAGTTTCAGGTTTTTGAACGCTTCCGCGGTGCGGGAGCGTTTTCGCTGGAACGGCCGGACTTGAACATCAACTTGAGATGCCGGAAGCTCGGGGCGGCACACGCTTTCATGGGCACCTGACCGATTCGGAAAGCGACACGCCAAGGCTACTTAATGGGGTGCTGCCCTATCAGCCGGTCTGCCGCTCGAAGGCTTCCTTGAGACGGTTGAGTTGCAGCACCAGCGGATTGCCGGTTGGCACCTGCTCGGTCGCCGGCGCATGTATGGTTGTGTCGAGGCGCCGCACCCGCGTCTGCAGGTTCATCGACCGCGCGATCAAGTCCTGCAACTGCTCGGGCAGTTTTACGACCATGTCCTGCGGACCGGGATCCGCCGCGGTCAACTTGACCCTGGTCTTTTCGCGGTTAGCCTGCGCCAACGTCATCTCGCCTTCCTTCACCGCGCGATGCAGCAAGAGCCACGAGGCGAGCTGCATCAGCCGCGTGGTCAGCCGCATGCTTTCGGTCGCATAGGTCAGGCTGACAGAGCGCTCGAGTGTCTTGGCGTCGGTGCGGCCGTCACCGTCAAGATAGGTGGCGGTTTCCTCGACCAGATCCATACCTTCCCGAAACAATGCGGTAAACGCGGCAGAGCCGGCGAGACGTTCGCTGAACTGGACAAGACCGGTATCGACCACCAATGGTTCGGACATGGTTCACGCCTCACGCAACTGAAAACGCCGCCCGCCGGCTTTTTCGGGCGCCGGCTTATGATGAACAAATCATTGCGCGCCCGACTGCGGGAGTCCAGCGAAGGTGTGCGCAAAGGTTAATATGGGTTAATGTATATGGCGCGCGGCGCGATGCGGACCGATGACGCCAAAGATGACGCAAAGCAAAAAAGAGCCGCCGTTTCCGGCGGCTTTGAAGTTGATAACAGGGAGGCGTCAAACAGAGTGGACAGGAAGCCACTCGAATGTCCAATGAAGGACATTCCAGTCATAGTCGAGAAAGCTTAACCAATCGTAAACGAACGATTATCTTCAGCATTCGTTTGCAATTGGGGCAACGCAGGTCCTCCCCCTGTCCTTCTGTAGGAACCGAGGAGAAAAATTTCAGGATTTGAAAAAGCGGTCGGCGGCGTCCTTTGAGGCGCGCTTCTTCACCTCCGCGGACCGCAGGCGCTCGATCTCGGCCGTTAGCAGCGCGATGCGCTCGCCGAGCTCCTCCACCGAGAGAAGCGAGAGATCCTGTCCGATCTCGTGAGCGATCTTTTTCTTCGGCTTGTCGTCATCCTCGACGGCCATGCGTCCTACTCCCCGCTAGTGGTCCGTGAAGCGCGGTTGCCAGCCTCTGGCAGGCTGGTCTGGAGCTTGTCCGCGGCTGATGGAATCAGAAGCGGAATAAGCTCTATGATCTTGTTTTGACGTGTTTTCTTCACGCGAACCAGTATCCACTCGCTCGAAAACTCTATAGTCAGAGATCCCATCGCATTCCCGCGTTTTCCCAGGTGACAAACCATGGAAAAGCTGCCCGCGCAAATGACCGTCATCGGCATCGAGAAGCCCGGCGGTCCGGAGGTCCTTGTGCCGGAAACCCGCCCGGTCCCGGCGCCGGGCTCGAACGAAATCCTGATCAAGGTCGCAGTGGCCGGCGTGAACCGGCCCGATGTCGCGCAGCGCTCCGGCAGCTATCCGCCGCCGCCCGGCGCCAGCGATCTGCCCGGCCTGGAAGTTGCCGGCGAGGTGGTGGCGCTTGGCGAAGGCGCCAGCAAGTACAAGCCCGGCGACAAGGTGATGTCGCTGGTCTCGGGCGGCGGCTACGCCCAATACTGCGTCGCGCATGAATCGATCGCGATGACGATACCCACCGGGTTGTCGATGCTTGAAGCCGGGGCCACGCCGGAAACGCTGATGACGGTGTGGCACAACGTGTTCGAGCGCGGCGGCCTGAAGGCCGGTGAGACGCTGCTGGTCCACGGCGGCTCGTCGGGTATCGGCACCATGGCGATCCAGCTCGCAAAAGCCTTCGGCGCGAAGGTGATCGTGACCGTCGGCTCAAAGGACAAGGCCGACGCCTGTCTCAGGCTCGGCGCCGATCATGCCATCAACTACAAGACCCACGATTTCGTTGCGGAGGTGAAGGTGCTGACAGGCGGCACCGGCGCCAATCTCATCCTCGACATGGTCGGCGGCGACTACATCGAGAAGAATTATGACGTCGCCGCGGTCGAGGGCCGCATCGTCCAGATCGCATTCCTCAATGATGCGAAGGCGACGGTCAATTTCGCCAAGCTGATGGTGAAGCGGCTGCATCATACCGGTTCGACGCTGCGGCCGCGTTCGGTGGTCGACAAGGCCGCGATGGTCAGCGCCATCGAGGCCAGGGTGCTGCCGCTGATGCAAGAGGGACGAATCAAGCCGCTGATCGACAGCAGCTTCCCTCTCGAAGAGGCGGCGGACGCGCACCGTCGAATGGAAACCAGCACACATATTGGCAAAATTGTGTTGACGGTTTAGACGCCTGCGAAACTGCTAGAGCCTATAATTTCGTTCGCAATTATGTCATCTATCTCGCGCGGCCGGTGGGTTCGGCGAAAGGCGAGCAGCAGGCTTCGTGCGAATTCGCTTTCATTTTGTGACATAGTTTCATTCTGTGACATACAGAGTCGTCTTCGCGCGGATTCCGATCCGCCTCGCGCGCAATGCGGCGGGACTGTAAACGTGAGGAATTGACATTGCGTCCGGTCAGGTGGCTTGCGTCTCTCGCGCTGGCCCTCATGATTTTCGCCGCGGCATCGCCGGCACGCGCGATCGACGCCGTCAGCGTCCGCAGTGACGCGCCCGCCATCGACCTCACCGCCATTCTCGATCATCAGCACAGCGACTCCGACCGCATTCAGGTCTCGACCGCGCCGGGCACCGACGGCATCGTCCGCCGCGTCGAGGTGCGTGCCCGCGAAGGCGGCCAGAACTGGGTGGTGTTCGCGCTCGCCAACAACACCGACGATCAGCTCGACCGCCTGATCGTCGCGCCACATTATCGCCTCGTGTCGTCGGGATTGCTCTGGCCGGACCTTGGACAATCGCGCATCGCGACCATCACGCCGTCAACCGGCGACCGTCCCGAGCGCCAGGAGAGCGCCACCGCCGACGTCTTCCGCATCACGCTCGATCCCGGCGCCGTTATTACCTTCGTCATGGAGCTGCGCACCGACAATCTGCCGCAGCTCTATCTCTGGGAACCCGACGCCTACAAGGACAAGGTCAATTCCTTCACCCTGTATCAGGGAATCGTCATCGGCATCTCCGGGCTGCTGGCGCTGGTGCTCACCATCCTGTTCGTGGTCAAGGGCAGCATCATGTTCCCCGCAGCCGCCGCGCTGGCCTGGGCGGTGCTGGTCTATATCGGCGTCGATTTCGGCTTCTGGGGCAAGGTGCTGGACATGTCGGCCGGCGCCGAGCGGATCTGGCGCGCCTCAGGTGAAGCGATCCTCGCGGCAACGCTGCTGGTGTTCCTGTTCGCCTATCTCAATCTCAGCCGCTGGCACGTCCGCTATTCGCACATTACCCTTGGCTGGCTCGCATTCCTCGGCTCACTGGTGGCCCTCGCTTTGTTTGATCCCGCGGTCGCCTCCGGCATCGCGCGGATGTCGCTCGCGCTGATTGCCGTGTTCGGCTTTGGACTGATCGTCTACCTCTCGACGCACAGCTTCGATCGCGCGGTGTTGCTGATCCCGACCTGGTTCCTGCTGGTGGTGTGGGTCGGCGCAGCCGGCATGACGGTTGAAGGCAGGGTCACCAATGACATCGTCGGCCCTGCCCTGCTCGGCGGCCTCGTGCTAATCGTGATGCTGATCGGATTCACGGTGATGCAGCACGCTTTCGCGGGCGGCAACGCCGCCGCCGGCGTGGTGTCCGACGTCGAGCGCCGCGCGCTGGCGCTGACCGGCTCGGGCGATCTGGTCTGGGACTGGGACGTCTCCGCCGACAAGGTCTTCACCAGTCCCGAAACCGAGAGCCTGCTCGGCCTGAAACGCGGTGCGCTCGAAGGCCCTGCGGCGACCTGGCTGGAGGTGCTGCATCCGCTCGATCAGGACCGGTTCCGCGCCGCGCTGGACAGCGTGCTCGACCAGCGCCGCGGACGGCTGGTGCAGGACTTTCGGCTGCGCACGCCCGACGGCCACTTCATGTGGTTCGCATTGAAGGCGCGGCCGGTGGTCGGGTCCGATGGCGAGGTCTCGCGTGTGGTCGGAACCCTCACCGACGTCACCGAAGCCAGGAAAGCCGAGGAGCGGATGCTCCATGACTCGGTGCACGACAATCTGACCGGCCTGCCCAACCGCAAGCTGTTCATCGACCGTCTCAACGCGGTCGCGAATTTCGCCAAGACCATGCCCAGCCTGCGCCCCACACTGATGGTAATCGATCTCGACCGCTTCAAGCAGGTCAATGATTCCGTCGGCGCCGCGGTAGGCGATTCGATCCTGCTGACACTAGCGCGGCGGCTCACGCGCATCCTCAAACCCCAGGACACGCTGGCGCGGCTCTCCGGCGACCAATTCGGCCTGATCCTGATGTCGGAGCAGGACCCGCCGCGCATCACCGCGTTCGCCGAAACTATCCGCAAAACTATCCGCGCACCGATCGCCTTCAACGACCGGGAAATCTTCCTGACAGCTTCGATCGGGCTCGCGCTCAGCGACCCGCAGACGCAATTGACGGAGGAGATCATCAAGGACGCCGAGCTTGCGATGTACCATTCCAAGCGCATCGGCGGTGACCGCATCGACGTCTACAAGCCCGCGATGCGCGCCCGGAAGAACGACCGGCTGACCCTGGAATCCGAGCTGCGGCGCGCCATCGAGCGCAAGGAAATCGCCATCCTCTATCAGCCGATCGTCCGGCTGGAGGATCGCTCGATCGCCGGCTTCGAAGCGCTGGCACGCTGGGATCACCCCAAGCTCGGGCGGATGGCGCCGGACGAGTTCATCACCATCGCCGAGGAAGCGGGCCTGATCGTCGATCTCGGCACATTCGTGATGGACCAGACCGCACGCCAGCTCGCGATCTGGCAACGCGCCATGCGGTCTCACGCCCCGATCTTCGCCAGCGTCAATGTCTCCTCGCGCCAATTGTTACGGCACGATCTGATCCACGACGTCCGCACCGTGCTGTCGCGCTCGTCGATCGCGCGCGGCACGCTGAAGCTGGAACTGACGGAATCGCTTGTCATGGAAAATCCGGAGCATGCCGCGCAGATGCTGCAACGGATTCGCGAGCTCGGCGTCGGGCTGTCGCTCGACGACTTCGGCACCGGCCATTCCTCGCTGTCCTATCTGCAGCGCTTCCCGTTCGACACCATCAAGATCGACCAGTCGTTCGTTCGCACCACGAGCCGCGGCACCCGGCCCGTCATTCTCAAGTCGATCATCGCTCTCGCTCACGATCTCGGCATGGATGTGGTCGCCGAAGGCGCCGAAACCGACTCCGATGCGGTGGAACTCTATCAACTGGGCTGCGAATACGCCCAGGGCTTCGCCTTCGGCGAGCCTATGGACGCCGATGCAACGATGCGGCTCCTGGCCCAGGAGCGGCTCGAGGCGGCGAGCTGAACGATCACTGTAACCCAACGTGTCCCTTTTGGGGCTGTCGTAAAGAGCGAGAAACTGTCCGCTCAGGCGTGGCCGGCTTCGTTCGACAACATGCCGGGATCGATTCCAATCTTGTGCAGCGCGCGGGTATATTTGTCCTCGATATCGCGGCCGAAGATCAGGTCCGGATCGGCCGGACAATGCAGCCATCCATTGTCCTGAATTTCCGTCTCGAGCTGACCCGGCGCCCAGCCGGCATAGCCAAGCGCCAGGATCGCATGTTTCGGGCCGGCGCCTTTCGCAATGGCTTCCAGAATGTCGAGTGTCGCGGTCAAGCAGATCCCATCGTCGATCGGCAGCGTCGCATCCTCGATGAAGAAATCGCTCGAGTGCAGGACAAAACCGCGACCGGTTTCGACCGGGCCGCCCTTCATCACTTTCATGGTTTCGGCGGTTTCCGGCAACTTGATCCGGTCAGACTTCTTGATGATGTCGAGTTGCACCAGCAGATCGGTGAAATCGAGGCTTCCGGCGGGCCGATTGAGGATGATACCCATCGCTCCCTCGGACGAGTGCGCGCAAACATAGATCACAGAGCGCGCGAACCGCTCATCTTCCATGACCGGCATCGCGATCAGCAACTGGCCATCCAGATAGCTTCGGTCCGGATCGTCGGCGTCCGCGTCGTCCGCCTGACGACGGCCCTTGCCGGGCCCCTTACGCGCTGGATTCATCAGCAAACGACCCTCATGTTGCCCTCACATCCTGATATTGGACGTCCATTCTGTCAATCAACCCTCCCGCTATGACCAAACTGCAGATCACAAGCAATTCAATGGTTTGGCGCGGCACCAGCCTGTAAGGACGTCGCATGATCACCAAGGTTCCCCTCCACGCGGTGCCCGGCGTTGCGGTCGCGTTGCTGGCTTGTGCGCTTTCGGCCTCTGCGACGGCCGAGGATGCATCGCCATGGCAGGAGGGCAGCCACGCCGCGGTCCGGCTGCTCGCGGGCTCGCGCAGCGGCGCGGTGCTGCTCGGCGGCGTGGCGTTCCGGCTCGAGCCGGGCTGGAAAACCTACTGGCGTACGCCGGGCGATTCCGGCGTGCCGCCGCGTTTCGATTTCTCCAAGTCCGACAACGTCGACGCCGTGACCGTCCTGTGGCCCGCGCCATCGAAATTTCCCGACGGCGCTGGCGGATACTCGCTCGGCTACAAGGATCAGGTCGTGCTGCCGCTGCGCATCGCCGCTAAGAATGCCGACAAGCCGATCACGCTCCGCGCAACCGTCAATTATGCGGTGTGCGCCAAGCTGTGCGTCCCCGTCGAAGCCAGTCTGGAGCTTGCTTTCGCCAGCGTCGCCAGCGCGGAGGACAGCGCGCTGGCCGCGGCGCTCGATACGGTGCCAAAGCCGGCTCGGATCGGAGATCCCAATCCGCTGACGATCCGTGACGTCAAGCGCAAGGAACAATCCACTGTGACTGTCGATGTCGCGACACCTAATCCCAAGGACGACGTCAGCCTGTTCGTCGAAGGCCCGACGCCGGACTGGGCGCTGCCGATTCCGACGCGGCTCAATCGCGCACCGCGCGGCGTGAAACGATTTTCGTTCAAGCTCGACGGTCTGCCGCCGAATACGAACCCGGAAGGCGCCGCGCTGAAACTGACGCTGGTGGGCGGCAAGCACGCCTACGAATTCAATATCAATCTGGATTGACGGACTCTTCGCCGTCGACGGGTCTGACCAAAGCCCCTTCCGCTTCTGATGGAATCAGAAGCGAGCTCCATGATTTTGCATCGTCTTCACGCGAACCGGAATCCATCTCGGGTCAACCCGAAGGACATGATTCGCTCGAAAACGCTATAGGCGTCCCGCCCAACTGAATCTTAACGAATCGTTGCTAGGTCCGGATCGTGGCGCGCTTCCCGCCTCACGAGGATTTCGCCGTGGCCGTAACGGACACCCAACCCGCACCTGCGAGGCGATCGTCCGGCCTGACCGGGCGGTTGCGCGCGATGCTGGGTGGTTCGAGCGAGGCTTCGCTGACCAAACGCCTCGCCGGCACGATCTTCATCAT
The DNA here is from genome assembly GCF_051912485.1 of Nitrobacter sp. JJSN. Classification (GTDB taxonomy): domain Bacteria; phylum Pseudomonadota; class Alphaproteobacteria; order Rhizobiales; family Xanthobacteraceae; genus Nitrobacter. Next base: position 4,070,758 of record NZ_CP196822.1, on the reverse strand, counting down.
TCGCGTCATCAGCGCCGGCCTCGCCTACGTCGCACAGATCCTTCTCGCGCGCTGGATGGGCGGTTCTGACTACGGCGTTTATGTCTATGTCTGGACCTGGGTGCTGCTGCTCGGCAGCATGATGGATTTCGGTATCTCGGCCTCGGCGCAGAAGATCATTCCGGAATATCGCGCCAGCGGCGATGACGCGCGGCTGCGCGGCTTCCTGAGCGGCAGCCGCTGGATGACATTCATCGTCGCCGCGCTGATCGCACTGCTCCTCGCGGGCATCGTCAAGATGCTGTCGTCTCGGATCGATGCCGCGACGATCCTGCCGCTCTATATCGGCTGCCTGACGCTGCCCGCCTTCGTCGTCGCCAATACGCAGGACGGCATCGCGCGCTCCCACGACTGGATGCGGCTCGGGCTGATGCCGCAATTCATCGTGCGGCAGTCGCTGATCATCGGTTTCACGGCCGGCGCTTTCGTGCTGGGATTCCATCTCAACGCCACCATTGCCATGCTGGCCAGCGTGGCGGCGGTGTGGATCGCCATGATCGGACAGATGATCGTGCTCAACCGGAGACTCGGCACCAGCGTCGCGGCCGGGCCGAAGGTCCATGATTTCCGTAGCTGGCTCGCGGTCTCGTTGCCGATCCTGCTGGTCGAAAGCTTTTATCTGCTGTTGTCCTACACCGACGTGCTGGTGCTGCAGCAGTTCCGCCCCTCGGACGAGGTCGGCGTCTACTTCGCCGTCGTCAAGACGCTGGCGCTGGTGTCCTTCATTCACTATGCGATGTCAGCGACGACGGCGCACCGCTTCACCGAATATCACGCCGCCGGCGACAAGGAGCGGCTGGCGGCCTACGTCGCTCACGCGATCAAGTGGACGTTCTGGCCATCGCTCGCCGCGACGCTGGTGCTGCTCGCGTTCGGCAAACCGATGCTGTGGCTGTTCGGCCCGCAATTCGTCACCGGCTACAGCATCATGTTCATCGCCGCGATCGGACTCGTGGTCCGTTCCGCCATCGGCCCAGTCGAACGGTTGCTCAATATGCTCGGCCATCAACACGCCTGCGCGTCCGCCTATGCGCTGGCCTTCGGCATGAACGTCACGCTGTGCTTCGCGCTGGTGCCGCGCTACGGCGGCCACGGCGCCGCCGCGGCCACGTCGATATCGCTGGTGTTCGAGACGGTGCTGCTGTTCTGGATCGTACGCCGCAAGCTCGGACTGCATGTTCTGGCGTTCGGGAAGAAAAGCTAGGCGCTTTCGGAATCTTTCCCTCCTCCCTTGCGGGAGAGAGAAAAATCACGCTGCGGTCCAGCCGCCGTCGATCGACAGGTTGGTGCCGGTGATCTGGGCGGCATCGTCGCCGCACAGAAAGAGCGCCAGAGCGGCGACCTGCTCCACCGTAACGAACTGCTTGGTCGGCTGCGCAGCGAGCAGCACGTCATTGATGACCTGCTCCCTGGTCATGTCGCGCGCCTTCATGGTGTCGGGAATCTGCTTCTCGACCAGCGGCGTCCAGACATATCCGGGGCTGATGCAGTTGCAAGTGATCTTGTGGGTCGCGAGCTCCAGCGCCACCGTCTTGGTGAGGCCGGCGATGCCGTGCTTGGCAGCGATATAGGCCGACTTGAACGGCGAGGCCACCAGCGAGTGCGCCGAGGCGGTGTTGATGATACGGCCCCATCCGCGCGTCTTCATGCCGGGGACGGCGGCGCGGATAGCGTGGAACGCCGACGAGAGATTGATGGCGATGATCGCGTCCCACTTCTCGACGGGGAACTCCTCGATCGGCGAGACGAACTGGATGCCCGCGTTGTTAACGAGGATATCGACCGAGCCGAAGGTTGTTTCGCTGAGCGCGATCATTCCGGCGATCTCGGCAGGCTTTGTCATGTCGGCCGGCGAATGGACCGCCTTGACCTTGAACTCGGTCTCGATGGCGGAGCGCTCCTTCTCGATGTCGGCAGGCTGACCGAACCCGTTGATCACGACATTGGCGCCGGCGCCCGCGAACGCTCGGGCATAGGCGAGGCCGATGCCGCTGGTAGATCCGCTCACGACCGCGGTCCTGCCCTTCAAGTTCGTCATCGTCTTCTCCGCGACGTCGGTTTGCGCTCGCGTCAATCAGCGCAAGCGATGCCTCGCTTCACGCAGCACTTATCGCTCGTCGGTGGATGCCAGAACGAGCGTCCAGAACACCTTGTATTTTGTGTCCGGAGCATAGGTCGCAGCGATGCCCAATTTCGTGACGCCGTTCTTCAGCATGTTCGCCCGGTGGGATGGCGAATCGCGCCAGCCTGAGAACGCCTCGGCGAGGGTGTGATAGCCGGCGCCGATATTCTCGACCGCCAGCGTCGCCGGATAGCCCGCCGCCGCCAGCCGCTTGGGCAGCGTTCCGGCCACGTTGTGGTCCATCTTGTTGCGTTTGGCCATCGCCATCGATTGCGTTTCGGCGATCTGCATCAGTTCCGGATCGACCGTCACCGGGCCGAGGCCGTTATTGGCGCGATAGCCCGAAATCATGGACGCCGCCACCACAGAATCCAGCTTGGCCCCGCCGTGAGCCATGTCGAGATAGAACGTCGGTTGCTCCGGAGGAGGCGGTTTGTCCGCGGCGCATCCGGCCAGCGCCAGAAGGCCGAGAATCGCGGCAAAGGTGCGGATCATTCATAATTCCCCAATCAGCCGCAGTTGTTGCACACCAACCGTGGCTGAAAGGTGAACAATCCCTAGTGTCCCGATTCCGACATTCGCATGTCTTTTGCCGCAAGCTTTGATGCGAGCGTCGGAATCAAAGGGACACTATCAACCTTATGATCCTGGTGTGGTTTTGGTTCAGAAGTTCGCTTGACGGACGCGCTGGGACAATGAAGCGAACTTCTGAACCACCACACTAGGCCGAGTCCGCGAAAATCCGGTAGCGCCGCGGCTGCAGACCGACGACCTCTCCATCGCGAAGCTCGCGGTCACGCGGCGCGTCGATTTCAATGAGGGTTTCGCCCCGGCTGCTCGACAATGCGATATCGGCCCGCTGGATCGGACCGAAGGTCCGCACCCGCCGCACGGTACCTTCGAGACCGCCCCAGCCGGGCGGGCTGATCTGCATGTCGTGGCGGCGAACGAACAGCTTCGACGGCCCCGACCTGCCGCGCTCCGCGGCGATATTCAGCGGTGTCTCACCGAGGCGGACCGAACCGTCATGAACCTCGACCGGCAGAACGATCGACTCGCCGATGAAGCCGTGCACGAACGCCGTCTGCGGATTGTCATAGACATCGGTCGGCGTTCCGATCTGCTCGATGCGCCCCTTGTCCATTACCACCACGCTGTTGGCGACCTCGAGCGCCTCCTCCTGATCGTGGGTCACGAAGATGGAGGTGACGTTGATTTCCTCGTGCAACGAGCGCAGCCACGTCCGCAGTTCCTTACGTACCTTGGCATCGAGTGCGCCGAAGGGCTCGTCAAGCAGCAGAACGCGCGGCTCGATCGCAAGCGCGCGCGCCAGCGCGATGCGCTGACGCTGGCCACCCGAAAGTTGGCTGGGATAGCGGTTGGACAGCCAGTCGAGTTGGACGAGGTCGAGCAGTTCCTTGACGCGCGCACGGATGCCGGCTTCGTCCTTGCGAACGGCGCGTGGCTGAACCCGCAAACCGAATGCGACGTTCTCGAACACCGTCATATGGCGAAACAGCGCATAATGCTGGAAGACGAACCCGACGTTCCGCTCGCCTGCACCGCGCGCCAGCGCGTTCTCGCCGTCGAACGAGACCTCACCGGAATCCGGCCAGTCGAGCCCCGCGATAATACGCAGCAGCGTGGTCTTGCCGGACCCCGACGGCCCGAGCAGCGCCATCAGCTCGCCGTGCGGAACCTTGAGATCGACATGGTCCAGCGCGGAGAAGGCGCCGAACTTTTTCACGATATTGCGGACTTCAATGGTCACTCGGTCGTTGTCCTTCGTCCAGATGCCGCTCGAGAATGGTCTTCATCACCAGGGTGACCAGCGCCAGCATGGCCAGCAGCGAAGCGATCGCGAACGCCGATACGAACTGATATTCGTTGTAGAGGATTTCGACCAGCAGCGGCATGGTATTGGTCTCACCGCGGATGTGTCCGGAAACAACGGACACCGCACCGAATTCGCCCATCGCGCGGGCGTTGCAAAGCAGCACGCCGTACAGCAACCCCCACTTGATGTTCGGCAGCGTGACGCGAAAGAATGTCTGCAGCCCCGACGCTCCGAGCGACAGTGCCGCTTCCTCCTCCGCTGTCCCCTGCTCCTGCATCAGCGGAATCAGCGCGCGCGCCACGAATGGAAAGGTCACGAAGGTCGTTGCTAGCGCGATGCCGGGCAACGCAAACAGAAGCTGGATGTCGTTGTCCTGCAACCAGGGTCCGAGAAAGCCCTGTGCGCCGAACAACAGCACGAACAATAGACCGGAAATGACCGGACTCACCGAGAACGGCAGATCGACCAGCGAGATCAGGAGCGTCTTTCCGCGGAATTCGAATTTTGCGATTGCCCAGGCGGCGATCAGCCCGAAAACCAGATTGAGGCTAACCGACATCACCGCAACCGCCAACGTCAGCTTGATCGCTGACAGGGCTTCAGGATCGGCAAGCGCGGCAAGGTAGGCGGGCGCCCCTTTTGCGAATGCTTCCGCAAAAACGATCACCAGCGGCAACACGATGAACACCGAGAGAAACAGGATGGTGAGACCGATCAGCAGACCGCGCACCCAGCGCGCCTCGGAGCGGGCGTCAGTCCGGTCAAGCGGAATCGCGATCGCGGTTTCGGACATCGGCGTCACCTTTAATGCGCCGGGATGCGCAGCTGCGCCCAGCGTTGCAGGCGATTGATGACGAAGATGACAAGGAACGACACCACCAGCATCACGACGGCGATCGCCGTGGCATCGGCATAGCGGAATTCGGACAGCCGGATCACGATCAGCAGCGGCGCGATCTCCGACACGTTCGGCAGATTGCCGGCGATGAAGATCACCGAACCGTATTCGCCAACCGCGCGCGCGAATGCGAGCGCAAAGCCCGTCAGCAGCGCGGGGAAAAGGCTCGGCAGAATCACCCGCCACACCGTCTGCCAGCGGTTGGCGCCGAGGCTCGCGGCGGCCTCCTCGATCTCCGGATCGAGATCGATCAGCACCGGCTGCACGGTGCGCACCACAAAGGGGATGCCGATAAACACCATCGCAACGAAGATGCCGAGCGGCGTGAACGACACTTTGATGCCAAGCTCGGCCAGAGGCGCGCCGAGCCAGCCGTTCTGCGCGAACAGCGTCGTCAGCGCGATGCCCGCCACGGCGGTCGGTAACGCAAACGGAACATCGACGATCGCGTCGAAGATGCGGCGCCCCGGAAACCGGTAACGGACCAGCGCCCAGACAATGATGCCGCCCATCACCAGATTGACCAGCGCGGCGAGAAACGCGAGCCCGAATGAGATCTTCAGCGCATTCAATGTTCGCCGGCTGGTGACGATGTCAACGAACTGGGCGAAGCTCAATTCGAACGACTTGAGAAACAGTCCGGCGAGAGGGATCAGGACGATAACCGCGAGCCATGTCAGCGTCAGCCCCATGGTGAGGCCGAATCCCGGCAGAGTCCGTTGTCGTCCCGATCCTCCTGTCACGTTGTCCTGCTCCGCCCCGACGCATCAGTTCTTGTAAATCTGATCGAAGATGCCGCCTTCGCCGAAGTGGACCTTCTGCGCCTTGGTCCAGCCGCCGAACACATCGTCGATCTTGAACAGTTCGAGCTTGGGGAATGCATCGGCATACTTCTTGATGACTTCCGGATCGGTCGGACGATAGAAATTGCGCGCGGCAATCTCCTGCGCGTCCCGAGTATACCAATATTTCAGATATGCCTCAGCAACGGCGCGCGTCCCCTTCTTGTCCACCACTTTGTCGACAACAGCAACCGGCGGTTCCGCCAGAATGGAGATTGACGGCACTACAACCTCGAACTTGTCCTTTCCGAACTCCTTGAGCGCGAGAAAGGCTTCGTTCTCCCAGGCAAGCAGGACGTCGCCAACGCCACGCTCGACGAAAGTGACGGTCGAGCCGCGCGCACCGGTATCGAGCACTGGAACGTGCGTGTAGATATCGGCAACAAATTGTCTCGCCTTGTCTTCTCCACCGAATTTCTTCAGCGCATATCCCCACGCCGCGAGATAATTCCACCGCGCGCCGCCCGAGGTTTTCGGATTCGGTGTAATAACGCTGACGCCGGACTTGATCAGATCGTCCCAGTCCTTGATGCCCTTGGGATTGCCCTTGCGCACCAGGAAAACGATGGTGGACGTATAGGGCGAGGAATTCTGCGGCAACCGCTTCTGCCAGTCCTTGGCCAGCAGTCCCCGCTCGGCAACCGCGTCGATATCATAGGCGAGCGCCAGCGTCACGACGTCTGCCTGCAACCCATCAATCACCGAGCGCGCCTGCTTTCCGGACCCGCCGTGAGACTGCTTGATCTCGATGCTCTTGCCGGTTTCCTTTTGATAGTGCGCCGCGAATGCCTTGTTGAAATCCACATAGAGCTCGCGCGTCGGATCGTATGAGACATTCAACAGCGACACGTCGGCTGCATACGCAGACCCTGCCCAGAGCAATCCGGCTAAGACAATAAAGCTGCGGCGAAGCATTCTCATCTCCATAAGACCCGATCATGCGACAACTGCCAGGGGCCCATGAATGAAACTCGTTAAACAGCGCGCTTAAGTCAACGAAACCACGTTTCAATGTTTGCGGTGGCGCAGAGTCATTCCTCTACGAAGTCTTCATCGTGTGGATGCCGCATTCCGTCTTGGCTCTGCCGCGCCAGCGACCGGCGCGCGCGTCTTCATTCGCGGTCGCGCGCGAAGTGCACGGCATGCAGCCGACGGAGAGGAATCCCGATGCGACAAGCGGGTGCGGCGGCAATTGCGCCGACGTATAGATTGCCTCGATGTCAGCGCGCGAGGCGTTCGCGAACGGATTGAACTTCAGCCGCGCGCCGTCATCCTCGACCACCGGCATGTCGGCGCGCAGGCCACCCTGAAAGCGCTTGCGGCCGTTGATCCAGGCGTTGAACGGCTGAAGCGCACGCGCAAGCGGCTCTACTTTCCGGATGCGGCAGCACGCATCCGGATCGGAGAACCACAACTCGCGCTCGGGGTCCTCACGCTTCAACGCATCCTCGGATGGCTGAATGGAGCGAACATCTTTCAGGCCGAGCGTGGCGATCAATGTATCGCGATAGGCCAGTGTCTCTTCGAACAGCCATCCGGTGTCGAGGAAGATAACAGGAATGGCCGGATCAACGTCCGCCATCACCTTCAAAAGCGCCGCCGACTCGGTGCCGAACGACGATACCAGCGCCAGCCTGTCGCGCTCGATCGTGCGCAGTGCCGCCGCGATCACGTCCGCGGGCGAAGCATCGCGCAACGCGTCGTTGAGCGCCGCCACGGAAGGCAATACGGTGCTGCCCGTCGCTGATGCCGGTTGCGCCATCTTGCTTGCTGCAAGGCTCTTCTGTTCGGGCGTGGAGCTCATTCGGCGGCCATCTGAAATGTCTGAAACAAGGGATTCGGGCTCGCGTTGCGCCATGGCGCAGAGTGCGAAACCACGTCGCCGATCACGAGGATGGCAGGGCCGCCATCGACTTCGCGAACCAGCGCCGGCAGTTGCTCCAGCGTGCCGACGACGGATTTAGCATCGGGACGGGTGGCACGCGCAAACACGCCGACCGGGGTTTCCGGCGAACGCCCGGCCGCCAGCATCCCATCACGAATCGCGTTGGCCGCCGTTATTCCCATGTAGACGACCACCGTCATCTTCCGGTCGATCAGCGCCGACCAGTCCACGCTCTCCGCATCCCGCGCCTTGTGCGCGGTGAGGAAGGTGACGCGCAGCGCCTCGTGACGGAAGGTCAGCGGCACTTCGGATTCCGCGGCCGCGCCAAGCCCGGCCGTGATTCCGGGAATGACCGAACAGGCGATACCGGCCTCGCGCAGCGCCTCGATCTCCTCGCCGCCGCGGCCGAAAATGAAGGGATCGCCGCCCTTGAGGCGGACGGCACGCTGCCCGGACTTCCCGGCATCGATCAGCAAACGGTTGATAGCGTCCTGCCCGATGCCGGGCTTGCCGACGCGGCGACCCACCGGAACCCGCGCGGCATCGCGGCGCGCGCGATCGAGAATCTCCGGCGAGACCAGTTCGTCGTAGAACACAATGTCGGCGTCCTGCAGCGCGCGCAGCGCCTTGACGGTGAGCAGATCCGGATCGCCCGGCCCCGCGCCGACCAGCGTGACACGGCCTTCGATAGCGCCTGGAGCAGCTGCGCCCGCATAGGCGGACGGATCGGCAATTGCTTTCAGCGAGCCTTCGGCCTCATCGGAGCGGCCGGCAAGAACCGCCGCGCCGATTGGACCATCGACGACGCGCTCCCAGAAGCGGCGGCGCAGCGGCATGTCGGGAATACGGTCATGAATGGCCTTACGCCAACGTCCGATCAAGCTTGCGAGGTCGCCGATTCGTGCCGGCAACAGCGCCTCGATGCGCTCGCGCACGCGCCGCGCCACGACGGGCGACGCACCGCCGGTGCCGACCGCCACTACTACATCGCCGCGATCGACGATCGCCGGGACGATGAAACTCGAATGCGCGGGATCGTCCATCACGTTGACAGGCACGCCCGACGCCCGCGCGCGCGCCGCTACAGTTACGCCGATCTCGCCGGCGCCGGCGCAAAACACCGCGACGATGCCGCTCAGGTCTGCGATACGGGGATCAGCTTCCACACGCTCGATCCGCGATGCGGCAGCCGCATCGAGACCGGCGACCGCAAAGTCGCCATCGGTCGCATGCCAGCGCACGCGCGCCTCCGCGGCGAGCAGGAGACGTAGCCTGGCGCGAACCGGATCACCCGCTCCAACCAGAAGGATCGGACCAGCCTGCGAATCGAGAAAAATCGGGAGGAATTTCATTCGGTGTTTCTTCTTCCCCAACAGCGGGGTTGACTGAAATTATTTTCTATTTATGTATCTTGCAAGCTCACCAAACAGAAAATTATTTCTTCTATGCGGGTACAAAAGTATAGAATTTTCTACTTCCAAATACCGCACGGAAGAGATGCATCTTCTCAGCCTCCGAAATCCACAATTTTGGCGGCCGCTGACTTCGACGATCAGCGGCATGGCCGTCGACCGCGCACGTAAGCCAAGGAGCAGGCCATGCAGCCTGAAATGGACCACCTCGACGCGCTTGAAGCGCAGAGCATCTACATCTTCCGGGAAGCCTTCGCCCGCCTGAAGAAACTCGCGCTGCTGTGGTCGCTCGGCAAGGATTCCAACGTGATGATCTGGCTGGCGCGCAAGGCCTTCTTCGGCCGGGTGCCGTTTCCGGCGCTGCACGTCGACACCGAGAAGAAATTTCCCGAGATGTACGCATTTCGCGACCGCTACTCCAAGGAGTGGGACCTCGACCTCAAGGTCGATTACTGCCCGCCGATCGAGTCGATCGATCCGACCTTGCCGCCGGCCGCGCGCTCCGCGGCTCGCAAGACCGAGGGGCTGAAGCTCGCGCTGAACAAATACGGTTTCGACGGGCTGATCGCCGGCATCCGCCGGGACGAGGAAGCGACCCGCGCCAAGGAGCGGGTGTTTTCGCCGCGCGGCACCGAAGGCGGATGGGACGTGCGCGATCAGCCGCCGGAATTCTGGGATCAGTTCAACGCCTCGCCGCCGCCGGGTGCTCACTTACGCATCCATCCGATCCTGCATTGGACCGAAGCGGATATCTGGGCCTACACCCAGCGTGAGAATATCCCGATCATTCCGCTCTATCTGGCGAAGGACGGCAAACGCTATCGCTCGCTCGGCGACGCCGACATCACCTTTCCCGTCGCTTCGACCGCATCGAGCATCGACGAAATCCTGATCGAACTCGAAGGCACCAAAATTCCCGAACGCGCCGGGCGCGCGCTCGATCATGAAACCGAAGACGCATTCGAGCGGCTTCGCGTCGCCGGCTATCTCTGACCCGAATTCGAAATCGAGCGCTTCCGATGAATATGATCGCCCCCGCCATCGCGCCGAACACCGCCCTCGCGACGCCGAACGGCACCACCCGTCCCCAGGTCCGCATCGTCATCGTCGGCCACGTCGATCACGGCAAGTCGACGCTGGTCGGGAGGCTGCTGCACGAAACCGGTAGCCTGCCCGACGGCAAGCTTGAAATGCTGAAAGCCGTCAGCACCCGGCGCGGCATGCCATTCGAATGGTCGTTCCTGCTCGACGCGCTGCAGACCGAGCGCGATCAGGGCATCACCATCGACACCACGCAAATCCGCTTCCGCACCCGCTCGCGCGACGTGGTGCTGATCGACGCACCCGGCCACGCCGAATTCCTGCGCAACATGATCACCGGCGCGGCGCAGGCCGATGGCGCCGTGCTGATCATCGACGCGCTGGAAGGCGTACGCGACCAGACCCGGCGGCACGGTTATCTGCTGCATCTGCTCGGCGTCAAACAGGTCGCTGTCGTCGTCAACAAGATGGACCGCGTCGATTTCAGCGCGGAACGCTTCAACGCCATCCGCGACGAGATTACCGCGCATCTGACGGGCCTTGGCCTCGCGCCCACGGCGGTGGTTCCGATCTCGGCCCGCGATGGCGACGGCGTAGCCGAACGTACCGCCAGGATTGACTGGTACAGCGGCCCCATCGTGGTCGAAGCCATCGACGCGCTGCAACCGGCGCGCCCGCTGGACGAACTGGCGCTGCGTCTGCCGGTGCAGGCGATCTACAAGTTCGACGACCGGCGGATCGTGGCCGGCCGTATCGAGTCGGGCGGCCTGACCGCGGGCGACGAGATCGTGATCATGCCGGCCGGCAAGATCGCAAAGATTCGCAGCATCGAAGGCTGGCCTTCAGGCCCGACAGGTGCGCAAGGCGCCGGACGGTCCGTTGGTATCACGCTCGATCGTGAACTGTTTGTCGAGCGCGGCGATGTTATTGCCCATGTCGGGTCGGCACCTCGCGATACGCGACGGATTCGCGCGCGCATCTTCTGGCTGCACGAGCAACCGCTGGCGGCCGGCGCATCGATTCTGCTGCGGCTCGGCAACAAGGAAACGCGCGCCACCGTCGTCGCGATCGAAAAAGCGGTCGATCCCGGCGAACTGTCGAGCGCCGAAGCCAAGGCGATCGCGCGCAATCATGTCGGCGAAATCGACATCTCGCTCGCACAACCGCTCGCCGCGGACCCCTACGTCGACAATCCCCGTACCGGCCGCCTTGTGATCGAAGTCAGCGGCCGTATCGCCGGCGGTGGTCTCGTGCTCAGCGTCGACGCGGGCCAACGCGCGGTTCCGGTCGATATCGTGCCGGTGGAATCGGCGCTGCGGCCCGACGAACGGTCCGCCCGCTATCGTCACAACGGCGCCGTAGTCTGGCTGACGGGATTGCCGGGCTCCGGCAAATCCACGCTCGCCCGCGCGCTCGAACGAAAACTGTTCGGCGACGGCGGCTCGCCGATCCTGCTCGATGGCGACACGTTGCGCGCCGGACTGAACGGCGACCTTGGCTTCTCGCCGCAGGACCGTACTGAAAACATCCGCCGGCTCGCGGAAGTCGCCGCGCATCTCGCACGCAACGGTCATGTTGCGATCGTGGCTGCGGTCTCCCCGTCGCGCGAGGATCGCGCCGCAGCACGGCGCATCGCCGATACCACCTTTCGCGAAGTCTATGTCGCAACGCCGGCCGAGGTTTGCGAGCAGCGCGACCCGAAGGGACACTACGCCAAGGCGCGCGCCGGTGTCCTGCATGGATTCACCGGCATCGGGAATGATTATCAGCCGCCGGAATCGGTGGAACTGACGATCGATACGTCGTCCTGCGCGGTGAGCGACGCTGCCGACGAGATCGAGCGGATGCTGATCCGAACCGGCGTTCTGTTCGACGAATTGACCGACGTCGCCGCCAACATCTGAGCCTCGAATCCTGACGGCCGACCGGGCCGACCGCCACGAACCCCTATCGCGGCGGGGCTCGCTCGGTCTGCTACTATTCGACTACTGTGAAGGGCTTCTCACGGCGACGGCTTCGGCGCTAAATGACGGTCGAACGTCGCGAGAAGCCCGACATGAGTCGCATTGATGCCCACGGATTGAAGATCGCGCCGGTCCTGTTCGATTTTATCGCCGGAGAGGCTGCGCCCGGGACCGGCATTGCCCCAGATGCCTTCTGGGCCGGACTTGCCGCCATCGTCCGCGATCTCGGGCCCAGGAACCGCGAATTGCTCGCGTTGCGCGATACGCTGCAAGCCAAGATCGACGGCTGGCATCGCGCTTCCAAGGGCAAGCCGTTCGACATGGACGCCTACACGGCGTTCCTAAAGGAGATCGGCTATCTGCAGTCCGAGCCCGCGACCCGTGCGGTCGAAACCGCCAATATCGATGACGAGATCGGGAAAATCTGCGGTCCGCAACTGGTGGTGCCGCTGACCAATGCGCGCTACGCGCTGAACGCCGCCAATGCACGCTGGGGCAGCCTTTACGATGCGTTGTACGGTACCGACACCATTCCGCACGAAGCCACCGAGGCCAGCGGCTATGACGGGGCGCGCGGCGAAAAGGTGATCGCCTGGGCCAAGGGCTTCCTCGATTCTGCGACCCCGCTTGCGACCGGCACGCATGCTGACGTCGCGAGCTACAGCGTGGTCAACGGCCGCCTGTCGGTAAAGCTCAAGAACGGCAACACGACCGGACTGAGGTCCGAATCGCAGTTTGCAGGCTACCTAGGCGATGCGAGCGCGCCGTCCGCGATCCTGCTCGTCAACCACGGCCTGCATATCGAGATTCAAATCGACCGCGCTCATGCCATCGGCAAGGACGATCCCGCCGGCGTCTCCGACGTAGTCGTCGAGTCCGCGATCAGCACTATCCTCGACATGGAGGACAGCATCGCCGCTGTCGATGCCGACGACAAGGTTCTGGTGTATCGCAACACACTCGGCCTGATGAACGGCACGCTCGCGGATACCTTCGAGAAGGGCGGCAAGACCGTCACCCGCGCGCTCAACCCCGACCGCGTCTACACAACGCCCGACGGCAGGGAGATCAGGCTCCACGGGCGCAGCCTGCTTTTGATCCGCAACGTCGGCCATCACATGTTCACCGATGCAGTACTGGATGAAAATGGCGCTGAGATTCCGGAAGGAATGCTCGACGCCGCGATATCAAGCCTGCTCGCGATCCACGATCTCAACGGCACCTCGAAGACGGGGAACAGCCGGACAGGCTCGGTCTACATCGTCAAACCCAAGATGCACGGCCCCGATGAAGTGACGCTGACCTGCGAGTTGTTCGCTCGCGTCGAAACGATGCTCGGACTACCGGAGAACACCATCAAGATTGGCGTCATGGACGAAGAGCGCCGCACCACCGTCAACCTCAAGGCCTGCATCCAGACCGCATCGAAGCGAATCTGCTTCATCAACACCGGCTTCCTCGACCGCACCGGCGACGAAATTCACACCTCGATGGAAGCGGGTTCGATGATCCGCAAGAACGAGATGAAGGCGCAGCCGTGGATGAAAGCCTACGAGGACTGGAACGTCGACATCGGCCTGATCGACGGCCTGCCTGGCCACGCCCAGATCGGCAAGGGCATGTGGGCCGCACCCGACAGGATGGCCGACATGCTGGCGCAAAAAATCAGCCACCCGCAGGCCGGCGCCACTACCGCATGGGTGCCCTCGCCGACCGCGGCGACGTTGCACGCTTTGCACTACCATCAGGTGGACGTGCTGAAGCGCCAGCAGGAATTGAAGGCCGGCGGCCAACGCGCCAGACTGTCCGACATCCTCACCATCCCGGTGTCACAGTCGAACTGGGCGCCGGACGACGTCAAGCAGGAGATCGACAATAACTGCCAGGGCATTCTCGGCTACGTGGTGCGCTGGATCGACCAGGGCGTCGGCTGCTCGAAAGTGCCGGATATTCATGACGTCGGCCTGATGGAAGACCGCGCCACGCTGCGCATCTCCAGCCAGCATCTTGCGAACTGGCTGCATCAGGGCGTCGTCGCCAAAGATCAGGTGATGGAGTCGCTAAAGCGCATGGCTGTCGTCGTCGACGAGCAGAACGCCGGCGATCCTCTATATAAGACAATGGCGCCGACGTTCGACGGCATCGCCTTCAAGGCGGCATGCGATCTCGTGTTCAACGGCCGCCAGCAGCCGAACGGCTATACCGAATTCATCCTGACCGAGCGGCGGCGCGAGGCCAAGGCGGAGTCCAAGGCGGACGGCCAAAGCTTCCTCCGGATAAGTGAGTCCGGTTAGCCGTAAGAAAATTCTCAATCAGTAACTTGCGCGTATTCTGATCGCAAAACCGGTATCCGCTTTTGCGGAATACGCGCTGTTGGTCCTGCGAGTAAAATAAAATGCCCCCGGCGCAGCCGTCGGGGGCATTCTTGCTTGTCGCGGCGCTGATGCGCCGGCGGGCCTCAGAACACCAGAAGATACTTCAGCGCCGAGGCGACGCCGATCACGATGGTGACGACGCGAGCGATCTGCTTGCCGCGACCGTCGAGCGGCGCCACGCTGATGAAATACAGAACAAGAACAACGACGAAAAACGTAATCAGGACGCTGATGAACATTGTTACTTCTCCAAAATTGATCACAAGATTCAAGACCAAGATTTCAAGACGGAGAAAGCGCCGTCGCAATATTTGGCGCGCGAGGCAATTCACACAGGACCTGAAAGTTCCACCGACAGGGCACACAACGCGGCGAAGGGCGGCCAGGCCAGCGATTGCCGGCGCCAACCGGATTGCGATTATCATCGCAATTCGCAAGCCCGGCCGAAGTTATCGCGCGTTCTGAACGTAGTGGGGAATCGCTGGAGCTTCGTCGCGGCTTCGGCTCGTCGCGGTCATCATCAGGGATCATCCGACAGCGACGGACTCGCCACTCCTGACGGGCAGGCGACCACGCCGCGGAACTTAAGCCGCGACGGCACGTTGATTTCCCATATCCCTTTCAGTTCTCAGGAGCGTTGGATGGCGAGTAGCGATGGCGAGGATGCGATGAAGAACTTGACGGATAAAGCGACCTACGAACGCCTCGAGAAGGATTTATCAGCCGTGAAAAACGACATCTCCGCACTAGCCGAGCAGATCTCCGACGCGCTTAACACATTGACGGGCACCGCCAAGAAACAGGGCCGCCGCGGATACAGGCAGGCCAGGGCGAACGTGGATTCCATCATCTCCGATGTATCCGAGCGCGGCAACGCAGCCATCGATGCGGCGCAGAGCGCCGTAACCACGATCGAGGACACGCTGGAGGAAGCTATCCAGCAGCGTCCCCTCGCAACAGTCGGGCTTGCGATCGGACTGGGATTTTTGATCGGCGTGACGTGGCGTCGATGATTCTGCGTGGGTAATTTCGACTGATTGGGCCGGTGCGGCGGCAGGGAATCTGCAGTCGCCGGCCCGATCATGCCAGCAATTTTATTGAATAGTAGATTTTCGGGTCGGGTGAGGCGTCGAATGTTTCAGCGGATGATTGATGACTTCAGGGAGAGCGTGGGCAACGCCCTGCGGCTCGCGTCCCTCGTCGAGGTGGCGATTGTCGCGGGTTTTGTCACAATCGCGTTCTTGTGTGCCGCCGCGTTCGTTTTCGTGCTTCAAAACTACGGCCTGATCGAGGCTTGCCTTTCCGGCGCAGCGATCTTCTTCCTGATCACCCTAATCGCGGTCGTGACCTATAACATCCGGCGAAAAGCCATGAAGAAACGTGCGGCCGAGACGGCTAAGTCGGTAACACAAAACCTGCTCGCCGATCCGATGCTGCTGGCGGCGGGACTTCAGCTAGTGCGCGCGATCGGCATCAAGAAGATGATTCCGGTCCTGGCGATCGGCGGCTTGGCGCTGGGGCTGTTCGCTGGCCGGCGCGACAACGATGACGAAGCCAAGACCGATGAAGGAAAGAGCTGATTTCCCGAAAACAAACCTCAGGTCACGCAGCGACCGGGTTCAAGCTTCTTAGCGATATCGGTCAGAACACTCACTACCGGCTCGCACGCGACCGTCCGCCTGGCCTGCGATGTGGGAGCGCGGCTCGAGCGTGGCTTCGTGACGCGGTCGCCCGCTATAAGGTGGTTGTTGCTCCCCGGAATTTGGATCACGATCGAGGCATCCGGCAGACTTTCAAGCCGAATGGAAACGGTTCGACCCTCTACGCGCGACAATTGAACGGAGCTGCGATCGGATTTGACGGCGCGATTGACAACCGCAGTGGTCAAGTCTGAACCGGCAACGAGATTGCGATCCGAGGCAAGATGCATCGCGCTAAGGGGCAGCACCACTGCCAGCGCACCGAGAACGCCCGCCGATACCTGAAACATCGTTGCCTCGCCCATTTTCCATCGCTTGCGGGGACATCACATTGTCGCGCATCACGATTGTGGATCAGAACCGCGATGGATAACGCGGTTCGCAAGACATCGTTCAGTTAACGGTTCGAAAAAAAGCGGGCGGGCGGAACGCTTGCCGGATCCTCGCGTTATCCGGGCAGCCGGTCATTCCCCCTGCCCCGCCCGACCGGCGACAAGGACGCGGCTGATGGTGATGCCGGCCGCGTCCTTTTTTCACGCCGCGACCGGCTCAAACGTAGGGACGGCACGGACGATCCAGATCGTCGCCGTGTAACAACAGTCGGCGCGATCAGGATGCGGCGGCGCGCGGTTCCCGGTTGCGCGAATTGCGGTGAAAGAACAACGCCTGGCTGGCTACAGCCGACACCATGGCCGGCTGGAACGGCTTCGAGATGAGGAATGCCGGTTCGGGCCGCTCTCCGGTCAGAAAGCGTTCGGGATAGGCCGTTATGAAAACAACGGGCACCTCGACGACGCGCAGGAGTTCGTTGACGGCGTCCAGCCCGGAACTACCGTCAGCGAGCTGGATGTCCGCCAGAATGAGACCGGGTTTCTTGGTTTTAGCCAGGGCGATTGCGTCGGCATGGGTGCGCGCGACGCCAATCACACGATGTCCGAGGTTCTTGACGAGACTCTCAAGATCCATCGCGATAAAGGTCTCATCCTCGATAATCAGGACGTCGGTTGCGATCTCCGCCGCCATTTCGCGGCCCGCAAGATCGCTCAGCTTGCGAACTTCGGCAATGCCGACTTGCAGGACAAAAGCAGCCTCTTCTTCGGAAAAACCTTCCAGCGACAGAAGCAGGAACGCCTGGCGCGGCAGCGGCGTAATGTTCGTCAGCCGTCGCTCCGTCGGTGCCAGGGCCGGCACCTCATCGATGCCGCCGTTGATGGAAACCGAGTTCCAGATCTGGGTGAACAGCCGGAACAATCCGGCCCGCGGGCCGTGCCGCTCATCGAGCACCGTTGGATCCTGGAGCAGAGCCTCCAGCATGGCTCCGACATAGGCGTCTCCGGACGCCTGATTTCCCGTCAGGGCGCGGGCATAACGTCGCAAGAGCGGCAAATGCTCGGCAACAACCTGTGATCGAAACATCCCCATCCATCCTTTGTGAGACAATTCATCTCGGGATCGCATCTCTTTAGACCACGCAGCAACCGGCAGATCCCGATCCGCCGCCGCGTTGTCTACGCTCCAGCATGACAAAAGTTCCCCGACGCAGGAACCTTCCTTCGCGCTTTGAATTAGCCCGTACAAGTTCCTTGAATACGGCGTAACAAACGGGGATTTTCTCGATTTTTCAATATCTTGAAACTTTGGGAATGAAACAAGATCATGAAAGACACAAAGCCATCACCCGGCAAGGGCGGCCTCAACGCCGAGATTCAGTCCAGAATCGGACATCAGCTTCGCGCCATGTATGACGACGTCGTGAGACAGGGCGTCCCGGACCGGTTTGCCGAATTGATCCGAAAGCTCGATGCATCGGCACCCGGTGATCCCCAAGTAAACACCACGGGCGATTTCGATACAAAAAATGACGGGAGGGACTAAATGCCTCTCACAGATTCACTTCGCGATGACATCCTGGCGTCGGTACCGAACCTGCGCGCATTCGCGATTTCGCTAAGCGGAAATGGCGATCGTGCTGACGACCTCGTGCAGGAAACCCTGCTCCGCGCGCTCGCCAATATTGATTCGTTTCAGCCGGGGTCGAACCTTCCCGCATGGCTGTTCACGATTTTGCGTAACCTGTTCCGCTCGGACTATCGCAAGCGGCGGCGCGAGGTCGAGGATTCCGACGGCAGCTATGCGAAAACGCTGAAATCGCAGCCGAACCAGAACGCCCATCTGGAATTCGAGGAATTCCGCGCGGCGCTCGATAAGTTGCCGCAGGATCAGCGCGAAGCCTTGGTCCTCGTGGGCGCTTCGGGATTCTCCTATGAGGATGCCGCAAAGATCTGCGGTTGCGCCGTCGGTACCATCAAGAGCCGCGTCAACCGCGCGCGGTCGAAGCTGAGCGCCCTGCTGTACGTCGAGGGCACTGAGGATTTTGGCCCGGACGACACCGTGCGCGCCGTGATCGGCAGCGGCCGATAGCTCAACATCAAGCGCGGCAACAACGACCCGGCACAGCGGGGGCAAATCCCGGCGTCCCGCCTTTACGCCTTTGGCTGGATCGGCGCGGATATCTGCGTCGTGCGATCTCTCTCGGCCATGTCGACGACGGTCTCCATCGGAGCGGCGAGTTCATAGACATAGCTCGCCTCAGTAAAATACCGCTTGGAAACGCCGCCCAGCGCCTCCGGCGCAACGCGGTCCAGCAGGATGATGCCAAAATCGCTGTCCTCGCGGCGCGTCGCAGCACTGGTATTGAACTCCTCCCACCGAAAACGAAACATCGTCTCGCTACCCTCGTCCTCGATTCCCCAATGTACGACGATATGCGGATGCTTACCGACCAGCGAGAGGCCCTCGTCGGAATGCGACGCCAGTTCGAAGAACAACAATGAGAGGCTCTGCGCTGCGCGCGCACTCACAGTGATATCCGGGCCGTTGACCGCGATGCGGTCGGCGTGGGGGATAGCGCGCGCCTCGAACAGTCCCCTCAGTTTGACACCCTGCCACTGGCTCTCGCTGAGCAGCGAGACCACGTTGGACATGGCATGGATCCGGCCGATCAGCAGTTCGCGGGCGACTTCGATGTCGGAGCCGTGCCGCAGCGTACGTGTGACGATCGATTGAATCACCGCGAGAATATTTTTAACCCGGTGATTGAGTTCATCGATCACGGCGGTCAAACGCCGCTCGAAGCTGATCCGAACCTGGATTTCCCGGCTCAGCCGCAGGTTGTTATAGACGACATATCCGAACAGGCCGCAAATGATGCTTGTCAGCGCAAGACCGATCGCCGCCACCACCACGGCCAGTTTCTGCGCGCGAAGAGCGGCATTGGTTTTCGGATAATAGCCAAGCGACCAATCCCGCCCGCCGAAGGTCACTGTCCGGACCACCAGCGGAACGGGATCAGTCGAGCGTCTAAGACGTGACGTAACATTGCCGCTGTCGTCGGCGATCAATTCCGAGGCCGGGTTTCGCGGATCTTTCAGGACAACGGAGAACAGGGAGAGTTCGTCGTTAGTCAGCATCAACGACGCGAGTTGATAGGAAAATGTAATAAAGCCCGCCGCTGTGTCGCTTCCCTCCTGGAAAACCGGCGTTGCGATAACCAGCCCGATCGGGCCATCGGGCCGCAGCAGGTTGATCGGATCCGATACGACCGACGTTCTTGTCTGCAACGCACGAGCGAGCATCGGCCCCAGGATCGGATGCTGGTCGAGCGAGCGGCCCGGAAATGCGGCCGTTTCCGGATTTTGCGGCACAACGTCCATCAATACGTCGATCGGCCGCTCAAGCGAATGCAGATCACGCGGCGTGTCGTCGAAGTTACGAATTTGCGGATTTGGAAATGCGGCCGACGCCAGAGCTGCACTGGCTTCCGAAACTTCGCTCGGCTGCAGACAGGCAACCCAACCGGCGATAACGAAATCGGTCTTGAAGGCATAGATCGATGCGCGCAACGGGTGGAGCATGTTAGCTCTCACCGAGGAGGGCGACCGAAACAATCCCGAGGCGACCCGCGCCAGCAGTTCTCGTTCGATGAGACGCTCCTGAACCAGGCTGGCATGGACGTCGATCGCGCGCGACAGCGCGATTCTATCGATGGTCAATTCCTGTTCATGAGCGCGCCAGGACGCAAGGCCTGAGAGCAAAACCCCGATGACCGCAACAACCCCGATAACGAAACCCAGCCGAACCACGCGCCTACCCGGAAATCAGGAGAATAAAGCCGTTCGCATCTTTGGCCGGCTTTAACTATTAACAGCAGCGTCCCGCCCTGACGATGCCCTACGTCAATCGCCCCGCGCCAGCCTGGTTCCGTCCCAACGAGCAAAACTCGGGGACGATCGTTAACAGAGTCCGGCCAATGGGCTTTGGGATTCACGATAACGAAAGGATCGCTCGTCCCCATTCCACCTGCAGCCGCTCACCATCGTGCCCTGCCACCCTCAGCGCTCGCACCACGCCGGGCGTCTCTCCTGTAATCGCCACCGGGACAAAATGCTCGGTGCGCCCCTGGGTGGCGCTTTCGATCAACACCTGACGCGTCGCACCGACCTCCGCGTCCAGCCGCAGCCGCAGCGCGGCTCCAGCGGCGACGCGCAACTGCCTGGCGCGGTCCCTGACGATCTCACCCGAGACCTGTGGCATCCGCGCCGCCGGCGTCCCCGGACGCGGCGAGTAGGGAAACACATGCAGGAAGGTGAGATCGCAGTCCGCGACGAGCTCAAGCGATCGCGCGAACATGGCATCGGTCTCGGTTGGAAAACCGGCGATGATGTCGGCGCCGAAAGCAATGTCCGGCCTCAGCCGCCGCACCTGCGCACAGAAGTCGATGGCATCCCGACGCGTATGCCGCCGCTTCATCCGCTTCAGGATCATGTCGTCGCCGGATTGCAGCGACAGATGCACATGCGGCATCAGCCGCTCCTCGTTCGCGACCGCATCGAGCAGATCCCGGTCCACCTCGATCGAATCGATCGAGGAGATTCGCAGCCGCCTCATCTCCGGCACATGCCGCAATATCCGCTTGACCAATCCGCCCAGTCTCGGCGCGCCCGGCAGATCGGCGCCGTAGCTTGTGAGATCGACCCCGGTCAGCACGATTTCCGCATGACCGGCCTCGACGAGCACACGCACCTGATCGACAACCGCGCCCATCGGCACCGAGCGCGAATTGCCGCGCCCGAAAGGAATGATGCAGAAGGTGCAGCGATGATCGCAGCCGTTCTGCACCTGCACGAAGGCGCGGGGCAGGCCGCCTTGAAAGCCATCGACGAGATGCGGCGCCATCTCGGTCACCGCCATGATGTCGGCGACCGCGATTTTTTCCTCGCACGCGATCCCGAAATCGGGCACTGCGGCCAATGCGGTCCGCACGTCGCGCCAGGTGTCACCGCGCATCTTGTCGTCGTTGCCGATCACGCGATCGACTTCGGCCATCTGCGCAAACATCGTCGGCTCTATCTGTGCCGCACAACCGGTGACGACGATGCGCGCTGACGGCCGCTCGCGCTTCAGCCGGCGGATCGATTGCCGCGCCTGCGCCACCGCTTCGTTGGTGACGGCGCAGCTGTTGATAATGACGACGTCGTCGAGGACAGCGTCGCTCGCATTGCGACGGATGACTTCGGATTCGAAGGCATTGAGCCGGCAGCCGAAGGTGACGACGTCGACGGTCATTAGGCGACGCTGGCGAACAGCGCCGGATCGAAGGTGCCGGCATGTTCGAACACGGCCGGACCGGTCATCAGCACATGATCGTCGCGCTCGCGCCACTCGATGGTCAGACCACCGCCGGGGAGCGCCATATCGACAATGCGGTTGGCCCGCTTGAGCCGCGCTGCCGCTACCGCCGTCGCGCAGGCCGCCGAACCGCAGGCCCTGGTCAGGCCCGCGCCACGCTCCCAGGTCCGCATCACGATGTGATGGCGGTCGACGATGTGCGCCAGCGTGATGTTGGCGCGCTCGGGAAAGATCGGATGGTTCTCCAGCAGCGGCCCGAAGCGCTCGAGATCATAAGCGTTGACGTCGTCGACCCAGAAGATCGCATGCGGATTGCCCATGCTGACGACCGACGGCGAATGCAGCACCGGCGCATCGATCGGCCCGACCTGTAATTCAATATAACGGGTATCGCGGAATTCCTCGGCGAGCGGGATGTCCCGCCAGCCGAACTTGGGCGGTCCCATGTCGACGGTATAAAGATCGGGCGCGGGTCCCTGCCAGCAATTCAACAGCCCGGCGCGGGTTTCGAAGGTCAGCGCAGCCTTGCCCGTGGCCTCGAACACCTGCCGGGCCACGCAGCGCATGCCGTTGCCGCAAGCGTTCGCTTCCGAACCGTCGTTATTATAGATATGGACGAATGCTTCGGTGCCGGGCAGTCGCGGGGGTTGCAGGACCATCAACTGATCATAGGGGACGCCGGCCGGTGATGCGACCGCACGCGCCTCCTCGGCCGTCACCGCGGCGGGACGGTCACGCAGATCGACTACGACGATTTCGTTGCCGATGCCGTTCATCTTGCTGAAAGCGTGGTTTGCGAGCGCGCCCATCCGGTGTCCAGTTTCCGGCGTCCATTTTCCCGGCAGCCATCGCGACTTTATATGGCGAATGCGCGGTGGTTGGCCAGTGCGACCGGCGCCCGCTATCGTTAGCGCAAATCCGTCTCAGTGCCCCACACCCGCCACGATGCGACATGACATATCTGTCATGAGTCGGATATCAGAGCCGCGTGTTAAGCATCGCATAATTCCGCCCGTAACAACGGCTAGGGGTCGGGTCTCGCGGACATCGGCCAGCACGACCAGGGAGACCCTCTCAATGAATTGCCCCCGCCTCTTTCGCCACCTCGCGATCGCAATGATCCCGGTGGCCTTGTCCCTGGGGCTCCCCGCCGTCCTCGCCCAGACGCCGCCCGCGACACCTCCCGGCGCGACGACGCCCGCAACTCCCGCCCCGCCGGCTGCGCCGACCCCGCCCGGAACGGCAACGCCGGCCACACCAACCCCGCCCCCGGCCGAGGTGCAGACGCCGGCGAACCCGACCGCCGAAGCCCCGAAGCCCCCGGCCACGGCACCAGTGCAGACCGCCGATCCCTTCGGCGAGGAATTCACGCTGACGCCGAAGACCGTCCTGACCATCAGAAACAACGCCACCTGGGACACTGCGTTCGAGACGCTGATCAATTCCTTCAAGTCACTGGCGGCCGTTCTCGACAAGCAAGGCGTCAAAGCCGCCGGCAACATGATGATCGTCTACACGTCGACCGACGACACCGGCTTCGCATTCCTGGCGGAAGTCCCGGTCGATCAGGAACTGAAGGACCTGCCTAAGACCATGAGCATGGGCAAATCACCGGAGGGCAAAGCGCTGAAGTTCGTGCATCGCGGCTCCTACGACAACATGGACAACACCTATGAGGCCATCACCAACCACCTCGACGACAAGAAGCTCGAGGCCAAGGACACCTTCATCGAGGAGTACATGACAGATCCGCTGAAGACCGAGGAAGACAATCTGGTCATCAATGTCTATGTCCCGCTGAAATGAGAACCGCCATGCAGAACCGGATCCCTCTCACGATCGCCGTTGCCACCGTCGCTGCTTTGGCGACGTTTCCGGCGCAAGCCGATGTGGCGCCGCCGCCGACGATCTCGGTGACCGGCGAGGCCTCGATCTCGGCGCCGCCCGATCTGGCGCAGATCGAAGCAGGTGTCACGACCGACGCCAAGACTGCGCGCGAGGCCTCCGGCGCCAACAACGACGCGATGGGAAAGGTGCTGCTGGCGCTGAAAGGCGCGGGCATTTCCGAAAAGGACTATCAGACCTCGCAACTGTCGCTGCAGCCGCAATATGCCAATCAGAACCGCCCGGGGCCCAACGTCCTCTCCGGCTATCGCGCCACCAACCGCGTCACCGTCAAGCTGCGCGATGTCACCAAGATCGCCAGCGTGATCGACGTGGTGACCGCGGCCGGCGCCAATGATATCGGCGGCATCAATTTCACGGTCTCCAACGCATCGAAGCTGCTCGACGACGCACGCGCGCAGGCGATCGCCGACGCTCGGCGCAAGGCGGAAATCTATGCGAAGGCTGCGGGCGTTACGCTCGGCGCGCCGGTCAGCATTTCAGAGCACGGCGCGGCGGTGCCGGTAATGTATCGCCGGGCCGCGGCGCCGATGGCCGCAGAGGTCGCCATCGCTCCCGGCGAAGAAACGCTTCGCGTGACAGTCAGCGTCTCCTGGGAGATCAAGGCGAACCCTTGAGGCTGTGGTACGTTATTCCCGCGCCTCAAATTTCCAGGACCTGCCCCGGCTTCAGCACCAAAAACTGGTCGCGCGGAACGCCAACCTCATCGAGCGCCACGCCAAGAGCCTGTTCCGGCGCATCGATCGCCTCGTCGGTGAGCTGAAACGTGCCGTGATGATGCGCCAGCGCAAGCTCGGCGCCGCAATCGGCGAGCGCCTTCACGGCATCGGCCGGATTCATGTGCATGTCCTTCATGAACCAGCGCGGCTCGTAGGCTCCGATGGGCAAAATCGCCGCGCGCAGCGGACCATGCGCCTCACGGACGCGACGAAAATGCACACCGCTGCCGTAACCGGAGTCGCACACGATGTAGATTTTTCCGGCCGGCGTTTCCAGCACGAAGCTTGCCCACAGCGTCTTGTTGCGATCGAAGATGCCGCGCGCTGACCAGTGCCGCGTCGGCACCAGCGTGACCGCGAGTCCATCGGCAAGTTCAATACGCTGATGCCAGTCGAAGGCCTCGGCGCGGATCGCGCTGTCGGCGGCGCGCATGGTCACGTCGTTGCCAAGCGGCGTGATCACGCGGGGCGCGAATTTTGCTACAAGTTTGGACAGCGTCGCGACATCGAGATGATCGTAATGTCCGTGCGACACCAGCACGGTATCGATTGGAGGCAGCGCCTCGAAGGCAATGCCTGGATCGTTATGGCGCTTCGGGCCCGCGAACGAGAACGGCGACACGCGCTTCGACCACACCGGATCGATCAGGATGTTTTGCCCAGCGGTCTGGATCAGCCAGCTCGCATGCCCCACAAATGAGAACCGCACGCCCCTCGTCACGCTCGGTGGCGGCGTGTCGGAATAGGGCGACGGCGCCCATTCGGGCCACTTATGGCGCTCACGGCCGCGGCTGAATTGCCAGCGCAGCACCTCAGAGAGCCTGAGCGGTGCGCCGTCGGGATCGAAGAAATGCGTGCCGTCGAAATGATCGGAGACCGGACCGTCGTAGGTTTTCATTCGGAACGCCCAAAATGACGGAAACCGGCGGCGGTGATGCCAGCGAAGGCAGTCGGCGGCGGGTCCATGGCACGGTTGGTGGGTGAGAGAGCGGAAATAGCCGGCAGGGACACTTCCGACATGGGATTGACGCAGGACATTTACAACGCGGGCATGTCTTGCCGCAGATATTGCTGAATAAACCAATATTATCAGCTTCTTATATAAATCTCACGCGACAGTACGGTTCGATCTTTCTTGACTTGCCGCAGCCTTTCCATGTAAATCCGCCCACCTCTCGAAAAGACGTTCTTTTCGACCCGCCGACCGGCCGCAGGGGCCGGAGGTCAACGCCCGACAGCGCTATGCGCCCTCGGGCGTAAACGTGTTTTGGAATTTGGTGCTGGCGCGCGCCAAAATGCACTCGTGGCCCCCTCTCACAAGGGGGTAAGAACCAGGAACGGCTCATGTTCGACAATCTGTCGGAAAGGCTCGGCGGCATTCTGGATCGGCTGACGCGGCGCGGCGCGCTGACGGAAGCCGATGTCGACGCCGCCATGCGCGAGGTGCGCCGGGCGCTTCTCGAAGCCGACGTCTCGCTCGACGTGGTGCGCAGCTTCACCGACAAGGTTCGCGAGCAGGCGATCGGCGCCACCGTCGTCAAATCGGTGACGCCCGGCCAGATGGTGGTGAAGATCGTCCATGACGAGCTGATCGCCACGCTCGGCGACGATGGCCAGACCATCGACCTCAATGCCGTGCCGCCGGTCACCATCATGATGGTCGGCCTGCAAGGCTCGGGCAAGACCACCACGACGGCTAAACTGGCGCGGCGGCTGACCGAGCGCGACAAACGTAAAGTCCTGATGGCCTCGCTCGACATCTATCGGCCGGCGGCGATGGAACAGCTCGCAGTGCTTGGCCGCGATCTCGAGGTCCAGACGCTGCCGATCGTCGCGGGCCAGAAGCCCGAGCAGATCGCGCGCCGCGCGCTGGAAGCCGGCAAGCTCGGCGGCTACGACGTGGTGCTGCTCGACACCGCCGGTCGCACCACGCTCGACGAAGAGATGATGTCTGAGGCGGCGAACATCAAAGCCGTCGCCCAGCCGCATGAAGTGCTGCTGGTCGCGGACGCGCTGACCGGTCAGGACGCGGTGAACCTCGCGCGTTCGTTCGATGAGCGTGTCGGCCTCACCGGCATCGTGCTGACCCGCGTCGACGGCGACGGCCGCGGCGGCGCCGCGCTGTCGATGCGTCAGGTCACCGGCAAACCGATCAAGCTGATCGGCACCGGAGAAAAGACCGACGCGCTGGAGGATTTCCATCCCTCCCGCATCGCCGGCCGCATCCTCGGCATGGGCGACGTGGTCACGCTGGTCGAAAAGGCCGCCGCCAATATCGACGCCGAAAAAGCCGCGCGCACCACTGAGAAGATGCGCAAGGGCCTGTTCGACCTCAACGACATGCGCGAGCAATTGCTGCAGATGGCGAACATGGGCGGCATATCCGGCCTGATGGGCATGATGCCCGGCGTCGCCAAGATGAAGAACCAGATCGCGGCGGCCGGTCTCGACGACAGGATCATCAAGCGCCAGGTCGCGGTGATCGATTCGATGACGCGACAGGAGCGCAAGCATCCCGATCTCCTGAAGGCCAGCCGCAAGCGACGCATCGCTGCCGGCGCCGGCCAGAAGGTCGAGGAGGTCAACAAGCTTCTCAAGATGCATCGCAGCATGGCCGACATGATGAAGATGATGGGAACGGGCAAGCGCGGTCCCCTCGCCGGCATCGCGCAGGCCATGGGTTTCGGCGGTGGCACGCCGATGCCCACGCCCGAACAGATGAAAGCGCTGGCGGAGAAAATGCCGAAAGGCGCCGACGGCCTGCCGCAAATGCCGAAGGATATGCCGGCGGGATTGCGTGGCGGCCTGCCCAACCTTCCCGGCCTCACCGGCCTCGGCGGCAGACCGACGCTGCCCGGCCTCGGCCGTTTCCCAGGGAAGAAGAAATGAAGGAATTCGTCATTCCGGGGCGGCTCGCAGAGCCGAACTCGGAATCCCGATGTGAAAGATTGCCGAGATTCCGGGTCTGCGTGCTGCGCACGCATCCCGTAACGACGCAGAACAACAACCGCGATTCTAACAGGAGAACTCAATGCCCGTCGTGATCCGCCTCGCCCGTGCCGGCACCAAGAAGCGGCCGGTCTATCATGTCGTTGTCGCCGATTCACGCTATCCGCGCGACGGCCGTTTCATCGAGCGGCTTGGCCACTTCAATCCGCTGATGCCGAAGGACAATGCCGACCGCCTCAAGCTCGACCTCGACAAGGTCAAGGCCTGGCTCGCCAAGGGCGCACAGCCGTCCGACCGCGTGGCCCGTTTCCTCGATGCCGCCGGCGTCAAGAAACGCGCAGCCCGCAACAATCCGGAGAAGGCCGTGCCGCGCAAGGAGCGCAAGGCCGCCGCCGAAGCCGCCGCGAAGTCCTGAGGCTGAACCGGCATGACAGCGCGAGTCTGCGTGGCCCGAATCGGCGCCCCGCATGGCCTGCGCGGCGAGGTGCGGCTGTGGACCTTCACTGAAGATCCTTTTGCGGTGACGCGATACGGCCCGCTCTCGACAAAGGATGGCACGCGGCAGCTTGAAGTGGCGCGCGCGCGCCCGGCCAAGGACCATCTCGTCGCAACGCTTACGGGCGTGACCACGCGCGAGGAGGCCGAACGACTCAACGGCATTGAACTCTACATCGCGCGCGACACGCTTCCCGGGACAGACGAGGGCGAATTCTACCACGCCGACCTGATCGGTCTTGCCGCCGTCGACGCGGCCGGCAAGCCGCTCGGAAGCGTCGCGGCCATCCACAATTTCGGCGCCGGCGACATCATCGAGATCGCCCCCGCGCACGGTCCGACGCTGATGCTGCCGTTCACCGATGCGGTGGTGCCGACCGTGGATATCGCTGGCGGACGTGTGGTGATCGAGATGCCCGGCGAGATCGAGGGCGACGAACCGGATTCCGTTTAGTCGGTGCAAGTAACTTCCCAGTTCTTCGTCATGCCCGGCTTGTCCCGAGCATCCACGTCTGTCTTTCTCTATGTCAAAGACGTAGATGGTCGGGACGCCTGTACGAAGACGCGCTTCGCGCTTTAGCCCGCCATGACAGCTATTGAGCCACGAGCTTATCGATGACCTGGCACGCGACAGTCCTGACCCTGTTTCCCGAAATGTTTCCGGGGCCGCTCGGCGTCAGCCTTGCCGGAAGGGCGCTGGGCACTGGCCTATGGGCGCTGGACGTCCGCGATATCCGGGACTCCGCCACCGACCGACACCGCAGCGTTGATGACACCCCGGCCGGCGGCGGACCAGGCATGGTGTTGCGCGCCGATGTGCTGGCCAAAGCCATCGACGCGGCGGAACTGTCTCTGGAAAGGCCGCGACTGCTGATGAGTCCGCGAGGTCGGCCATTGACCCAGTCCCGCGTGGTGGAACTCGCCACGGGACCAGGGCCGCTGATCGTCTGCGGGCAATTCGAGGGGGTGGACCAGCGGGTGATCGAGACCCGCGGGCTGGAGGAGGTGTCCATCGGAGATTATGTGCTGTCAGGGGGCGAAATCGCCGCGATGACGCTGATCGATGCCTGCGTCCGGCTGTTGCCGGGGGTGATGGGCAAGGCTGAATCCGGGACGGATGAGAGTTTTTCGCATGGACTCCTCGAATATCCCCAATACACCCGCCCGCAGGAGTTCGAGGGCCGCCCGATCCCGGATATCCTTCTGTCCGGCGACCATGCCAAAGTGGCCGCCTGGCGGCGGGCCGAGGCGGAAGCCCTGACTGAGACGCGACGTCCGGATCTCTGGACGGCCTGGGCCAGGCAAAATCCGCCAAAAAGCAAGACAGGCGGGTGACAAAGCTCCGGCTTTGCCGTATATGAGCGCCAAATCCGCGCAGCGAGCATTTTCAGGCAAAGTGGAATCCGGTTTGCCGTTGGAAAATGCTCTAACTGATTGAGTTGCGCGTATTCTTTTCGCAAAACCGGTATCCACTTTTGCGGAATACGCGCCACTGGATAGATGAATTCCGCGCAGCCCCCTCAAACGGCCGGGCGCGCCGCCGATGGAGGTTTGCAATGAACATCATTCAGCAGCTCGAAAAAGAGCAGTTCGACAAACTGTCGGCAACCAAGACCATTCCGGAGTTCGGCCCCGGCGACACCGTGATCGTCAACGTCAAGGTGGTCGAGGGTGAGCGCACCCGCGTACAGGCCTATGAAGGCGTCTGCATCGGCCGCTCCGGCGGCGGGCTCAACGAGAGCTTCACCGTTCGCAAGATTTCCTACGGCGAAGGCGTCGAGCGCGTGTTCCCCGTGATGTCGCCAATGATCGACTCGATCAAGGTGGTGCGCCGCGGCAAGGTGCGCCGCGCCAAGCTCTATTACCTGCGCAACTTGCGCGGCAAGTCGGCCCGCATTGTTGAGAAGAAGACGGACCGCGCGGCCGAGGCAAGCTGAGCGCACGCGGCCTGACCTCCGAAGCTTTTCGAAAGCGCGGCTTCGGCCGCGCTTTTTTTATTACTCGAGCACGACTATCTATCCGGAACGCCGCCGATCGTTCGATTGTCGCGGTAGATGCCGGCATGTTAAAAGACGAAATGGTTCCAGATCAGACCAGCAGCGGCATCGGCCGGTTCACAGTCCGCATCGTGATCGACGACCGCAGCCGTTTGCCCGGACGTTTCTTCGGACGGTTCGCGACCTCGGCGACCTCGGAGCTTGGGCGCGCGGTCTGACGCCGCGCTCTCTCGTCAGCGATTTTTCTCATGCGTTCGCCGCGCGGCCCGCTCAAGGAATTCCAAAAGGTTCACGTCCATGTCCAAACCGACAACCCTGTACGACAAGATCTGGAACGATCATCTGGTCCACGAAGCCGAGGACGGCACCTGTCTGCTCTACATCGATCGCCACCTCGTCCATGAAGTGACGTCGCCTCAGGCGTTCGAGGGCCTGCGCGTGGCAGGCCGCAAGGTTCATGCGCCGGAGAAAACGCTCGCTGTGGTCGATCACAACGTGCCCACCACGGATCGCTCAAAGCCCAATCCCGATCCGGAGAGTGCCGAGCAAATCGCGGCACTGGCGCAGAACGCCAGGGATTTCGGCATCGAATACTACAACGAGTTCGACAAGCGTCAGGGCATCGTCCACGTCATCGGCCCCGAGCAGGGCTTCACGCTGCCCGGCACCACGATCGTCTGCGGCGACAGCCATACCTCGACCCACGGTGCATTCGGCGCGCTGGCGCACGGCATCGGCACCTCCGAGGTCGAGCACGTGCTGGCGACGCAGACGCTGATTCAGAAGAAAGCGAAGAACATGCGCGCGGTGGTCGACGGCCAATTGCCGGACGGCGTCACCGCCAAGGACATCATCCTCGCCATCATCGGCGAGATCGGCACCGCGGGCGGCACCGGCTACGTGCTGGAATACGCAGGCGAAGCAATCCGCGCGCTGACGATGGAAGGCCGCATGACCGTCTGCAATATGTCGATCGAAGGCGGCGCGCGCGCCGGCCTCGTCGCGCCGGACGAGAAGGCCTATGAATTTTTGAAAGGCCGCCCGAAAGCGCCGAAGGGCGCCAACTGGGACGCGGCTATGCGCTACTGGGAGACGCTGCGCAGCGACGACGGCGCGCACTTCGATCATGAGATCCGGCTCGACGCCGCCAGGCTGCCGCCGATCGTGACCTGGGGCACCAGTCCAGAAGACGTCATCTCGGTGACCGGCAGGGTGCCGAATCCCGCCGACATCAAGGACGAGGCCAAGCGACTGTCGAAGGAGCGCGCGCTGCATTACATGGGGCTGAGTGCAGGCACAAAAATTACCGACATCAAACTCGACCGCATCTTCATCGGCTCCTGCACCAACGGCCGCATCGAGGATCTGCGCGCAGCGGCGAAGATCGCGGACGGCCGGACGGTGAACGGCAACGTCAATGCCATGGTGGTGCCGGGCTCAGGGCTTGTGAAGGAGCAGGCGGAGGCCGAAGGTCTCGACAAGATCTTCATCAAGGCCGGCTTCGAATGGCGAGAGCCTGGCTGCTCGATGTGCCTCGCAATGAATCCCGACAAACTGAAGCCCGAGGAACGTTGCGCCTCAACCTCGAACCGCAATTTCGAGGGCCGGCAAGGTTTCAAGGGCCGCACGCATCTGGTGTCGCCCGCGATGGCGGCGGCGGCCGCAATCGCCGGACATTTCGTCGACATCCGCGAGTGGCATTGAAAACCTTCGCCAAATGGTCCTATGCCGATCAGAAAACTGCTGACCGGTCAGCGGATCGAAAGCGTCATCAACAAGGATGCGAAGGAGAAACCGGCCTGCCTCGACTGGCGGGTTGCCTTCGCCGGAAAATTCCGTCAGTCGTAATGATGTAATGAAAAAAGCCAAGACCAAAGCCCCTGCCCGCAAGGCAGCAAAAACGTTGCGTCCATCCGCCGAAGCAAAGGCATTGGCAAAGGCGCCCGCGAGGACGCCTCCTCGGCCGCCTGCAAAGCCGGCGACCACTAAGGTCAAAGTCGCGAGGACGGTGGCGGCCGTGAAGAGCAGCAAGGCGGCGCCCCAAGCGGCTGAAAAGCCGATCGCGACAGCGCCGCGCAAGGCTCTCACTCTTCCGGCGAAGCCGGCTCCCGCAGTCACCGCGCCGATTCCAGAGCCCACGGCCGTACCTTCAACGCCTGCCGCTCCGACGTCAAAACCGGTATCCGGTCCTCTGTCGCGCGCCGACGTGCCGCCCGAAGCCGGCTTTACGCTGCTGGTCGACGGGCATTTCAAGAACCAGTTCGAAACGCTGTCCCAGGCGAAGCAAGCCGCCACCGAATTGAAGTCTCGTTTTCCGATGCTGCGGATCGCGGTCTATGACGCTGCGAACAAGGCGCGGCTACCGGTCTGATCGGCATCACTGCCCGGCGCAAGACGGCGTGACGCGTGAGATCGCCGCACATCTCAGCAACAGCCTACAAAGAAAGAGATGCCGTCGGCCCGAGGGGCGGATGGATTTCGGCAACAGCCCTCACCAGGACGGATCGAGGCCGTAACCAGAGATAAACGGATAGAACGGCACGGGCCCCTGCGGCACGTAGTAATTTGGCCGTTCGTAATACGGCCGATATGGACCGCGCACATAAACACGCGGGCGATGGTGCCGATGGCGATGACTTCGGTGCACGCGATGCTCCGCACTCACGTCGGTCAACGCCGCGGACTGCGCAATGACAGGGCTGGCCGCCTGCACGCGTTCGATGGATGCCGCGCCGGACAGCGCCACGATTGCCGCCGCAAGGCTCACGCCGAGATATATTTTCATGGCACTTCCCTAGTGTCCTGAATCCGAAGTTCGCCTCACTGCGCTGCGTCCTCCGTAGCGAACTTCGGATTCGAAAGGACACTAGCAAACTTATGATTCTAGTGTGGTTTAGGTTCAGAAGTTCGCTTGAAGGACTTGCAGAGAAAATGAAGCGAACTTCTGAACCACCACACTAGATCGACGCGCGCTGCCGTAGCTATCCTTCTCATAATATCCGTACCGCTTCAAAAAAACAGGCCCGCAAGACGGGCCTGTTTAGAACGCGGGCGGGGTTCGCTTTAACCATCCGCCGGGATCGGATCAGCGCTAGCGGTGATGATGCCCGTGGTGGCGATGCCCATGGTGATGATGATGGCGATGAGACCGCCAGTGGTTATGGTGGTGATGATGATGAGACCGCCAGTGATTGTGATGGTGGTGATGTCCCCACTGCACGTTGGTCGTCAGCTTGCCGGCGTCGCCCTGCGCGGTGGCGGCGATGCCCGGACTGACTGGCGTTGCCGCCTGTGCCTGCTGCGCGGGAGCCGCGACAACCAGAAGCGCACCGAAGGCGGCAAATCCTAGAATTTTCTTCAAAAGCATATAGACCTCCATGGAATAACAAGTAACGGCGAACCGCAGCAGATAGTTCCATCGCCATCGCGACAGGAGCAACGAAGCTAGGAGCGCAGACGTGAATGCGATGTGAATGCGCCGACTGCAGTCATGACCGGCGACGATGCGCCGCATACTTGGCGCATGATCCGCCAAGGTGTGTGCGGCCTAGCAAAAAGATCATGCGCATTCTGATATTTTGGAGGGTGATCGGACGCAAAAGCGGAATCCACTTTTGCTGATCGCGCTCTAGCCACACCGACTCGTTGACGCCGATAGAGAGGGAGAACGGGCCTGCGCGGTGCCGTCAGCCGTGGCGCCAGTAACAGTTCATCCGCGGAACGATCACCGTGCCGCTCGGCCGGAATTCCTGCACGTAATGCGCTGTGCAATCGCGTACCGCGTCGGGGCCGGGATTGTAGCTCGGGTAGACCCCGCGCTCGTCCTCGCGATAGATGCGAACGCGCGGTCGCCGCTTGCGCGCCTCGGCCGATACGCCAGTTGTCACGGCGTGTTCGGCGTTCAGCGCTGTTTGGGCCTCCGCGCGGTCCTCAAACATTATCGTACCCGGCAGCAGAAACAGAAGTACTGCGCCCGTCGCCAGCCCCACCGCCGTCATCCTGACGTCCATCCCAGCGCCCCGGTTTTCGTGTTCGCAGCCAACGGTCTCCGATTGACGCGCCCGCGTCAACCGTGACCCGCCCGGATCTTAAAAACCCTTATCTTAAAAAACGGTACCCCCGCGGCGAAACACGGTTAAACAGATGGCATGTGGACGTCCGCCAAAGCCCCCTCGCTGGCTGACATGGAAACCATGGCGCAGGAGGCTTTTGCCCGCCTGCCCGAGCGTTTCCGGCGCCTGTGCGAGGGTCTCATCATCCGCGTCGAGGATTTCCCCACCGACGAGGTGCTGGACGAGATGAGGGCTGACAGCGAATACGATCTGCTGGGACTGTTCCAGGGCACCGGCCTGCCGTTCCAGAGTCATGAAGACGTTGCCAGGCTGCCCAATCTGATCTGGCTCTACCGCCGTCCCATCATCGACTACTGGGCCGAGCATGACGAAACGCTGGACCATATCATCACCCATGTGCTGATCCACGAAATCGGCCACCACTTCGGGCTGTCCGATGCCGATATGGAGGCGATCGAGGCGCAGGCGGCAGGGTAGCTCCGCATGATTGGACCTTGGATCGAGGGCGGGATCGGGATAGAACGGCGGCTTACGAGGAACCCTGTCATGGACAAGTTCACAACGCTGGAAGGCGTCGCGGCGCCGCTGAAGATCATCAATGTCGACACCGACATGATCATTCCGAAGCAGTACCTGAAGACCATCAAGCGCACCGGCCTTGGCAAGGGCCTTTTCTCGGAACAGCGCTACAGGGACGACGGCTCGGAGAATCCGGACTTCGTTCTCAACAGGTCGGCCTATCGCAACGCCAAAATCCTCGTTGCCGGCGACAATTTCGGCTGCGGCTCGTCGCGCGAGCACGCGCCGTGGGCGCTGCTCGACTTCGGCATCCGCTGCGTGATCTCGACCTCGTTCGGCGACATTTTCTACAATAACTGCTTCAAGAACGGCATTCTGCCGATCCGCGTGACGCAAGCCGACCTCGACAAGCTGTTCGACGACGCGGAACGCGGCGCCAACGCGACGCTGACCATCGATCTCGCCAATCAGGAAATCCGTGGCCCCGACGGCGGCAAAGCAACATTCGAGATCGACGCGTTCCGCAAGCATTGCCTGCTGAACGGCCTCGACGACATCGGCCTGACGATGGAAAAGAAGTCGGCTATCGACAGCTACGAGGACAAGCTCAAGCGCGAACGCGCCTGGGCCTGACCTTCCTCACGCGGCCGGCTGTGACTTCACCTGCGGACGACGGACGAGGCTAGGCGGCTTTCCGCTTGGCGCTGATCAGCTTGCGGTTGATCAGGCACTCGGCGATCTGGATCGCGTTGAGCGCCGCGCCCTTGCGCAGGTTATCCGACACGCACCACAACACCAGGCCGTTCTCCACGGTCGCATCCTCACGGATACGGCTGATGTAGGTGGCGTCCTCGCCCGCCGCCTCATACGGCGTGACGTAGCCGCCCGGCTCGTGCTTGTCGATCACGAGACACCCCGGCGCGTTGCGCAGGATGTCGCGCGCCTCATCCGCCGAAATCGGATTCTCGAATTCGATGTTGACCGCCTCAGAGTGGCCGACGAACACCGGCACCCGCACGCAGGTCGCGGTGAGCTTGATTTTGGGATCAAGAATCTTCTTGGTCTCCATCATCATCTTCCATTCTTCCTTGGTGTAACCGTCCTCCATAAACACGTCGATCTCGGGAATGACGTTGAAGGCGATACGCTTCGGGAATTTCTTGCTGACGAGCTCGCTCGCGGTGTAGACCGCCTTGGTCTGCGCGAACAATTCGTCCATGGCGTCCTTGCCGGCGCCTGACACGGACTGATAGGTCGCAACTACGACGCGCTTGATGACGGCCTTGTCGTGCAGCGGCTTCAGCGCCACCACAAGCTGCGCGGTCGAGCAGTTCGGATTGGCGATGATGTTCTTTTTGGTGAAGCCCGCGACCGCGTCCGCGTTGACCTCGGGCACAACCAGCGGCACGTCCGGATCCATCCGCCATGTCGACGAGTTGTCGATCACGACCGCGCCGGCTGCCGCGATCTTCGGCGACCATTCCTTCGACACGGCGCCGCCGGCCGACATCAGGCAGATATCGACATCACTGAAGTCGTAATTTTCCAGCGCTTTGACTTTGAGGGTTTTGTCGCCGTAGGAGACTTCGACGCCCATGCTGCGGCGCGAGGCCAGCGCCACCACCTCGTCCGCGGGGAATTTCCGCTCGTCCAGAATGTTGAGCATTTCACGCCCGACATTGCCGGTCGCTCCGACCAGCGCGACTTTGTAACCCATCGTTCACTCTCCGAAAGAAAAATTGCCTCCCTGTCGCCTGCGCGCGAAACAAGGGAAGACGCTGCGCTTCTATGCGAGAAACGCCGTCAAGACAACGTCGGACCCTGGTTCCCACGCGACCGATTCGGCCGGTGCAGCCGGCAGAAATCCATTCGGCTTTGCGCGGCTTCGCCGACACGCGCGCGCAGTCATCGGAAATCCGCTCGCCTATACGGGCTCATCTTTTATATAGGCTCTTATGTAGGCGCATTATGGGTAAACGCCGTGATCGACGACGATAGCTCATTGAAAACAGATGCTTATGACCATACCAGCCAGGCGGGTGACCAGCCCGCCTCCGACGCGCGTGGCATGTTCTCAAGTCCCGCCTTCGCCAACACTTGACCCGGTACGCGGTCGATCCGAGGCAACATTTTGTCGTCATGGGCATTATTCTCGCAAGGTGTGGCCCAATTGGGCTTGTGGCGCCCGCCCGCCGGACGGTAAAAAGACGGTCACTTAAGATCTATGAGGACACGATGACTTTGAAATTCCCCGCCGCGACCCGGGCTGCGAAAACCATCGCGCTGTTGCTTGCGGCGGCTGCCATCGTTGCGGTCGGCTTCAGCCCCACCGACGCGAGCGCGGCCAAGCGCAAGCACTATGACCGCAGCGGCGCTTATGGTCCGGACGGACCCAACGTGTCCTATCAATCCGGCCCGCGCACCCGTGTCTACATCTCCAAGCGCTCATGGCTGGATCCCGGCACAGAGGTGCTGCCCGGCGATCGCAAGTTCAGCGACTATGCCTTCCCGCCGGACGTCGGCTATCCCACGTTCGCCCGCGAAAACCTGAACCGGCCGATCGACCGGCAGCCGCTCAGTCCGCCCTCCGATCTTGGCGGATATCCGACGGCATTTCCGCTGTACTGACCGAGAGCGACCATCATTTAAAAGAAAATGCCCGGCGCTGCCGGGCATTTTTGTTGGATATGCCGGCAAGGCTCAGGCGTGCAGCGCCTGAAGCTCCTTCACGATTGCCTCACCCATCTGCGATGTGCTGACCACGGTCGAGCCCTCGGACTTCAGGTCAGCCGTACGCAGTCCTTTCGCGAGCACCGCCGCGATTGCCGCGTCGAGCTTGTCCGCGAGGTCCCCCATATCGAAGGAATAACGCAGCGCCATCCCGAATGAGGCCAGCATTGCGATCGGATTCGCCGCCCCCCGCCCGGCGATATCGGGCGCGGAGCCATGCACCGGCTCATAAAGCGCGCGGCGCTTGTTGGTTTTCGGATCGATGTCGCCGAGCGAGGCGGACGGCAGCATGCCGAGCGAACCGGTCAGCATCGCCGCGATGTCAGAGAGCATATCGCCGAACAGGTTGTCGGTGACGATCACGTCGAACTGCTTTGGCCAGCGCACGAGCTGCATGCCGCCGGAATCCGCGAGTTGGTGCTCGAGCGTGACGTCCTTGTATTCGCGCTGGTGAACCTGCGTCACCACCTCGTTCCAGAGCACGCCGGACTTCATGACGTTGCGCTTCTCCATCGAGGTCAGCTTGTTGCGACGCTTGCGCGCGAGATCGAAAGCGACGCGCGCGATACGCTCGATTTCATAGGTGTCGTAGACCTGGGTGTCGACGGCGCGCTTCTGGCCGTTGCCGAGGTCGGTGATGGTTTTCGGCTCGCCGAAATAGACGCCGCCGGTGAGCTCGCGCACGATCATGATGTCGAGCCCCTCGACCACCTCCGGCTTCAGGCTGGAGGATTCCGCGAGCGCCGGATAGCAGATCGCCGGACGCAGGTTGGCGTAGAGCGCGAGATCCTTGCGCAGCCGCAACAGGCCCGCTTCCGGCCGCACGTCGTAGGGCACCGGGTCCCATTTCGGACCGCCGACCGCGCCGAACAGCACGGCGTCGGCGGCGAGAGCCTTCGCCATGGTGGCATCGGTGATGCTGACCTTGTCGGCGTCGTAGGCCGCGCCGCCGACAAGCCCATCCTCGGTTGCGAAATGCGCGATACCCTGCGCATCCAGCCAGCCGATCAGCCGCTTCACCTCCGCCATCACCTCAGGGCCGATGCCGTCGCCGGGCAAGAGAAGCAGCTTATGGGTCGCCATAACAAGTCCTCGGAATTTCGTCATCGCGGACGCCGAGCGCAGCGAGGCAATCCGGAATCCAGACTCAGACATCAAAAGTGGATTCCGGTTCGCGCTTTCGGGTCGGCAACTGCCGACCGACGGTGCGCCCCGGAATGACGAATAGGCCGATTGCTAGGACGGTGTTGCGCCGTTGGCAAGACGCCTTTGCTCCAATTGCCCTGCCCTCGGAAGCTGCCACAATGCGCGCTGCCGGAGGTTCTCGTTGAGCGCACCAGACCGACCAACCGCGCCCGCGAATCTCGCGTGGCTGATCCTGATCCTGTCGCTTGCGCCCAGCGTCGGCCTCGGCCTCGGCCGTTTCGCCTACTCGCTGGTGCTGCCGGACATGCGCGACAGCCTCGGCTGGTCCTACTCCTCGGCCGGCTTCATGAATACAATCAACGCCGCCGGTTATCTCGCCGGCGCTCTGATTGCGGCCTCGGTCGCAAGACGCTTCGGGCCAGCCGCAAGCACGCGCTGGTCGACGGCGGCCGCAGCAGCCTCGCTGGCGCTCTGCGCGCTGACGGGCAACTTCATCGTTCTCAGCGTCGCCCGATTGGTCGTCGGGGTGGCCGCGGCGATCGGATTCGTCGCCGGCGGAACACTGGCAGCAACGATCGCGCAATCGCAGCCGGCACGATCAAACTTCCTCCTCAGCCTGTTCTACGTCGGTCCCGCCATCGGCATTCTCACGTCGGGACTGGTCGCGCCGTTCGTGCTGCAATATTTCGGCCCGGGATCGTGGTGGATCGTGTGGTTGGCGATGACCGTGCTCGCCATCATGATGACGGTGCAGATGTTCGTCGCGCGCTTCGATATCGCCGCAAGCGGTCCGCAGACGGCGCGGGGGCGTTTCGCGATTCGCCCTGTCATCATCTTTCTCGCCGCCTACTTCCTGTTCGGCGCCGGCTATATCGCCTACATGACGTTCATGATCGCCTATGTGCGCGACGGCGGCGGCGGCGCGCTGGCACAAAGCGCGTTCTGGAGCCTGATCGGCCTCAGCGCGTTAGTTACCCCCTGGGTTTGGCGGCGCACGTTTGAACTCGACCGCGGCGGCCTCAGCATGACCATCGTCCTCGGCGTCAACGCTATTGGAGCCGCGATTCCGCTGCTCGGCCATACGCCGCTCTTGCTTGGATTATCGGCGCTGGTGTTCGGGGTGGCGTTTTTCGCAGTGGTGACCTCGACCACGGCATTCGTGCGCTTCAACTATCCGTCCGTGGCGTGGCCGACCGCGATCGCCGCGATGACAATTTCATTCGGCATCGGCCAGACGCTGGGACCGGTCGTGGTCGGCGCGATCACCGACGCCATGGGCAGCCTGTCCTATGCGCTCAACGTCTCGGCGGCGATGCTGGCGGCCGGCGCGATCCTGTCCGCCTTCCAGCGCCCGCTTCCGCGTCCCGCGTCGTCCTGACAGCACAGAGCCCGCTTCTGATGGAATCAGAAGCGGGCTCTGTGATTTTATTTTGGCGCGTTTTCTTCACGCGAACCGGTATCCACTTCGCTCGAAAACGCTCTACTCGATGACGCCGCAGGCGATGCGGCCGCCGGCCTCGCCGGTTGGGTCGGTCTTGTAGTCATCCGCCGCCGCATGGATGACGACGGCCGTGCCGTCCGGCTTCAGAAGCGAATTCGGCTTGTCCTTGTCCAGCGTGATCGCGGTATTGAGCACTTCGAGCTTCAACTCGCCCGAGGCGGGCACGACCAGGTTCGGCATGTCGCCGGCGTGATGACCGTCAGCCGCCATCATGCCATGCTTCTTGTTGCCGGGATTGAAGTGGCCGCCTGCCGATGTGAACGGCGGCTCGCATTTGCCGGCCGCGTGAATGTGAAATGCGTGATTGCCGGGCGGCAGGCCTTTCAGGGCAGCCTTCAGCAGAACCCCATCATCGGTCTGCGTCAATTCGACACTGCCGACATCGGCGCCTTGTGCGTTTTTCAGGAGAGCCTTGGCGGAATTGGCCGAAGCCCCGGTCACGGTCACGGTCAGGACAAGGAGCGTCGTCGCCGCAAACAGGGTACGAGCGATCATGGAAAACCTCCGGATGCGGAAATCAGGACTGCGGGTATTCGTTGGCAGCCGCTTATAGCAGCCGGAAATGACAGCGGCCAGTCGCGTCAGAGGCCGCTAAAGGAATTATAACCTTGGTCTTCCCAATAGCCGCCCTTGTAGTCGTTGGTGACTTCCATCGAGATCACGTATTTTGGATTCTTGAAACCGAGCTTGGTCGGGACCCTGATCTTCATGGGGTAGCCGTACTTGCGCGGCAGGATTTTTCCGTCGAACTTGAACGCCATCTGGGTCTGCGGATGCAGGGCGGTCGCCATGTCCAGCGGACTGTTGTAGCCGTCGACATCCGCGCACTGAAACCAGCAATATTTCGCGCGGGTATCAGCGCCGATCAACTTGAGGAAATCGCGTAGCGGCGTCCCGCTCCAGCTTCCGATCGCGCTCCAGCCCTCGACGCAGACGTGCCGCGTGATCTGTGTGACCTCCGGCAGCTTGTAAAGCTCGTCGAGCGTCCACGAATTCCTGTTGTCGACGAGGCCCCGCACCTCGAACTCGTAGTCCTCGCCGTCGACGTCAGGCGCCTTGTCCTCGGCATAGTAGCCGTTGAACGGAAACGGACGCGTGATGTCGGCCTCTGTGTAGGTCGGCGCCAGCGTGTTCGGATTGAAGATCGCGGCCTGCACCTTGTCGTTGAACTTTGAAATCTGCACCAGCAGCTTTTCCGCCGAGAAACTGTCTGATACGTCGCATCCCGTCAGCAAGGTCAGAGCGCCGAGGCTGGCGCCGCCGGCGATGAAGCGGCGGCGCGCCGGATCGGGCAGCAATTTCGCGGCATCCCTGACGAGCAGCTTCCTATCGACGCCCGGAATCAGAAGCGAACGGAGACGGCGCATGGCAACCTTTCCTAGCGACCGATGATCATCGCGCGCAGGCTTCTCGGCACCAGCAGCGCGAGCGCGACATGCACAATAAGGAATGCGACGATCAGTGCCATGCAGGCGAAGTGCACATAGCGCGCGAAATCGTAGCCGCCGAACACAGCCGTCAACCACTGGAACTGAACCGGCTTCCAGATCGAGAGGCCCGACAGCACCACCACGATCCCGACGACGATGATGC
This sequence comes from Nitrobacter sp. JJSN, assembly GCF_051912485.1. GTDB lineage: Bacteria > Pseudomonadota > Alphaproteobacteria > Rhizobiales > Xanthobacteraceae > Nitrobacter. The sequence goes on along the minus strand of NZ_CP196822.1, from coordinate 4,029,328 downwards.
CGGCATACAGCAACTTCTGCACCTGATTATATCGCGACAGATCGTCGTGGGACAGCTTGCCGGTTAGCGCCGCCCTTGCATCGGCCGCCACGCCCATTGGGGTGATCGGCAACAGTTTTCGGCGGAAGCGTCCGGTGGCCAAGCCAAGCACAAGATAGATGAGGCCGTTGACCATCAACAGCCACATCGCCGCGAAATGCCACAGCAGTGCGCCGGCGAGCCAGCCACCGAGCGTGATCGAACGCGAGAAGGTGAAGTCGAACAGAGGCGAGGCATTGTAGATCTGCCAGCCCGACATGATCATTATGATCATCGCCACCGCATTGATCCAGTGGATGACGCGCACCCACGCCGGCTGAATGACTTTAACCGGGGGAGAGACGGTGCGGCCATCGCTGGTTGAAATGCTGGTCATAACTCGATCCAAATATCGGCCCAGCCGGAGACTTGGGGCAGAGGCTCTGCATATATTCTACGGCAGAACCCGGAATTTGGTTACGGCATTCCCCGCATATCACGCCTCGCTGGCGCGACATCCCTTCACAAAAAAGCGAGCCGGGTCGTGCTGTACCCACTCGCCGCGCGCCCGGCGTACCGTTCGTAGACTGTCCCGAAATATCGCATGACCGACTTTTGCGTGACGACTGTCTTCATTGCCTCGTCAAGCTTGTCCTTGCTATTCAACACCTGTTGGCCGATCGGCTAAGCTGTCCGCGCCGGGAACACGAGCGGGAGCTCCACCATGAACGCCAACCTGTTTTCACGCCTGTTCGACGATCTCGACGACGCGGCGCGGACGGCAATCGAAACCCTGGACGGCCGGCGTATTACCTATGACGACCTGATCGCGTTTTCGGGGCGGCTAGCCAACGTCCTAGTGGCGCGCGGCATCAAGCCCGGCGACCGCGTCGCGGTACAGGTCGAAAAAACAGTACCGAATCTCGTACTCTATCTTGCAGCGTTACGCGCCGGCGCGGTCTATCTGCCGCTCAACCCGGCCTACACCCTCAATGAACTCGGCTATTTCATCACCGACGCCGAACCGGCGCTCGTGGTCTGCGACCCATACAAGGCGGAAGGCATCAAAACGATCGCGGCGAAGGTCGGCGCCAGGGTCGAAACGCTGGGCGCCGACGGCAAGGGATCGCTGACGGAAGCCGCCACGGCGGCAAAGCCGGAATTCATCACGGTTGTGCGCGCCAGCGACGACCTCGCGGCTATCCTCTACACGTCAGGTACGACCGGGCGTTCCAAAGGCGCGATGCTCACCCACGACAATCTGGCGTCGAACGCCTGCAGTCTCGTCGACTGCTGGCGCTTCACCGACAAGGACGTGCTGATCCACGCGCTGCCGATCTATCATACCCACGGACTGTTCGTGGCCAGCAACGTCACATTGTTCGCGCGCACGTCGATGATCTTTCTGCCGAAATTCGATCCCGACCTCGTCATCAGACTGATGGCGCGCGCCACCGTACTGATGGGGGTGCCGACCTTCTACATCCGTCTGCTGCAAAATCCTGCGCTGACGAAAGACTCGACCAGGCACATGCGGCTGTTCATCTCCGGCTCGGCTCCGCTTTTAGCCGAGACCCATCGCGAGTGGTCGGCTCGCACCGGGCATGCCGTGCTGGAACGCTACGGCATGACCGAGACCGGCATGAACACATCGAATCCCTATGAGGGCGATCGCGTTCCCGGCGCCGTCGGCCACGCGCTGCCCGGCGTCTCCGTTCGTGTCACAGATCCGGAAACCGGAAAGGAACTGCCACACGAGGCCATCGGCATGATCGAGGTCAAGGGCCCGAACGTGTTCAAGGGCTACTGGCGGATGCCGGAGAAAACCAGGGCCGAATTCCGCAACGATGGTTTCTTCATCACCGGTGACATCGGCAAGATCGACGATAAGGATTACGTGCACATTCTCGGCCGCGGCACAGACCTCGTGATATCAGGCGGCCTCAATGTCTACCCGAAGGAGGTCGAGAGCGAGATCGACGCGTTGCCGGGTGTGGTGGAGACCGCCGTCATCGGCGTGCCGCACACGGACTTCGGCGAGGGCGTCACCGCCGTCGTGGTCCGCGACAAGAGCGCCGACCTCGATGAGGCGAAGGTGCTCGGCGCGCTCGAGGGACGGCTGGCGAAATTCAAGATGCCGAAGCGCGTGATTTTTGTCGATGAACTGCCGCGCAACGCCATGGGCAAGGTGCAAAAGAATATTTTGCGTGACACTTATGCCAGTCTCTACAAGACCGGCTGACGGCTACTGACAAATCTGGCAGTATGCGCACCTTGATACCGTTTGGGAGATCACGCATGATTCGCCGGATTTCGACATTTCTCGCTACAGCCGCCGTCGTGACGTTGATGCTCAGCGCAGCACATGCGGAGATCGTGACCCTCAAGGCCAGCATGAGCGGCAAGAACGAAGCGCCCCCGAACAACAGCACGGCGTCCGGCGCCGCTGAAGCCACGCTCGACACTGCCACCAGGGAGCTGACCTATACCGTGACCTACTCCGGCTTGAGCGGACCTGTGATTGGCGCGCATTTCCACGGCCCGAGCAAGGCCGGAAAAAACGCGGGCATCGTGATGCCGTTCAAAATGCTGGAAAGTCCGATCAAGGGCACCGCGACCCTCACCGACAGTCAGGCGGCCGATCTGCTGGCCGGCAAATGGTACGCGAATATCCATACCGCCGCGAATCCGGGTGGCGAGATTCGCGGCCAGATGAAGCGCTGACGGCGGAAATTGCGGCCACGATTACGCGGCCTCGACGGCCTGTTCTGGCGAGCTATCAAGCAGCGCGATGAATTTGTCGAACGGCAGCGGCGGCGCCACCAGGTAGCCTTGGCCCTGCTCGACACCACAATCGCTCAAGGCCACCGCCTGTTCGGGTGTTTCAACGCCCTCTGCGATCACTGTCATCTTCAGCTCGGCCGCGAGCCTCACCAGCATTTCGATAACGGCGCCGGCAGTCGGATCGGCGCCGAGGCGGTCGATAAAAAATTTGTCGATCTTGATGATGCTGGCACCGAGCCGCTGGATTTGCGACAAACCGCTGTGGCCAATCCCGACATCGTCGATCGCCACGCGGAAGCCGAATTCGCCAAGGGCAGCCACGACTGCCGCCGCCGCATCGAGGTCCGGCAATTCTTCCCGCTCGGTGACCTCAAGGACGACCTGACGCGCTGAGACCCGCGCCTCCAGCACTTGCGCCCGTAGCGCATCGACAAATCCTTCGGACATCAGGTGCCGCGGCGCGATATTGATCGAGACCTTGAAATACTTGTTGCGCCTCAGGAATGGCTTCAGTTCTTGAAGTGCGCTGCCGAGCAGTTGCCAGGTCATCGGCGCCATGCGTCCGGTGCGCTCCGCGATCGGAATGAACTGCGCCGGCAAAACGATCAAACCATCCGGGCGGATACGCCGGGCCAGCATCTCGCAGCCGACGATTTCACGGCTGCTAATATCGAAAATCGGCTGATAGAACGGCCTGAATTCCTTTCCGGCCAGCGCGGCGTCAAACTCGCTTTCCTCGCCTGACGCGCGAGGCATCGCGCGGTCAAGGAGAACACCGAAAACGAAACCAAGAACTGCGCCGGTCAACATGATCGGCCAGTACGGCTCGTCATGCCATCGCGCGAACGCCGCGCGGCTCACCCTGATCGAGACCTTCAGAGGATACTGCTTCGACGATCGAGCGAAGTCTACCAGGTCCTTCGACAACGGCCCGTGAAGGGCCTCATAACCGACGATCGGCTGGCCGTTGCTCAATTGAAGTTCCACGTTGCTGCCTTCGTGAATCTCCGAAGGCATCACGTCATAGAGCGAGGAATTGAGGCCAATGATCGCGACGAGCGCACGGTCCTCGCCAATATCCCGTAACAATCCCAGCGCGACGCCGTTAATCTGATCGACGCGAAACAGCAGCGCCGTGCCGTCGCTCGACGGCAGCATTTCGTCCCGGCTTGCCCAGCCGTTGTCAAATTCGAGCGTTTCGGAATAAGCCGAACAAAGCACTGAGCCGTCGCGCTCGACGATACGCACATCCTTGACGAAGCCGTTTTGATAGACTTGGAGGCGCACAGCCTGAAGCGATGCCGGATCGCACGAGGTCACACCTCGCTGGGCCAGTTCCGCCAGTGCAGCGACACCGAAATCGACGGCGAGCTTGGAGCGGCGCATCGCGACATCGTTCAATTCGCGCAGATGTCTTGAACGCTCAGCGCGAATCAATGCGTTCGCAGCAACGTGCGCCGCGATACAGAACAGCACGGCCGACAGAACGACAGTGGCAATCCGCGTGAAGCGGCGATGAAGGCCCATGACTGGTCCGGATGAATGCATCGGCGGTGCGATAATCCGGGAAAGGTCTCAACTATTCGTTGAGAAGCGACGCCGAGTTGCTGGCTGACCACCGCCTCTTAGATTTCGGTTAACCATCGCGAAGGGACGTGAGACGGGGCCCCGGCATAATCAGCAGCAGGGCAGTTCGGACGGGTTCGGCCATGCAACCATTCTGGCCCCGAGCATTCACCGCGCGATCATCCAGCCGCCCGCGCGTTCGTGGATCACGCTTCAGCCGTACTGGCGTCCGGCGGGTGCTCGCCGTCAAGGCATTACCCAACGCAGGGCGGTAACTCTGAACTACCATTCGCAAATAGTGATTTGATCGTTGCGCAGGCTGTTTCGACCCCATAAATATATGAAGAGAATTGCTTGTCGCGGATTCCTACCGGGCCAGCGCCGCGCGCCCGCAACCAGCGAAGCCATCGATGACCGTCAGGATCGAACGACCGCTTTCGCCACACCTACAAATTTACCGCTGGACCCTGACGATGGCGTTATCCATCGTCCATCGTGCAACCGGCATGGCGCTCTACTTCGGGACGCTGCTGCTGGTGTGGTGGTTGATTGCCGTGTCGTCCGGGCCGGGCGCTTACGCCGCGGTCCAGTCGTTCACGGCGAGCTGGATCGGCCGGCTGATCGCATTCGGATACACATGGGCGCTGATGCACCATATGCTGAGCGGCGTTCGCCACCTCGTCTGGGATCTCGGTTACGGTTTCAAGCCGGCCGAGCGCGAATGGCTTACCCGGGCAGCATTGATCGGCGGCATTTTCCTCACCGTGCTGCTGTGGATCGTCGCCTATACGATCGGAGGCGGACGATGACCGTGCCGCCGGTCTCCGCTCCGAAGTCGATGCGGACCCCGCTGGGGCGGGTTCGTAACCTCGGCTCGTCCCATTCGGGGACCAAGGACTTTTGGCGGCAGCGTGTGACCGCGGTCGCCATGATCCTGCTGATCGTGCCGATGGTGGTCGTCATGATGATTCTGCTCGGCCGCAACCAGGCCGGGGCGGCGCAGATTCTCGGCTCGCCGCTGATCGCCATCATCATGCTGCTGTTCGTCGTCGCCAGTATCTGGCATATGAAGATCGGCATGCAGGTGATTATCGAAGACTACGTGCACGACGAGAAGATGAAACTGGCGTCGATCATGGCTAACAACTTCTTCTCCGCCACGCTGGCGCTGGCCGCCGCTTACGCCATCTTCAAACTGTCATCCGGAGTGTAGTTCATGGCCGTCAACGGCAGCGCGGCGGCGGCCGCCAACGGCAAGGCCTACCCCATCGAAGACCATACTTATGACGTCGTCGTCGTCGGCGCCGGCGGAGCCGGCCTGCGGGCCGTTGTGGGTTGCGGCAAGGCCGGCCTGCGCACCGCGTGCATCACCAAAGTATTTCCGACCCGCTCGCACACCGTTGCGGCACAGGGCGGCATCTCCGCCTCGCTCGGCAACATGCACAAGGACGACTGGCGCTGGCACATGTACGATACCGTCAAGGGATCGGATTGGCTCGGCGATCAGGATTGCATCGAGTACATGGTGCGTAACGCACCGGAGGCGGTCTACGAACTCGAGCACTGGGGCGTGCCGTTTTCGCGCACCGAGGACGGCAAGATCTACCAGCGCCCGTTTGGCGGCATGACCATCGATTACGGCAAGAGTCAGGCCCAGCGCACCTGCGCCGCCGCCGACCGCACCGGCCACGCCATGCTGCACACGATGTATGGCCAGGCGCTGCGCCACGCCGCCGAGTTCTTCATCGAGTTCTTCGCCATCGACCTCATCATGGACGATCAGGGCGTCTGCCGCGGCGTGATCGCGCTGAAGCTCGACGACGGCACGCTGCACCGCTTCCGTGCCCAGACCACCATTCTCGCGACCGGCGGCTATGGACGCGCCTATGCTTCCTGCACCTCGGCGCACATCTGCACCGGCGACGGCGGCGGCATGGCGCTGCGCGCTGGCCTGCCGCTGCAGGACATGGAATTCGTCCAGTTTCACCCGACCGGAATCTACGGTTCGGGCTGCCTCGTCACCGAGGGCGCGCGCGGCGAAGGCGGCTACCTCGTCAACGCCGAAGGCGAGCGCTTCATGGAGCGCTATGCGCCCTCTGCCAAGGATCTTGCCTCGCGCGACGTCGTCTCGCGTGCGATGACGATCGAAATTCGCGAAGGCCGCGGCGTCGGCAAGAAGAAAGATCACATCTTCCTGCACCTCGACCATCTCGACCCGAAAGTGCTGCACGAGCGTCTGCCGGGCATCTCGGAGTCGGCGAGGATCTTCGCCGGCGTCGACGTGACCCGCGAGCCGATCCCGATCCTGCCGACTGTGCACTACAACATGGGCGGCATCCCCACCAACTTCCACGGCGAAGTCGTCACCAAAACGAGCGGCGACGACAATGCGGTCGTGCCGGGCCTGATGGCGGTGGGCGAAGCCGCCTGCGTCTCAGTGCACGGCGCCAACCGTCTCGGCTCCAACTCGCTGATCGATCTCGTGGTGTTCGGCCGCGCCGCCGCCCAGCGCTGCGCCGAAAAGCTCACCACCGACGCCAAGCAGCCCGATCTCCCCGCGAACTCCAGCGAGATGGCGCTCGGTCGCCTCGACAAATTTCGCTACGCCTCCGGCGGCACGCCGACCGCCAGGCTGCGCGAGAGCATGCAGCGCGTGATGCAGGCCAACTGCGCGGTGTTCCGCACCCGCGACATCCTGGCGGAGGGTCAGAAACTGATCCACAAAGTCCATGAGGGGATTGCAGACGTCGCGGTGTTCGATCGCTCGCTGGTGTGGAACACCGACCTGATGGAGACGATGGAATACGACAACCTCATCTCCCAGGCGGTGGTGACGATGGATTCCGCCGCCAACCGAACCGAAAGCCGCGGCGCCCACGCGCGCGAGGACTATCCTAATCGCGACGATAAGAACTGGATGAAGCATTCGCTGGCGCGATTGAGCGATCGCGGTGTCACCACGATCGACTACCGTCCGGTGCACGACTACACGATGACCAACGACGTTCAGTACATTCCGCCGAAGGCGCGGGTGTATTGAGAGACAAGACTTTCAAGGCTCGGCATTCCGGGCGCGAGTACAGCGAGCGAACCCGGAATCCATGGACCGGGCAGGGAGTATGGATTTCGGGTCTGCATCTGACCGGCTATCGCTGTCCAGAACGCATCCCGGAATGACGAAGAGATAGGATCAGACCGATGGTTAAATTCGCGCTTCCGAGAAATTCAAAGGTCACCGGCGGCAAGACCTGGCCGAAGTCGGAGGGCGCGACCGAAACGCGCGAATTCAAGGTCTATCGCTGGAACCCTGACGACGACAACAATCCAAGCGTCGATACCTTCCACGTCGATGTCAACGAGTGCGGCCCGAGGGTGCTCGACGCTCTGATCTGGATCAAGGACCATATCGACCCGACGCTGACCTTCCGCCGTTCCTGCCGCGAAGGCGTGTGCGGCTCCTGCGCCATGAACATCAATGGCCAGAACACGCTGGCCTGCACCAAGTCGATGCACGACGTCGCCGGCGACACGGTGAAGGTCAATCCGCTGCCGCACCAGCCCGTCGTGAAAGACCTCGTTCCCGACCTGACGAATTTTTACGCGCAATACGCCTCGATCGAGCCGTGGTTGAAGACCACGACGCCGACGCCGCAGAAGGAATGGCGGCAGAGCCTTCAGGATCGCGAAAAGCTCGACGGCCTCTACGAGTGCATCCTGTGCGCCTGCTGCTCGACATCATGCCCGAGCTATTGGTGGAATAGCGACCGCTTCCTCGGCCCCGCCGCGCTGCTGCAGGCGGCGCGATGGGTCACCGATTCGCGCGACGAAGCCACCGGCGAACGTCTCGACTATCTCGAGGATCCGTTCCGGCTCTATCGTTGCCACACCATCCTGAATTGCACCAAGGCCTGTCCGAAGAATCTGAATCCGTCGGAAGCCATTGCGATGCTGAAGCTAAAGCTGGTCGAGCGGCAGGTCTGATCCCAGACGCGAGCCGGCCTACGCGCGGGCAGGCTTTAATCCGTGATCGCCATGGCCCAGAAGCGCCGATAGGGCGATGACGGCTTTGCGACCGACGCGACGCCGACGCGACGCGCGCCCGGCATCTGAAGATTAGCGCGATGCCCGCTGCTCGCATCCCATTGCCGGATCGTTTCCGCGCAGGTCAGAAAGCCTGCCGCGACATTCTCAGCTGCCAGCCGGCGATGCACCGGCGCGATCCGCACAAAGAAATTGCCATTCACGTCATGGCTGACCGTTTCCGCCCGCGCCATTGCCGTGGCTTGTTGTCGAGCGATCCGGTCGAGCGCTGCATCGGCGCGAACGGCTGACAGCCCATGCGCGCGCCGATAGGCGCTGATCTCGGATGCGCAGCCGTCCGCACGAACCGCGCTGTTCGCGATCATGGCCAACAACAAGGTCGTCGCCAGTAAAACGGATTTCATTCGAAACGCCCCCACGCAAGTTCCATGACACCGGCGGATGGCCCGCAAGCGGCAGCCGCCTCCGGAACATCACGCCATGCGAACCGTTAGCACTGCAAGAGGTCATATCGATCAAAGATTGCTGCGACGACCTGTCAATTCGGAATGGAGACACTCAATGGGGCACGCGATGGGTGATGAACCGACGGAAGTGCCGACGGAAGCGCCGCCCGTTCAACCGGGCCGTCCGGCGGAGCCGCCGCGTGAAGACCCGCCCGGTAATCCGCAGCCCGGTCCCGATGTGCCATCCCCGATGCACGAGCCGGACTCGCCCCCGCCGCCGCAGGAATTGCCCGGCCAGATGCCGGACGAATTGCCGCCACAGGCCCCGCCGACTCCGCCCGCGCAACCCCCTGCGACCGATGTACTCACCTAGCAACGCATGTCTACGGATGAATGCATGATCTGAATGCGACATGAATTCCGCGCGCATTTCATCGGGCGCATGCGAAAATAAAATCAGTCTTCGCTGCCGATCGCCGCCACATTACAGCCTTATCGCTATCCGTTGATCGCGACCCCGCCACCGTCGGCCAGCAGGCTTCGCGTTTGTTGCCGAAATTTTTTGTTGGGATAAAGATTGTCATGACGAACTTTCGCCTGGTGTTGCTCGCCACGTCGGCTCTCACCGTCTCGTCGCTGATGACGACGCCATCGCACGCTCAATCCGCGCCGGTCCAGCTCGCGCAGGGTGCGCCAGCCACTGACAGCGGGCAGGATACAAAGCGGAAAGAACTGCCGCCGAAAGCTGCACCTGCTCATCCGACTCCGCCGCCCGGCGCACCTGCGCGACCCGCGGCTCCCCCGCCCCATGCAGCACCGCCCACGGCGCCGCCACCTCCGGCTGCCGCACGGCCGGTCACGCCGCCACCACCCCATGTGACACCGCCGACGGCCGCGCCGTCGCGGCCGGCGACACCACCTCAGCACACAACGCCTCCCGCTCCTCCGGCCGCACCGAAAGCTGCGCCGACGGCGCAACCGGCTACGCCTCCGGCAGCCCCGAAGCCGCCCGCGCCCCCAGCCGTCGCACCGCCATCCCAGTCGAAGAGCGCGCCGCCTCCGGCCGCGACAAAATCGGCCCCGACGACGCCTGCTCCGATAGTGCAGCAACCAAGCACTTCACCTTCGACGCCGCCTGCCAACGCAGAGCCGAATGCGATGCGACGCCAGGAAGGAGGCCGCGGTGGACCCGGCCGCGACCACGGCGGACCGGGAGCTCCTGGGGACCACCAAAAGGGCGCAGCGCCCGCACAGACGACGGCACCCGGCACGACTCCGGTAGCGCCAAGCGCAACCCCAACGTCGCCCCGTGCCGCGCCTGCCACGCCATCCGCGCCAACGGCTTCGCCCGCGGCCACCCCGCCGAACAGTCCGACTGCGCCAGCGGCAAGCCCTCCGGCCGTCCCCGGGACTAAAGCGGGAGCGCAGCCCTCTGCTGCACCCGGCAGTCAGACGGCGCTGCCGGCGGGCGCGCCGGTCGCCCGTCACGGGCCACCCACCGTCACGACCCCGCTGCCGCCGCCACCGACGAACGCGCAAGCGCTCACCCCGATCGCGCCTGGCGCGGCACGGCAAGGGCCGCGCAACATTGAAGGCTTCCGCGCCGAGCGGCGCGAGACGCAACAGGATGGCCGCACCATCATCACCGAGCCGGGCCGGGTCATCGTGCGCGATCCGAGCGGGCAGTCGTTCATTCGGCACAATGAAGAAGATCGCTTCCGCTATGGCGCGCGCGATATCCGGCAGGAGCGGGTCGGCAACGACACCCGCACCGTGGTGATGCGACCGGATGGCTCGCAGATCATCACCATCAATGATCGTGATGGCAGGATGCTGCGGCGAATCCGGCGTGACCAGCGTGGCCAGGAAATCATCATCATCGACAACAGCCATTACGACCACGACCGTGGCCGCCATGGCGGTTCAATAGCGGCCGGCGTTGCCGCCGGAGTGGTGGCCGGTGCAATTGGCGGCTATTTCGTCTCGCTGCCGCCGCCGCGCATTGCAATCCCGCGAGACCGCTACATCGTCGAGGCGGAGGACGCTTCACCCGAGGTGATCTACGATACGCTGATGGCACCACCGGTGGAGACGATCGAGCGCGCCTATACGCTCGATGAAGTCCGTTACAGCCCGATGGTGCGCGCGCGGATGCCCAGCATCGATATCGACACCATCAACTTCGAGACAGGATCATGGGAGATTCCTGCCGATCAGGCGGCAAAGTTGCAAGTAATCGCCGATGGCATCAATCGCGCGATTTCACGCAATCCGCGTGAGGTGTTCCTGATCGAGGGACACACCGACGCCGTGGGTAACGATGTCGACAACCTGTCGCTGTCGGATCGCCGCGCGCAGTCGGCCGCTGAATTGCTGACCCAGCAATTCCAGGTGCCGGCGGAGAACCTCGTGACTCAGGGCTACGGCGAGCAGAACCTGAAGGTGCAGACCGATGGTCCCGCGCGGGAGAATCGCCGCGTCACGGCGCGTCGTATCACGCCGCTCTTGAACGGCGGTCAGGCCTCGGCGGAGCCGCCGCCGCGTCGCTGATCACAGGCAAATATCAAAACGAAAATGGCCGGGAACGATCCCGGCCATTTTTGTTTCAGTCATTGCGAGCAATGACGGCGATTCTCACAGCCCCAGCTTCTTCTTGCGCTGGCCGAGCGTGCGCAACCGCAGCGCGTTGAGCTTGATGAATCCGGCCGCGTCACGGTGATCGTAGGCCACAGCACCTTCCTCGAAGGTGACGAGATCCTGATCGTACAGCGAATACTTGCTGTCGCGGCCGACGAGGATGACATTGCCCTTGTAGAGCTTCAGCCGCACCTGACCGGTGACGTATTGCTGCGAATGATCGATCGCGGCCTGCAGCATCTCGCGCTCCGGCGAGAACCAGAAGCCGTTGTAGACCAGCTCGGCATATTTCGGCATCAGCTCATCCTTCAGATGCGCCGCGCCGCGATCGAGCGTGATCTGCTCAATGCCGCGATGGGCGACGAGAAGGATCGTGCCGCCGGGGGTCTCGTACATGCCGCGCGACTTCATGCCGACGAAACGGTTCTCGACCAGATCGAGCCGGCCGATGCCGTTGGCGCGGCCGAGTTCATTCAGTTTCGCGAGTAAGATTGCGGGCGACATCTTATTGCCATCGATGGCAACGGCGTCGCCCTTCTCAAAGTCGATTGAAATATAGGTCGGCTGGTCCGGCGCGGCCTGCGGATCGATGGTGCGGGAATACACATAATCCGGCACTTCCTGCGCGGGGTCTTCCAGCACCTTGCCTTCGCTGGAGGCATGAAGAAGGTTGGCGTCGACCGAGAACGGCGCCTCGCCGCGCTTGTCCTTGGCGATCGGAATCTGATGCTGCTCGGCGAACGCGATCAGCGCCTCGCGCGAGCGCAGATCCCATTCGCGCCACGGCGCGATGATGGTGATGTCTGGCTTCAGTGCATAGTAACCGAGTTCGAATCGGACCTGATCGTTACCCTTGCCGGTCGCGCCGTGCGACACTGCATCGGCGCCGACCTTCTCTGCGATCTCGATCTGCTTCTTCGCAATCAGCGGCCGGGCGATCGAGGTCCCGAGCAGATACTGGCCCTCGTAGACCGCGTTGGCGCGGAACATCGGGAACACATAGTCGCGGACGAACTCCTCACGCAGGTCCTCGATGAAAATGTTCTCAGGCTTGATACCGAGCAGCAGCGCCTTCTTGCGCGCCGGCTCCAGTTCCTCGCCCTGACCGAGATCGGCGGTGAAGGTCACGACCTCGGCGCCGTAGGTGGTCTGCAACCATTTCAAGATAATCGAGGTGTCGAGCCCGCCCGAATAGGCAAGCACCACCTTCTCCACCTTCTTGCTCATGAAAATCCTGTGGAATGACGTGAATTCGGCGGGGACTATAGGCAGAACCAAACCTCGTGCAAGGTCCGGGAGAGGCTCAGACCGGCTTGTTCGGCACGGGTACCGGGCCGACATCGCGGCCCCGCCACCGTTGCCGCATCCGATAGCCGGGCCAGGCAAACCGCGTCAGCGCGGCATCGATCTCCGCGTCGCTCTTCCGCGTCGCCGGCCAGCGGTAGATGTAGCCATGAACCAGCCAGACCACCAGAAACGCCACCAGACCGGCCGTCGCCACGTCGGTGAAGAAATGACCACCGAACGCCATCCGCAGCACGCTGGTGACAACGCCGAACGTGACCGCGCCTGCATAGGCCAGCGGCCGCCACACCGGCGGCGTCAGCACAGCCGGCGCCAAGGTCCAGAAGGCGGTCGCGCCCTCGCCGGAGAAGAAGGAACAGTTCTTGCCGCACTCGCCGCGCGGGTCCCACCACGCCATGAATTTCCATGGGCCGTTGAATTCCGTCACCATCACGGGTCGCGGCCGGCCCCAATGGCTCTTGAACGTCAGGTTGGTCAGGATCCCAGCACTGAGCAGCATGGTGATGAGCAGAAACGCGACGGCTCGGCCCGACATCATGAGCGGGCGGTCGGGACGAAGCATCTTGACCACCAGTGCGACAATCGCAGGCAGCGCGAACGCCCATGCCACCCACATCGCGGCATTGCGCGCAAATGAGGCCAACGCATCCGATTTGAGCGGAAAGGTTTTCGTCACGGGATCGTAGAACAGCGCGGCAAGACGCAGATCATATTCGGGATGAATCCCGAACACGATCCCGATCACGAGCGCAAGCCCGAGCGCGATGATTAATCCGGCGCGGTTCATGACGCGCGGTTTAGCCGACGACGACCGGCATGGAAAGGCCGCACAGCATCAGGTCTGCGCTGGCAGATCAGGAGGCTGCGGGCCGCGCGGACGCTCACGCCAGGCGCCGGCATTGCGCCCAGCGATCAGCCAATAGGTGAAGCCCGCGACAACCCCGGCGCCGGTCATGATTTCGAGATGGCGGCGCACGATGCCTTCGAAATGCATGGTCGCCGGATCAAACGGGATCAGGCCGAGGTAACAGGCGGCACCGCAAATCGCACCGCCGGCAGCGTAAGCCAATATGCCGCGGACATAAAAGGCTTCGGTGACGAGGACCACGATCATTGCCGGCAGCAGCGCAAAGCCACTGACGAAGATAAAGCCGAAGCCGAGCACGATGTCGAACGCGTCGGTGTCGATCGGACCGGTGCCGAGGTTGCTGAACTCGGGATATAGCAGCGCGATGACAATGACCATTCCGGCAACGAAGCAGGCGGCCACCAACCCGAACACGATCGCGAACAACCGGCCTATCAGGGACATGAGAAACTCAATCGGTTTGGCATGATCTTATCCGAAAACCGGTTCCCACTTTTCGGGATCATGCCTCAATCCGTCATCGCCATGGCGCGAAGCGCCTGACGCTCGCGGGCCGACAGCTTCTCGGTTTCGGACTTGAGCTGGCCGCAGGCGGCCAGAATGTCGCGACCTCGCGGCGTGCGCACCGGCGAGGAATATCCGGCGTTGAAAATATATTCGGAAAATTTCTCGATCTGATCCCAGTCCGAGCATTCATAGCGCGTGCCAGGCCACGGATTGAATGGAATCAGATTGATCTTGGCGTGGATGCCCTTGAGCAGCTTCACCAGAAGCTTGGCGTCGTCGAGCGAATCGTTGACGCCCTTCAGCATCACATATTCGAACGTGATCCGTTTGGCGTTAGAGGCTGCGGGATAATCACGACACGCCTGCATCAACTCAGTGATCGGATATTTGCGGTTCAGCGGCACCAGCTCGTTGCGCAGCTCGTCGCGAACCGCGTGCAGCGAGATCGCCAGCATGACGCCGATTTCCTCGCCGGTGCGGACAATATTAGGCACCACGCCGGACGTCGACAGCGTGATGCGACGCTTCGAGATACCGATACCTTCGTTGTCGGCGACGATCAAAAGCGCGTCGCGAACTGCGTCGAAATTGTAGAGCGGCTCGCCCATCCCCATCATCACGATGTTGGTGACGAGGCGATTGCCATGCGGCGTCTCGCGGTCGGCCCAGTCGTTCAGCCGGTCGCGCGCCACCATGATCTGGCCGACGATTTCGCCCGCCGTGAGATTGCGCACCAGGCGTTGTGTGCCGGTGTGGCAGAATGAGCAATTCAGCGTGCAGCCAACCTGCGAGGAGACGCACAGCGTGCCGCGATCGGTCTCGGGAATGTAGACGCACTCGACTTCATGCGGCTTTTCGAGATCGTTGCCGCTCGGCAGCCGAAGCAGCCATTTGCGCGTTCCGTCGTTGGAAATCTGCTCGGCAACCACTTCGGGCCGGTCGACCGTAACGTGCCGTTCGAGTTCGGTGCGCATGTCCTTCGACACGCTGGTCATCTCGCCGAACGTCTTCGCACCGCGGACATACATCCAGTGCCAGAGCTGCTGAGTGCGCATCCTGCGTTGCGCCGGCGCGACGCCGATGGCGGCGAGGCGCTCGGAAACCTCCGCGCGCGACAGGCCGATCAGCGAGGGTTTCGCCGGTGGCATATAGGTTTCGAGCGCGATTTTTTCCAGAGGGGCGTCGCCGGTCGCCATTCCGCGCACACCCGGCATGCTGGTCGCGGTGGCGGGATCAGTCGGAACAGTACTCAAGTTGTGGGGCGTTTCGCTCATGCCGCATGACATAAGCCTTCCACGGTCCGCTGAAAAGCCTTAACGCCACTAGCGCCTGCAATCCTGCCCGACCTTGTCCAGCGCCTGGGATAGGCCCTTAAGGGAAAAGACGTCGATGGTCTGCGTCCCCTTGGACGACACGCCCTTGACGGTCGCATCGGCGGACTTGCGCATGGCATCGATCAGCCGATCTTCCTCGGCGGCGTTCTTGATCCAGATGCCGTCGCCCTGGGTGTACATCTCGAAGCTTGCGCCGCCGACTTCGAGGGTGGCTTCCGAACCCGGCTTGAGGTGATAGCCGATCATGACCGACACTTCGTTCGCCACTTTTTCCGCCGGCCGCGTCGAGACGAAGGCGTAGGCCGAATCGCGCGGGCGATTGGGCGGATTGGTTTTCGAGGATGCCGGCTTGGCAAGGGCGAAGCAGACCTTCTTGCCGTTCGGTGATGCGGTATAGGCGCCCCACGCGCCGAACTGTCCGAGCAACGTCGGCTCCGAACCACCGCCACCCGTTGCCGCCGCAGCCGGCTTCGGCGCACTGAGTGCGGGAACAAGGCTCACCCCGCCTGCCAGCAGACTTCCCACCAGAACCGTCAGCAGTTGCCGCATCGACATCATCAAATCTCGTCCCCTATCATTGTGACTGGAAGATGGCTTGACGCGGGTCACGCATCATCGCGGAATAACCGGAAATGCCTGATTTGTGAAGGCGGCTCTATCCTCGCGGCTCGCGTCCCGATTCGCAAGCTAGTGGAGTGAATTTGACATTCGCTACCCCCTTTGCAGCAAACGCGGCAAGCGAATGTCAAATTCAAAACTCCACTAGAAATCTCATATTGGCTAGTGGTCCTTTGATTCTAACATTTGCAAGAACTCCTGCCGCAACGGGATGCAAATGTTAGAATCGGACCACTAGTAATGACATCGACATATACCTGCGCGTCCGAGACCGGCTGCGCCTGTGCCGGACCCGCGAGTCAGGAATTCAGCCGCGGCTTCGGACGTCGCCGGCGTGAGCAGATCTGGAAGACGGTGAAGACGTCATGTCACCGCAACGGCGCATGGGGCAATCAGCATGTTGCTTATGGCGCTACGCCGCTTCGTTCTCGATACCACGCTTCAATGCCGTGCGCGCGGCCTCGCGATGCTCCGGCGTGATATGGGCAGCCACGATCCTGATCGCCGTCGCAAGCACGGCGGCATCATCGGTGAAACCGAGCACCGGCAACACGTCGGGAACAAAGTCGAATGGCAGGATGAAATAGGCGATGGCCCCGAGCAGCGACGCCTGCACATGGCGCGGCGTCTGCTTGTCGAAGGCGCAGTAATAGGCGGCCAACAGATCTTCTGCGAACGGCACGTTGGCGACGACGCGCTTCAGCTTGCGCCAGAACCGCCGGCGCACGCTGTCGCGGTCCTGTGCCAGTCGGTCGGCCGGCTCGAATCCCACACTGTGTTCGGATGCCATCATCAGGGTTCCAGAAATGTCATGGGCGACGGATTGTCGAAGTCGCCGCTTTTTACCACGTGGGCACTCCATTTCCCCGCTGCAAGGCCGGCATAGCCCGTTCAGGCCACGCCGAGCTGGCTCGCGATCGCGTTCATCGCTTTCGCTAGCCTGATATCGCGCTCGGTCACACCGCCGGCGTCGTGGGTCGCGAGCACGACCTCTACCGTTTTATAGACGTTACGCCATTCCGGATGATGGTCGTTCTTTTCGGCGACCAGCGCGACGCGCGCCATGAAGCCAAAAGCCTCGTTGAAATCCCGGAATGTAAAGGTGCGGGCGATGGCCTCGCGGCCCGGAACCTCCGACCAGCCCGATAACGCCTTGACCGCTCCTCTTCGTGCGTCCGCCGATAGCCGGTCCGCCATGTCTGCCTCCTTTTTGACCGAGTCGCTCCGATCCATGCCACAATGCCGGTCAAGAACCGGCAACGGCCCGTCAACCATAACGAAAACGTAACCACGGAACGGCCGGAACATCGCTAGAATGTGAGTACAACCGTATTGGCAGCATGACATCAGATTTCACGCGATTGTCTACCAGACCGGCCGCCGCCAATGGTCCCGGTGCTGAGCCCCCCGCGTCCCGGCGTTCGGCACAACGCAAGTTAGCGCTTGTCTTGCTGGCCGGAGTGCTCGCTCTGGTGGGTGCGGTCGCAGGCATCTACTATTACACCATGCGTCCGGTGGTGCTGCAGGTCGCCGTCGGCCCCGCAAACAGCGATGACGCGAAGGTCGTTCAGGGTCTGGCGCAAGCCTTCGCGCGCGCTCACAAGGAAATCCGGTTGCACACGATTCTGACCGATGGAGTGGTCGCGAGCGCCGCCGCCTTGTCCGACGGCGAGGCCGACCTCGCGATCGTTCGCGGCGACCTCGATGTTCCGAAGAATGCGCAGGCCGTCGCGACGCTGCGCAAGAGCGTCGCTGTTTTATGGGTTCCACCGAAGCCGAAGGGCAAAAACGCCAAGGCCGTTAAAATCAAGAATATCACGCAGCTCGCCGGCCATCGCATCGGCGTCGTCGGCCTCACCGACGCCAATGTGAATTTGCTGAAAGTGATACTGCAGCAATATAACGTCGATCTCGCGAAGGTGGACATCGTCCGGTTCGCCACAACCGAGGTCGCCGAGGCGATCCGCGCCCAGAAAGCGGATGCGTTTCTCGCCGCCGGTCCCGTCAACAGCAAGATCACCGCGGACGCCATTGCGGCCTCCGCACGCGACGGCGGCGCGCCGACCTTCCTCGCGATCGATTCCGCCGACGCGATCGCGCAAAATCATCCGGTATACGAAGCTGCGGAAATTCCGCCAGGCGCGTTCGGCGGCTCCCCCGCCCGACCCGACGACGAGGTGAAAACGATCAGCTTCTCACATCACATCGTCGCTCGAAAAAGTCTGTCGGACGCGACCGTTGCCGCGTTTACCCGGCAGCTTTTCGCAATCCGGCAGCAGATCATATCGGATTTCCCGCTGGCCGCGAAAATCGAGACACCCGATACCGACAAAGACGCGGTGATTCCTGTTCATCCGGGCGCTGCAGCCTATGTCGACGGTGAAGAAAAAACCTTCCTCGATCGCTACAGCGATTACATCTGGTGGACGCTGATGGCGATGTCGGCGACGGGGTCAGCAGGCGCCTGGTTCGCGAGTTATATGAAGAAAGACGAGCGGGTCGGCAACGCGACCCAGCGTGACCGGCTGCTCGACATGATCGCGCTGGCGCGCCGGAGCGATTCCCTGGACGAACTCGACTTGATGCAGGCGGAAGCCGACGCCATCCTGCGCGACACGCTGAACGGTTTCGAGAACGGCGCGATCGAGGAAGGGTCGCTGACCGCCTTCAACATCGCTCTCGAGCAGTTCCACAACTCCGTCGTGGACCGCAAATGGCTGCTGACGAGCACGCCGCAGCATCCGCAATTGGCGAGCGTTCCGCTCCGCGCTACAACCTGACGATGATATTGCAGCGACGTCATTTTGGGGGAAGCGGAACCCGCCGCGATCGAGAATTACTATAAAATATTGATTTATAGCGAGCTTGGATATATAAGAGGTATATATAATATATCTTATATGGACCGTTTGAGTTTCCGATCCGGCTGCGCTCGGCGTTCTCGTGGTGGCGTGTGCCACATGATCTACTTGGCCACGGAGCTTGTATGTATATACGAGAATGGCATTCGCGGGATCGTCGACGCATTTGCGCCAAGGTTCGCGCCGATGCCAGTCCAGCTTGTCTTCCTGTCCTCGCGGAGTCTTCGAGATGACTTTCGTTGTCACCGAAAATTGTATCAAGTGCAAATACATGGATTGTGTGGAGGTATGTCCCGTCGACTGCTTCTACGAAGGCGACAATATGCTCGTCATCCATCCGGATGAGTGCATCGACTGCGGCGTTTGCGAGCCGGAGTGTCCAGCCGAGGCCATTGTTGCCGACACGGAGCCGGGTCTCGAAAATTGGCTCAAGCTGAACGCCGAATATGCTTCGGTCTGGCCGAACATTACCATCAAGCGCGATGCCCCAGCCGACGCGAAAGCCTTCGACGGCGTTACTGGCAAGCTGGAGCAATATTTCTCGGCAAATCCCGGGCAAGGCGACTGAGAGAACGCCCACTGCTCTCGGATTCAGGACACGCATCGCCGGAAGCGACGACGTAACCTGTATTTTGAAGAAGGGCCATGACGCGGCTTGCGGCCAAAAACATCAACGTGAAGCGAGCCTATGAGCCTCCCACGAAAGGCGACGGCACACGAATACTGGTTGACCGCTTATGGCCCCGCGGCCTTCGCAAGACGGACGCCGCTATCGATCATTGGGTCAAGGACATCGCGCCCAGCACTAAGCTGCGCAAGTGGTTCGGGCACGAGCCCGCCCGCTGGCAGGAGTTTCGACAACGATACGCGGACGAGATCCGCGGATACCCGGAACGGCTCGACGAACTGCGTGCATGCGCCCGGTCAGGCCGGATAACGCTCGTCTTTGCGGCCCATGACGAAGCGTACAACAATGCGGTCGTCTTGAGAGATGTTCTCCTGAGCCGCATCGGCACGCGGTCGTAGCGGCGTCATCCTCCGATGCGCAACTGCGCATCTGAGGGTGCGTGTCGCACGAGAACCCGGAATTTCTTGCGTTTCGAAGCGTCGACGAATCCTCCGAGCTACGCGGTCGAACCGCGCAGTCCCCGCTCGACAATGCGGGCAAGCCGCTTGGAAAACTCAAGCGCATCGCTGGGACGGTCGCCGTCAAGAACGCGCGCGTCATCGAGCAGCATTCGCGCCGTGTCCTCCTTGAACGCGCGATCGCTATCCCCGAGCGCCGCCAGCGAAGCGATCAGCGGATGCCTCGGATTCACCTCGAGAACCGGCTTGGATGCGCCGGTGAGCTGTCCGACGCCAACGAGAATTTTTTCCAGTTGCCGATCAGGGCCCGACTCGGCCGCAATGAGGCAAACGGGGCTATCGGTGAGACGCTCGGACGAGCGCACGTCGGAAACCAGATCGGCGAGCGTCGTCTTGAGAAAGGAGAGGAACTCCGTGACACCAGCGCTGACGTCCTGCTGGGTTTCTGCGTGCGCATCGACGCGCGGGATCGCCGCCAGATCCGCGGCACCCTGCGTCACGGATTTGAACGGCTTCCCTTCAAAGCTTGGTCCGGAGGTAACCCAGAAGCTGTCGACTGGATCTGACAGCAGCAGCACCTCCACACCGCGAGCACGGAAACCCTCCAGATGGGGCGAGGTTTCGAGACGCGTAGCATCCTGCCCGGCGAGATAATAGATCGAGGTCTGATTGTTTTTCAGGGCGCCGATGTAATCCTTAAGGCTTCGCAGCGATCCCGTCGTGGTCTTGAAGCGGGAGAGCCCGAGGATAACATCGCGCCGGTCGGCGGCATCGTATATGCCTTCCTTGAAGAGCGGACCGAAGGCCTCCCAGATCTTTCCGTAAGCCGCCGCGTCCTTCTCGGCGAGTTTCTCGAGTTCGCTCAGGATACGGCCGGTGATGCTCTTCTTGATCGCGGCCAGGATCGGGCTTTCCTGAATCATTTCGCGCGAGATATTGAGCGGAAGATCCGCCGAGTCGACGACGCCGCGCACGAACCGCAGATAGCGGGGCAGCAGATCGGCATCGTCGGTAATAAAGACGCGCTTCACGTAGAGCTTTATTGGTCCCTTGCGATCGGTTTCAAACAGATCGAAGGACCTGGTTTGCGGTACGAACAGGAGCGCAGTGAACTCCTGTCGCCCTTCGGCGCGGAAATGCACCGTGAGCGCCGGTTCATCGAAATGGCCCGCAACGCTGCGGTAGAAGTCGGCATATTCGGAAGCGCTGATCTCACCGCGCGGCTTCGTCCACAGCGCCGCGCCATCAGCAATCTCAGTCGGGGCAGCTCCGGGATTCTCGACAAGCACGATCGGAACCGGCACATGACCGGATTGCTCCCGGACCATCTGTTCGAGCTTGAGCCGATCTGTATATCCCTTGGCGTCTTCGGTGAGATGAAGGATCACGCGGGTGCCTCTCACGGGGGCTTCGCTCTCATCCACGGGCGTAACCGTGAACGTTCCCTTCCCGTCCGACGACCAGCGCCAGCTTTCCCCGGCGTTCGCGCGCCGCGAGATCACATCGACCTGATCCGCCACCATGAAGGCCGAGTAGAAACCGACCCCGAACTGACCGATCAGCGTCACTCCGTCGCCGCCTTCCGCAGCCTTGGCCTGCTCGATGAAAGCCTTGGTGCCCGACCGGGCGATCGTACCCAGCGCGTCGACCATCTCGTCCCGGCTCATGCCGATGCCGTTGTCCGCGACCGTCAATTGCCGCCGTTCCGCATCGATGGTTATGGCAATCTGCGGCCTGGCATCATCCGCCAGCAATGCGGGATCGCTGATTGCGTCATAACGCAGCCGCTCGCAGGCATCCGCTGCGTTTGAAATCAGCTCCCGCAGGAACACATCCTTATCGGAATAGACCGAGTGCACCATCATCTGGAGCAGCTTGGCGACATCCGCTTCAAACACCCGGCTCTCGGCCGCACCATCCGTGTCGATTGTCGAGGTCATATTCGCTTTACCTTGAACCCTTGAACATCCTGCCTCAGGAAATCATCATCCGATGATATAGAAAATATGCCGCCGGTATGCCAGTGCGGCGAACGTGCTTCCAGCCTTTCGGTTCGCCGCCAACGGCTGGAGGCGAGCCCGATACCGCCCGCCATCGCTTGCGACACTTTGCCCGATTGCGGCGCCCACCACACCGACGCACCCGGAAGAGACAGACACATCATCAAGGGCGAAGCGCCGCATTCCGTCTCAGGTCATGTAACCGCGATATCGCACGCCGGCGCGCAATTGGTGTCTGCGTCGCACTCTGGCTCGTTGGTGGTTCGGAGTGAAATTTTGGTGGCCTTCGGAGAACTCAAGAAACCGCGAGCAACGGCACATGACAGGTTTAGTTTAGAACGAACCTAATCCTGTCCTGTAGTAAAGCGAGGTCGGCTTCGATAAATAATTTGCGCTGATCTCACGGGTGCCGTTGCACCTCTTCGACTGTGATAACGGCGGCGAGACAAATGGAATCGATGGTCGACAGCGACGAACTCTGGCAGCGAAAGAAACGTCGCGCTTTCTTTATCAACCAGCTTTATCAATGGCACTGGATCACCTCAGGGCTCTGCCTGATCGGCATGTTGTTGTTCGCCGTCACCGGAATCACGCTGAACAATTCCGGGAAAATCGAAGCCAAGCCGACGGTCGTGATGCGCGAGGGGCAACTGCCGCAGGCCCTGATCGCCGACCTGAAGCCTGAGGCCGGCGCCCCCAAGGCCGCTCTGCCAACGAGCATCAACGGGTGGTTGCAACGCGAGATCGGCGCCAACACTGCCAATCGCGATACCGAATGGTCGGACCAGGAGGTCTATGTGGCCCTGCCCCAGCCCGGCGGCGACGCATGGCTCAGCATCCAGCGCGACAGCGGCGCGGTGTCCTATGAAGTCACGGACCGCGGATGGGTCGCCTATCTCAATGATCTGCATAAAGGCCGTCATGCCGGCAAGATGTGGAGCTGGTTCATCGACGTGTTCGCGGCCGCCGCGATCATCTTCTGTGTCACAGGCCTTCTGCTTCTGCAGCTTCATTCCAAGCGGCGCCCGGCCACATGGCCCGTCGTCGGCATGGGGCTGATTATTCCGATGCTGCTCGCTGTTCTCCTCATTCATAGCTAGAAGGTCAACAATGCGCCTCCTGATTACCGCCGCACTCTCCACCCTTGCCGCAGGCTCGTCGCTGGCCTCCGAAGCCACAATCAGCATCGACGTTCCGCAGCTCAACGTCGTTGAGTACCACAAGCCTTACGTCGCGATGTGGGTCGAGGCGGCCGATGGCGGCAAGGTCACCAATCTTGCCGTGTGGTATGACACCAAGCACAAAGACAAAGAGGGCACGAAATGGCTCAAGGACGTGCGGCAATGGTGGCGCCGCACTGGCCGCGAGCTGACGATGCCGGTCGATGGATTGTCCAGTCCCACTCGTGCGCCCGGCACCCATCAGATCAAGTTCGATAGCACCGGCAAGCCTCTCAATGGTCTGACCCCGGGCAGCTACCAACTCGTCATCGAGGCCGCTCGCGAAGTCGGCGGTCGAGAGTTGCTGAAAATTCCGTTCGAATGGCCGCCGAAAGCTCCGGCAACCGGCGAGGCCAAGGGCGAGCGCGAGCTTGGCGCAGTCACGTTGAAATTGACCCCCTAGAGCCTTCCGCTTCTGACGGAGTCGGAAGCGGAGCTCCATGATTTTTATTTGACGAGTCTTCTTCACGCGAACCGGTGTCCACTTCGCTCGAAAACGCTCTAATCCACGCCCACGAATACGCCGCGCATTTGTCGCACCCACAGCTTTCATGGAAAAGGATTTCGCCATGACCAACCATCTCAAGCTCGCGTTGATCGCAGCGGCGGTTTCGCTGCTTGCCCTGCCCGCGCAGGCTCACCGCGCCTGGCTGCTGCCATCGGCCACCGTATTGTCCGGCTCGGACCTCTGGGTCACGGTCGATGCCGCCGTCTCAAACGACCTGTTCTACTACGAGCATAACCCGTTGCAGCTCGACAACCTGTCGATCGAGGGGCCTGACGGCAAGACCGTCGCGCCGGAGAACCTGGCAAAGAGCCACTTTCGCAACACCTTCGATTTCAAACTGACGCAGCCGGGCACCTACAAATTGACGGTGGCCAATCAGGGCCTGTTCGCCAACTACAAACTGGATGGCCAGAACAAGCGCTGGCGGGGCAAGGCCGAGGAACTCGCTACAGCGATCCCCGCCAATGCAACCGACGTGAAGGTCACGGAAAACCGCAGTCGGGTCGAATCCTTTGTTACATCGGGCAAGCCTTCAATTGACACGCTGAAACCGACCGGCGTTGGACTTGAAATGATTCCGGTAACCCACCCAAACAATCTGGTCGTTGGTGAGAAGGCCACGTTCCGCCTGGTACTTGACGGACAGCCCGCCAGTGGCGTCGCGGTCGAAATCGTCCCGGGCGGAATCCGCTATCGCGACAACCTGAACGACAGCAAGTCTACCACCGACGACTCCGGCAGCTTCAGCGTCACATGGCCGGGACCTGGGTTTTATTGGATGAGCGCATCGGTGCGCGACGACAAGAGCAAGATCAAGAACGCGCAGCGCCGCAGCACTTACACCACGACGGTCGAAGTGCTTCCGCAATAACGACGCCGATGACTGCGTCCGTCGCCCGGCGCGTGGCAATCCCGGCAATCCCGGCAATGCCGGTGATGCCGCCCGCGATTCCTGCGGGCGGGCACATTCGGGAAATAGCCGGCACGACCATGGGAACCACATGGTCGTGCAAGTTTGTCGGCTCGTCCGCTAATGCGCAAACATTACGCCGGATGATTCCCCTCGCACTCGATCGCGTGATCGCGCAGATGAGCCCGTGGGAAGGCCAATCCGACATCACCCGGTTCAATCGGTTGCCGCTGAACCAATGGCAGGAGTTGCCGCGGGAACTCGGCCGGGTGATGTCGAGCGCGCTGCGCATCGCGCGGGAATCCGGCGGCGCCTATGATCCGACCATGGGAGCGCTGGTCGACCTCTGGGGTTTTGGCCCGAGTGGACCTCGCGAAGCGCCGCCGCCGGATCATATCGCTCGACTTCATCAGGCTTGCGGATGGCAGCAACTCGATCTCGACACCAGCGCCCGACGCCTGCGTCGACACAATTGCGGGGCGATCGACCTCTGCGGTATCGCCAAGGGCTTTGCCGTCGATCTGGTGGCGGAAACCTTGCTGGAGCTCGGCATTCACCACGCGCTGGTGGAAATCGGCGGCGAATTGCGAGGGCACGGGGTCAAGCCCGATGGCAGCCCGTGGTGGGTCGAGATCGATCGACCCGCACAAGCCGCGGCCCGCGTCGTTGCCGAGCCGATACTGGTAGCATTGCACGACCTCACGATCGCAACATCAGGATGCGAACGCGGCTTCGCCCGTGGCGCGCAGCACTTCTCCCACACCCTGGATCCGCGAACCGGATGGCCGATCGCCAACGGCATGGTCACCGCGACCGTTTTGCATCGCTCCTGCATGGAAGCGGATGCCTACGCGACAGCGCTGATGGTGCTGGGGCCGGAGGCCGGAACCAATTTCGCCATCAAGCACCAACTCGCCGCACTTATTCGCTTCACGGGCGACGATGGCAATATCATCGCTGAACGGACCACGCCGGCTCTCGACGCCATGCTGGCGTGAAAGCCAGACTTAAAGTCTTCGCGGACGATGACGCTGCCTTCCAGTCAGACACTGCACGTCAGGTCAGCGCCCATTGCCGCAGCAGATTATGATACAACGACGTCAACGACACCACGGACGGGTGCTCGGGATGGTCGGCGTTGAGGCGAATGATCGACATGTCCAGATCGAACATCATCGCACGTTTCGTGACGTCGGCGATCATGCTCTCGGTCCAGAAAAATGACGCGATGCGCGAACCGCGAGTCACCTTGGTGACATGATGCACACTGGTGCCTGGATACACGATCATATCGCCGGCCGGCAGCTTCACGGAATGCGCACCGTAGGTATCCTCGATCACCAGCTCGCCGCCGTCGTATTCTTCGGGCGATGACAGGAACAACGTCGAGGACACGTCGGTCCGTACGCGCATTCCAGTTCCGGGAAAGGTGCGGATGGCGTTGTCGACGTGCGAACCGAAATTCATCTCGCCATCGGCATTGTAGCGATTGAATAGCGGCGGGAAGATCATCTTCGGCAATACCGCGGACATGAACAGCGGATTCCGGTTGAGCGCCGCGAGCACCATGTCGCCGAGTTCGCGGGCTTCCGCCGTTCCCTCCGGCAATTGCAGGTTGCGCTTGACCTGAACCGACTGATGCCCTGCCGTAACGCGCCCGTCCACCCAGGCGGCGCGCGCCATCACCTCGCGGCAGTGTTTCACCTGATCCGGCGTCAGGACATTCGGAATTCGCACCAGCACCAGGATATTCCTTCAAAAAAGAGCCGGCGCCCTGCGACGCCGGCTCCGATATTGTCACTTTCCGACCGGCCGTAGCGCCGGCTACTTGCTCACGTAACGCGCAGCCTTCACCGGATAATCGGCGACCGGCGGCGGCGGCGCGAAGTGATAGCGATAGGTCAGCATCGCGGTTCGGCCAGCGGCCGGAACGGCATGACCCTGGTAGTATTGTGCGAAGTACAGCTCATCCGTCACGTTGTAGATGTTGAGCTGCAGCAGCGAATCCTTGGTGACCTTGTAGCTCGTCATGAGGTCGAGCTTCCAGTATTCCGGCACATAAGAGGTGTTCGTCGGATTGACGAAAGTGCTTGCGGCATAGGTCACGCCGCCGCCGACGGTCCACTGTGGCGTGAGATCGTAAGCGGTCCACAACGTGAAATTATGCGGTGGCGTGTTCGGAAGTTGGCGGCCCAGTTGCGAAAGATCGGTCGTATTGACGATCTTAGAGTCGAGATAGCTGTAGCCCGCGAACAGGCTCCACTGGTCGGTGAGCTTACCTGCCGCGCCCAGCTCGATGCCATCCACGCGCGCCAGACCGCCAAGCACCAGCGCCGTATTCAAGACCGGATCGACCGGGATGCGCAGGTTGGTCTTCTCAATACGGAACACCGCGCCGCTCAGGGTCAGCTTGCCGTTAAGAACGTCGGCCTTGGCGCCGACCTCGAGCGTCGTGTTTTTCTCAGGCGGCAGCAAGGTGTTGGCCGCGTTGTTGGTAGCATCGCTGAGCGTTTGGAATTCAGCCGCAGGATTATACGAAACGCCGTAGGCAGCATAGATGCTCGAACTGTGCGTCGGATGGAAAACGCCACCGACACGCCAGCTAACCATATCGTCGGTCCGGCTGAGCTGCTGGCTAGCGGGCGGCACTGCTGCGAGGTTGGTGTAGTCCGAATGGAAATTGTCGTAACGGATCGACCCGAGCAGTTCGAAATATTCGTTGAGCTTGACCTGATCGAAGCCATAGACCGCATAGTTGGTCGACACCGTCGAATTCGGCAAGCCGAACCCAGTATTCGGCCCTCCAAAGGACGTGTCCACCGGATCCCAAACGCTGGTCCGGCACGCTGGAGTAGTCTGCGTACAATAATTAGCACGGATCTGATAGCGAGTTTCGCGCGCGGCCTCGACGCCGGTCGCAAACGTATGCTCCCAGCCGCCGGTCCAGAACTTGCCGGTCAAGTCGGTCTGGTTGATGAGAAGCGTGTTATCGGTCACCGTCTCGAAGTGCTGCCGGCCAACTGTCATTTGGTCAACAGGGTAATTGGTGAAAGCCGGGGGGAACGGAGTTGGGAAAGGTGTACCCGCACTGTCACCGAGGCTGCGCGGCGCTGTCGGTCGTGCCATGCGGTCCACGGCGACGTAGCGCGTCGCGTTTGAAATCTTCAGATCTTTGTCGAAGTCGTGTTCGAAGCGCAATGTGCCGATATGGGTGTCAGTCAGCACGCGGTCGGCTAGCGGCCCGCTGGCGACGCCGTACCACACATTGCGTGGCGCCGGGACGGGCGGTGTCGCCGCGCCGGTGCCGTAATAGCCGGGGTTGGTCAGCGCACCGGTCGCCGAACTGTAGGTCGGCGCAGGGAGGTAGGGGCGACCGTAATCCGGCACGCTGTCCTCACCCTGATAGACGTAGCTGAGGATCGCGCGGGTATCCGGCGTGAACTCCGCCTTGAATGACGGAGCGACGCCCCAGCGCTTGGCATAGACGTGATCGCGACTCTCGGTTGGAATATCCTGATACATCGCCGCGATGCGGCCGGACAAATTTCCCTGTTTGCCATTGGCATCCACCTCGGCGCGGTAGCCGCCGCTGGTCACGCCGCTGACGGTGCCATCCACGAAATCGGTTGCTTGCGGCAACTTGGAGACTGTGTTGATCGCACCACCGGTCGAACCGCGGCCGAAGGCAAATCCCGACGGTCCCTTAAACACTTCGACGCGGTCGGCGCTGAACAGGTCGCGCGTGTACCAGCCGGGATCGCGGATGCCATCGCGGAACATGTCGCCGCGCGCCGCAAAACCGCGGACGATCGGGCTATCGCCCTGCTGGCCGCCTTCACCGGCGCTGAACGTGATGCCCGGCACCGTCCGCAGTGCATCTTCCATGCTGAGGAGGCGCTGCTCCTGAATGACCTGTTGAGTCACGACGTTGACGGTCTGCGGCGTATTGGCGAGCGGCACCGGAAGGCGGGAAATCCCGGCCTGCGCGGGAGCCTGATAGCCGGTGACGCCATGTCCGTCACCGACGATGGGATTGACCTGAACGTTGCTCGGCTGAGCGGCAACCGGCGCAGGCGCAGCCCGTACCGGCGCGCGGTGTGCCGTTCTTTTCTTCGCCTGCCGCTTCGGCGCCGTGACGCGAACCTGCGGAAGATCGTCGGCGCTCGTCGCCGGCTGCGCGTCGGCGGAATCGGGCATCAGCATCACCGCGGCGACGCCAATCATCGCCTTGCCCCATCCGACGACTGACGAATGCCCTACTGCTCCGTCGCCGCTATTCGCAGCGCTCGCGTGACCTATCGATGAAATGCCCATTCGCCCCATCCTTGATTGCTAACATCGCGGAAACAAAATCAGCACCGCAATGTCGCTCGTCATTAACTTAAAAATTTTCGTGAGCAACATATCAGCATCGCAATTCGAGGCTGTTTATAGAAGTTCTAGCTCGCATCCTCTCAATCGAGCATCGAAGAACGCAGCGCGCGACAACACTTCCACTTCGACAACGAATGAACTGCGTCATTGCGCCGCATATTTTAAATGGATTCTAAAATCCTCGTCGGTTTCGCTGTTTGATTCGGAAAGCGCAGACGCTAGACCAACCGCAGATGCGTGCGCATCCATCATCGTCCCGCGCGAACAATTCAGAACGGCGCATGATTACAGAGTCTCCCAACATGAAGCTGTCTCTGAACCTTTCACACACGACACAACACAATGATCGGTCGCGATCCGCAAAGGTTTCTGCGATCACGCTAGCGTTTCTCTTGACGTTCTCGTTCGCCCCGCACGCCGTTAACGCTCAATCCCCGGCGCGGCCTGGCACCCACGACGCCGCCACTTCCGGACAAATTCCTCCGACGGTCGTGCAATCGACGCCTCCTGTGGCGCAGATGGCGCAACCTGCAGCTCAGCCGCCCGCGTCACAGGCGTCGCCCATCGAGCAGCGGGCCGCGCCGCCCGCGGCTCCGGCCGAACATCGGGCCCCGCCCGCAACGGAAGTAGCCGAAGCCCCCGAGCCGATTCTGCCGCATGAACTGACGCCCATCGGCATGTTCATGGCCGCTGATTACATTGTGAAAGCGGTGATGATCGGCCTGGCCTTCGCATCGGTCGTGACCTGGTCGGTGTGGCTCGCCAAAACGATCGAGTTGCTCGGTGCGCGGACCAAACTCATGCGAGATATCGGCAGCGTGGAAGGCGCGCGCTCCCTCGAAGAGGCGAACAAAACATTACGGCACACCGGTAGCGATATCGCGATCCTGACCCACGCCGCGCGCGAAGAGATTCGTCGTTCGCAGGACGCTATGAACCATGAAGGCGTCAAGGAACGTGTCGCTTCGCTGTTCAGCCGTATCGAGGCGGCCGCGGCGCGGCGCATGACCCGCGGAACAAGCATTCTGGCTACCATCGGATCAACAGCGCCGTTCGTCGGACTGTTCGGCACGGTTTGGGGCATCATGAATGCCTTCATCGGAATTTCGAAATCGCAAACCACCAATCTTGCCGTCGTCGCGCCCGGCATTGCCGAAGCTTTGCTGGCGACAGCGATGGGACTTGTCGCGGCAATTCCGGCGGTGATGATCTACAACATGTTTGCGCGCTCCATCACCAGCTATCGCGGCTTGCTGGGAGACGGCTCGGCGGAGTTGATGCGTATGGTGAGCAGGGATCTCAACCGCGCGGAAATGATCCCTCATCAGCGGGCTGCGGAGTAAGGAGTAACACGCGTGGGCGCTTCTCTTCAGCAAGCATCGTCTGAAGACGAGATGTCGCAGGTCAGCGACATCAACGTGACGCCTTTCATCGACGTCATTCTCGTGCTGCTGATCATCTTCATGATCGCCGCGCCGTTGGCGACGGTCGACATTGCTGTCGATCTGCCGGCATCGACGGCGACAAAACAACCCCGGCCCGACAAACCGGTCTACGTCACCATGAAAGCCGACCGAACGCTCGCCGTCGGCGAAACTCCGATCTCACGCACCGGCCTGTCAGGCTCGCTCGACGCCGTCACGTCGTCGGATCGGACCAAGCGGCTGTTCGTTCGCGCCGACAAGACCGTCCCCTACGGAGAGGTGATGACGCTGATGAACGACCTGCGGGCTGCCGGCTATCTGAAGATTGCGCTGGTCGGGCTTGAGTCCGTCGGCGGGACGCAATCCGTCGGAGCTGCCCAATGAGCATGCCGCGCCGTTATCGCAACGTAACACGGAACGAACTTCTGCGCTGGGGCACCTGTTTCGTCGCAATGCTGTCGCTTCATGGCGCGGTCGCCGCCGCCTTGCTCATGACACCGGTGGAAGGCGATACGTTCGATACCACCACGGCAATCGAAGTGGACTTTACCACCGAGTCGTTCCGCGACGCCGAAGCACGAGACGTCGCGCCGGGTGAAGAGCAAATGCAGACAGACGAGGCGCCTCCGCCTCAGGAGAAGGCCGAGGTCAAGACAGAGAAAGTGCCGGAGCCGGAGCCGCCGCTCCCGCAGGTAGCCGAGCCCGACGTCGCGCTGGAAGTCCCACCCGAACAGAAGAAGCAGGAAGAGGAAAAGAAAGAAGAGAAGGAAAAGACGCCGAACGCAACGCCGCCGCTGGTTGCCGCGTCGGCCACGACGGCACCGACGGCCGCGGCCTCACGCAAGGCCCAGCTGGTGAGCTGGAAACGGCAGTTGGCCCTCCACCTCCAGCGCTGCAAGCGATATCCGCGCGAAGCCCAGACGCGTCGAGAGACCGGCATGTCGCGGGTGTCCTTCGTCGTTGACCGCCAGGGTCACGTCCTCTCCAGCACAATCGCGAAAGGCAGCGGATCCGATGCCCTCGATCGCGAAACGCTCGAACTCCTGCAACGTGCCCAACCATTGCCGACGCCTCCTGGAGACGTTGGCGGCGCTCAGTTTGCTTTTACGATGCCGATTCTTTTTGAGTTTCGATGATCCTGCGCCTGGCTAGGCGCGCGCTGAACTTCGGAACCCGCCGAAATCTGACACAATATGAAACGACGGCCAGCCGGATTCTCGCTCTGGAACCGGACCATCTACGGCTGTCTGCCGGCGGGTTGCGTGATTGCGTCGCCGAATTGCGACAACGAGTCCGGGCCGGCACTCCTCTCGACGAGGTCAAGGAAGAGGTGTTCGCACTGGTTCGCGAGGCCTCGCGCCGTGCGCTGAACGAACATCCCGTCCCGGTGCAGATCGTCGGCGCGCTGGCGCTTCATGATGGACATATCGCCGAGATGAAGACCGGCGAAGGCAAGACGCTGACCGCCACGCTGGTCTGCGCGCTCCATGCCTTGACCGGTCGGGGCGTCCACGTCGCCACGCCGAACGACTATCTGGCGGAGCGCGATGCCGGCTGGATGCGACCGGTCTACGACTTGCTGGGACTGAGCACTGGCGTCATCACCCCGGAGATGGACGACGACAGCCGGCGCGAAGCCTATCGTTGTGACGTCACCTACGGAATCGCCAGCGAATTCGGCTTCGACTATCTGCGCGACAACATGAAGTTTTCCGCCGCGGAAACCGTTCAGCGCGACCATGCCTTCGTTTTGGTCGACGAGGCCGATGCGACGCTGATCGACGAGGCCGGCATGCCGCTGGCGTTGTTCGGCCCGCTTGGCGATCACTCGGGCTTCTATCAGGCGATCGATGCCGTCATCGCCTCATTGCAGCCCTCGCATTACGAGATCGATCCTCGGCGGCGCGTCGCGCTGACCGAGGCGGGGTACAGCGAAGTCGAGCAGCGGCTGCAACAGCAAGGATTGCTGAAAGCCGCAACGACGCTGCATGACATCGCATCGATTTCATTGCTCCACCATGTCGTACAGGCGCTGCGGGCTCATGTCGTGCTTGCACGTGACCGCGACTATGTCGTTGAAAACGGCAGCGTGATCATTGTCGACGGTCTGACGGGACGACCGATGCCGGGACGACGCTATGACGAAGGGCTGCATCAGGCCCTGGAGGCCAAGGAAGGTTGCGTCATCGGCGAGGAAACGCATACGCTGGCCGCGATCACGTTCCAGACCTACTTCCGTCGTTACGATATGCTTGCCGGCATGACCGGCACCGCGAGAGCAGACGCCGAAGAATACAACGAGATCTACGGCCTCGATGTGATCTCCATCCCGACACACCGTCCGATGATCCGGGTTGACGAATCCGTGCTCCACACCTCCGCTGCCGGCAAGTCGCGGGCGATCCTGCGGGAATTGGAAGACGCAGCCACGCGCGGCCAGCCCGTGCTGATCGGCGCTCCATCGATCGAGCAATCGGAAGCGCTGGCGGCGATGCTTGAAGCCAACGGCTGGCAGCAGCGCAACGAGCAGATGAAGGACAGCAGTCCAACCCGCACCTTCGCTGTGCTCAATGCCAAATATCATGCCCGCGAAGCCCAGATCATCGCCGGGGCCGGCGCCCCGGGCGCAGTGACGATCGCCACCGCAATG
The DNA here is from genome assembly GCF_051912485.1 of Nitrobacter sp. JJSN. Lineage (GTDB taxonomy): Bacteria > Pseudomonadota > Alphaproteobacteria > Rhizobiales > Xanthobacteraceae > Nitrobacter. The sequence goes on along the minus strand of NZ_CP196822.1, from coordinate 3,996,171 downwards.
GCCGGCCGCGGCACCGATATCCGGCTTGGCGGCGAACATGCGGACGCAGCCGCCCGCGCTCAGGTGATTGCCGCGGGCGGCCTGCTCGTGATCGGCACCGGCCATCACGATCACGGACGGATGGACGAACAGTTACGTGGCCGTGCCGGACGACAGGGCGATCCGGGGCGTTCCGTCTTCCACGCCTCACTGGAAGACGAGTTTCTGACCAATGCCGCAATCAGCGCCCCGCCAACGGAACAGGCCGCCACGATCGCGCCTTCGGTCGCAAGCCGCCTGATCCGCGCGGCGCAGAAGCGGCACGAGATCCGCAGCTTCGATCGACGCCTCGGGCTTCTGCGATTCGACACGATCATTCAAAGCCAGCGCGACCACGTCTACGATATGCGCCACAACATCCGCGACGGGAACGATGCGCTCACATTGGCGACGCGCCTGCGCCATGAGACGATCGACGATCTGATCAGCTGTTTTGCGACGCCGACCGCTCCATGGGACATCGCCGGGCTGGATCGCGCGATCCGATCGATCCTGACCCTCGCCGTCGATATCAGCCCTCCATCCGCCGATCCGAAAGCCGATGCAGAGGCTCTCGCACAGCGTATGCGCGCCATGGCCGACCGCTGGATCGACGGCAAAATCGCCAGCATGGGCGAGCCCGTGTTTGTTGATGTCCTTCGCCGGCTAATGATGGCGCTGATTGATCACCACTGGTCGGAGCAATCGGAGCGCCTCGATCATCTCAAGCGCCAGATTGGTGACCGCCGGCTTCCGCCGCATCAGATCGTCGCGGAATTTCAGCTTGAAGCGTTTGCACTGTTCGAACGGATGATCGCTGATTTCCGTCGCGATGTGACCGCATACGCCATGCGCGTGGGCGTGCTTCCGACCTAATGTCTCCCGGTCCAGCGCCGGCGTTCCTTCCCGCGAAGTGTGAGCGGGAACACGAGGTGAACGCGGATTCGATTGTTATCGGATCATCGGGAACCAAGGGCTTGCGCGTGGGTTGTAAGGGCCGACGGAGACATCCCCTAAAGAGCGCTGATCGCAGGGCAATAGGCCATAAGGCGTATTACCTCCGGAAAAAAACAGGCGCAGAATTAAGGCAAGGCGCAGGATAGAGGGTCATTTCATGCTGAAAATATCCGGTTTGTCAGCCGCATTGGTCGCCGCTGCCGTTGCGATGTCGTCCGGCTCTGCCATGGCAAAGGACATTGTCCTGGGGGCGTCTGTCCAATTGACAGGGCCGGTCGCCAATACTGGACGGTATTATCGTGACGCCTATCAGCTCGCCGTCGACAAGATCAACGAGACCGGTGGGGTCAAGGTTGGTAACGAGACATACAATCTCGTACTCAAGCTTTATGACAATCAGTCGGACGTCAATTTGAGCGTGCGTCAGTACACGCAGCTGGTTTCCCGGGACAAAGTGAATTTTCTGCTCGGGCCGTTCGCAAGCAATTTCGCGCTGGCGGATTCCGCTGTGTCGGAAAAATATCAGATTCCGATGGTCCAGGGCGGCGGCGCGTCGGACCAGATCTTCGCGCGCAAATTCAAATACATCTTCGGAACGCTGGCACCAGCCAGCAACTATTTCGGCTCCACAGTGGAGATGATGAAAGGGCTCGACCCAGCTCCGAAATCAGTCGCTCTGCTTTATGCGGACGATGCCTTCGACGTTTCGGTGGCGGAGGGCACGCGGCCCAAATTGAAAGCCGCGGGATTCACCCTTGCCATGGACGAACGTTACAGCACCAATGCTACGGACTTCAACTCGCTCCTCTCGCAGGTCAAGAGCAAGAACGTCGATGCGGTGTTGGTGGCGGGCCACGAAACCGAGATTCTAAATTTCGTACGACAGGCCAAGAGTCTCGCGGTCGCCCCGAAGATGTATTCCTTCACGGTGGGCGTTCCCAGCGAGGATTTCCGCAAGGCTCTCGGTAAAGATGCCGACTATGCTTTCGGCATGACCGCCTGGCTGCCATCCGCCGACCTCAAGGATCGCTGGTTCGGCGACGCCGCACAATTCGCTTCCGCCTTCAAGGCAAAATTCAACTACGATCCGGACTATCATGCTGCGTCCGGCGCGGCCGACGTCGAGGCCTTGGTGAAAGCCGTGGAAGATGCCGGTACGATCGACCCAGCCAAGGTGCGGGACGCGTTGACGAAGGTGAAGTTCGACAGCCTTTACGGACAGATCGAGTTCGATGAGAATGGCCAGATCGATCTGCCGCAGACCGTTATTCAGATCCAGGGAGACGCGCTGGTCGCGGTCTACGGTGTCCACGGCAAAATCGCGGCGCCGAAATATCCGATGCCGGCCTGGAACGCGCGCTAACGCGAGCCGCGAACGATTGGCCGGTTAAATAAGGGGCGGGACGACGTTGGATCTGCTTGGGCAAGTCCTTATCAACGGTATCCTTCTGGGCGGGCTGTACGCCATGATGGCACTCGGCCTCGCGCTGGTGTGGGGCGTGCTGAATATCGTCAACCTGGCGCACGGCGCATTCATCATGCTCGGCGCCTATGTGTCCTGGTATCTCTTCACGTATGCGCATATCGACCCGTTTCTGGGGTTGCCGATCACCGCAGCGGTGATGTTCGCGATCGGCTACGGTGTCCAGCGCGGCCTTTTGAATTTGATCGTCCGCGCACCGATGTTCAACACGTTGCTGATAACGTTCGGGCTGGAGGTTGTGCTGACCTATCTTGCGCAGCTCGCATTCTCGGCCGACTTTCGCACCATCAATCCCGCCTATGCGGGCGACAGCATTGTGCTGGGCCCGGTCGTGTTACCGCTGGCGAGGCTTCTCGCCTTCGGCGTGGCCATCGCGTTGACGGTCAGCATGTGGTTGTTCCTGCTGCATACGAAGCTCGGACGCGCCATCCGCGCCACCGCGCAGAATCTGGTGGCGGCCCGCCTCTACGGCGTTGAGCCTCGACATCTCTACGCGGTGACGTTCGGCATCGGAATTGCGCTGGCCGGAGCGGCCGGAGGCCTGTACGGAACCGTATCGCAGATCAATCCGTACATCGGCGCGTCTTTGACCGCGAAGTCGTTCGCCATTTCGATTATCGGCGGACTGGACAATCCGCTCGGCGTGATTGTCGGAGGCCTGTTTCTGGGAATCCTCGAATCGCTGACCGCGCTCTACGTCGGGCCGACATACGCCGATGTGGCAAGCTTTGGCGTGCTGGTGCTGGTCCTGATCGTGCGACCGACCGGCCTGCTCGGAAAAGCCGCGTGAGGGCGCTCCGCATAGCGCTCATCCCGGCGGCGCTTGCCGTTCTCGCGGCGGTGCCGTGGTTTGGATCGGACGTCCTGATCCAGTTCGGAATCAACGCCTTGCTGCTCGCCGTCCTGGCACAGGGCTGGAACATCATTGGCGGATATACCGGCTATGCGTCCTTCGGCAATTCGGTGTTCTACGGGCTCGGCAGCTATGGCGTGGGCATCGCGATGGCGCAATGGCATTTGCCGTTCGCCGTTGGTCTGGTGTTCGGCGTGGCGCTTGCGGTCACCTTCGCCATTCTCCTCGGGATTCCGGTTCTGAGGCTAAGGGGGCACTATTTCGCGATTGCGACGCTGGCGCTCGCTCAGGTCATGACCGCAATCGTCTCCAACGTGGGGCTCGCCGGCCAGAATATCGGGCTCGTCCTGCCGCCGCTCAACAACGATCGCCTCTTTTACGAGTTATCGCTTGGGCTTCTGGTGCTGGCCACGCTGACGGTTTTCTGGCTGACGCGCAGCCGCTTCGGTTTTGGATTGATTGCGATCCGCGAAAACGAAGAAGGCGCGGAAGTGATGGGCGTCAACACGACATTGTACAAGACGATGGCGTTCGCTCTTTCCGGCGTTTTCAGTGCGCTGGCCGGAGGCATTCACGCCTACTGGGTTACATTTATCGATCCGGAAAGCGCGTTCGATATCAGCCTGAACGTCAAGATGATCATCATGGCGGTATTCGGCGGGCCCGGCACGGTTCTGGGACCGGTTGTCGGAGCACTCTCGCTCTCTGCGGTTTCCGAATTTCTGTCGAGCGAGATCACCAGCCTTGCGAGCCTTTTCTTTGGCATCGTCGTCGTGGCAGCGGTTGTCATCATGCCGCGCGGCCTGGCCGACATGTTGCGGCGCTTCCGCAAGACGGGATGGCGGTATTTCGCCGAAAACATCCGGGCGCACCGACTGTGACCCCGATACTGGAAATCAAACACGTGACCCGCCGCTTCGCCGGCCTGATCGCGGTCAACGATGTCAGCTTCCTGTTGCAGCCCCGGGAAATTCTCGGCGTGATCGGGCCGAACGGCGCCGGCAAAACCACGCTGATCAGCCTGATCAGCGGGACGCTCCCTCCGACTTCGGGCGACATCGTTTTTGAAGGCCAGTCTCTTGCCGGCATGCCTGCCTACCGCCGTGCCCGGCTGGGCATCGGGCGTACGTTTCAGATCATGCGACCATTTCCCGGCTTGTCGGTATTGGACAACGTCGCCGTCGGCGCTCTCTTTGGTCACGGGGGAGGGCAGGCCAAGCTGGCTAAAGCCCGCGAGCAGGCGCGCGCTCAACTGGACTTTGTCGGGCTCGGCAAGTTCATCGATCAACGCGCGGACGAACTGGGAGGTCCCGGCCGCAAGCGGCTGGAACTGGCAAAGGCTTTGGCGATGCAGCCGAAGGTTTTGCTGTGCGACGAGGTCATGGCCGGACTGAATCTGGTCGAGATCGACGAGGTGATCGCGGTGATCCGCAAGGTTCGCGACACGGGGATCAGCGTCCTCGTCATCGAACACGTCATCAAGGCCATCAAGAGCCTGTCGGATCGGCTGCTGGTTTTGCACCATGGCGAAAAGATTGCCGACGGCGAGCCCGCGAGCGTGCTCGCGAACCAGACCGTGGTCGAGGCGTATCTCGGCAAGAGGCGGATATGAACACGAAGCCGGCGGCCAAGGAACCTCTGCTTGACGTCCGCGCAGTCAGCGCGGGCTATGGCGGGATGCCGGTCCTGCAGGACGTCACTCTAAGTGTCTACCCGGCCGAGATCGTGGCGCTGGTCGGCAGCAACGGCGCCGGCAAGACCACGTTGCTGCGAACGCTGTCGCGCGTGCTGTCTGCCACCGGCAGCATCGTCATGAACAGCCACAACTTGATGCCGATGACCTCCGATCAGGTCTTTGCGGCCGGCCTGGTTCAGGTACCGGAAGGCCGCCAGCTTTTCGACCGCATGAGCGTCCAGGACAACCTGCTGATGGGTGCCTTCAGGCGAACCGACAAGGCTGCCGTGGCACGCGACCTCGACCGCATGTATGCGCTGTTCCCACGCATGGCAGAACGCCGCCGGCAACTCGCGGGAAGCATGTCAGGCGGCGAGCAGCAAATGTGCGCGATGGCGCGAGGCCTGATGGCGGCGCCGGTCCTGCTGATGATCGACGAGATGAGCCTGGGCTTGGCGCCCGTTATCGTCGAACAGCTGATGGACGTCTTGACGACGATCCGCGATGAAGGCGTAACGGTGCTGCTGGTCGAACAGGACGTCAATCTGGCGCTGTCGACGGCTGATCGGGGTTACGTGATGGAAACCGGCCGCATCGTGCATAGCGGCCCCGCCAAACAGCTCATCGACGATCCGGAAGTGCGGCGCGCCTATCTCGGTCTCTGAGCAGCCGTTTTAGTTATGGAAAGACCGTCGTGTTCGGCCGATTCGATTGGCTCTCGGTCAGGCCGACGATACGTTTCTGCCAGCCGGGTCTTGTTAGGCGGCGTCAAGCCGCAATGGACGGCGCTCTAATCTCGTCCACCAGCGCAATCGCTTCCCGCAGGATGTCGACGCCGGCATCAGCCTTCACGCCGTTCTCGGCGAGATAGCGCCGAAACGCCCGCGCGCCCGGCACGCCGTGAAACGCGCCGACGAAATGCCGGGTGATGGAATGCAATCGCGCGCCGCATGCCAGTTGATCCTCGATGTAGGGGATCATGGCCTCAAGCGCGCGCTTCATCGTGGCGTGCGGTGCCGCCTCGCCGAACAGTTCGGAATCGACCTCGAGCAGACGCCATGGCTCCTGATAAGCGGCGCGGCCCAGCATGACGCCATCGACATACGCCAGATGGTCTTTAGCTTCCGAAATCCCGCCGATGCCGCCATTGATGATCACGGGCAGATCGGGAAGCGACGCCTTCAACCGGTAGACCCTGTGATAGTCCAGCGCCGGAATATGCCGGTTGTCCTTCGGAGATAATCCCTGGAGCCACGCTTTTCGCGCATGGACGATAAGCGCATCGACGCCGGCCGCCACGACCTTTCGCGCGAAGGTATCGAGGCCGGTTTCCGGATCCTGATCGTCGATCCCGATCCGGCACTTCACGGTGACCGGAATGGACACTGCGCGTTTCATGGCGTGAACAGCCTCGGCAACGACATCCGGCTCCGCCATCAGGCAGGCGCCGAACCGGCCGTCCTTCACTCGGTCGGATGGACAGCCGACGTTCAGATTGATTTCGTCATAGCCGAAATCCTCGCCGATGCGCGCGGCCGCCGCGAGATCGTCAGGACACGAGCCGCCGAGTTGGAGCGCGACCGGGTGCTCGACATCGCTGAACCCAAGCAACCGGTCGCGTGCGCCGTGGATGATGGCACCGGTGGTCAGCATCTCCGTGTAGAGCCGCGCATGGCGCGTGAGCAGGCGATGGAACACACGGCAGTACCGGTCGGTCCAGTCCATCATCGGGGCGACCGAAAATCTATATGATTGATCTGGCTGTATTTTCAGCACGATTCGGATCGTCCGGTCTCGTCGTATGCGCTCAATTCTATGTCCTCATACGACGCTTTTCGCAGGTTTTCGATACCTCAATGCACGGAGACCGAAAACGCCGTAGTCGCCGGGAGAGATGGCCGAGACCATCTCTCCTCTATATAGGCCGCAGCCGATCACCCGGGCGAGCGCTAACGCATAAGCCTTGCCGCCTCCACCATGTTGACGAGCGCCGGTCTGACCTCCTCCCACTTGCGGGTCTTCAGTCCGCAATCCGGATTGATCCAGAGCTGGCCGTCGGACAGGCGCTGACGCGCAAGTTTGAGCAGGCCGGTCATCTCATCGACCGCCGGCACGCGTGGTGAGTGGATGTCGTAGACACCGGGGCCGATCTCGTTGGGATATTTGTAATCCTTGAAGGCGTCGAGCAGCTCCATCTTGGAGCGCGACGTCTCGATCGAGATGACGTCGGCATCCATCGCCGCAATCGAGGCGATGATGTCGTTGAACTCCGAATAGCACATATGAGTGTGGATCTGGGTCGTGTCAGTGACGCCGCTCGAGCACAAACGGAAACATTCGACGGCCCAGTCGAGATACAGCTTCCATTCGGAGTGGCGCAGCGGCAGCCCCTCGCGCAGCGCGGCCTCATCGATTTGGATCATCGATGCACCCGCTGTTTCCAGATCAGCGACCTCATCACGGATGGCGAGCGCGATCTGCCGACAGGCAAGACTGCGCGGCACGTCATCGCGCACGAAGGACCAGTTGAGAATGGTGACCGGACCGGTGAGCATGCCCTTCATCGGTTTCGCGGTCAGGGATTGAGCGTATTTCCACCAGCCGACGGTCATCGGCTTGGGCCGGGACACGTCGCCGAACAGGATCGGGGGACGAACGCAGCGCGAGCCGTAGCTTTGAACCCAGCCGTGCCTAGTGAAGGCAAATCCCGAGAGTTGCTCCCCGAAATACTGCACCATGTCGTTGCGCTCAAACTCGCCATGCACGAGCACGTCGAGGCCGATCTCTTCCTGCCAGCGGATGGTTCGAGCCGTCTCCTCCTGAAGGAACTTCTCATAGTCGGCATCGCTCATCACGCCCTTGGAGTGCGCTGAACGTGCCTTCCGGACCTCGGCGGTCTGCGGAAAAGAGCCGATCGTGGTCGTCGGGAACGACGGGAGACTGAAGCGTTCGCGCTGCAGCGTCGCGCGTCCTGCGAAGACGCTCTTGCGCCTGGTCATGTCGGACACAACAGCCACGATTCGCGCCGCGACCCTGGCGTCATGAACCTTCGGCGATATCTTGCGCGCCGCAGCGGAGTCTGCTGATGCTTTCAGGGCATCGGCGACCGAGGCGCGGCCCTTGGCAAGAGCTTCGCCGAGCGTCGCGAGTTCACCCATCTTCTGCACCGAGAAGGCAAGCCAGCTCTTCAACTCCGCATCGAGATCGCTCTCCAGCGACACGTCGATCGGCACGTGCAGGAGCGAGCAGGACGGCGCGATCTGCACGCGAGCGGTTCCAAGCTTGGCGACCACGGGCCCGAGGCGATCGAGCAGCGCCGGCAGGTTGGCTCGCCAGATGTTGCGGCCATCAATGACGCCGAGCGACAGAACCAGGTCTCGCGGCGCCTTCGCCGCCACTGTTTCGAGTTGTTCCGGAGCGCGGACAAGATCGAGGTGAAGGCCAGCGACCGGCAGCGACAATGCGGTACCGACGTTGTCACTGATGCTACCAAAATAAGTGGTGAGCATGATCTTCAGGTTCGGCAGCGCGCGTGTGACCTCTTCGTAGGTCTTGCGCAGCGCATCGCGGGTCGCATCATCGAGATCGAGCACTAGACAAGGCTCGTCGAGCTGCACCCAGTCAGCACCTTCGGCGGAAAGACGCTGGAGCACGTCGATATAGACCGGCAGCAGATCGGGAAGCAGCGACAGCGGATCGAAATTCGCGTCCTTGCACTTGCCGAGTTTCAGATAGGTGACGGGACCGAGCAGCACCGGCCGGGTCTGGTAGCCGAGCGCCTTGGCCTCGCGATATTCATCGATGGCCTTGAGCGAAGAGAGCTCGAACCATTGGCCCTTGGTAAATTCAGGCACCATGTAGTGATAGTTGGTGTCGAACCACTTGGTCATCTCCTGGGCCGGTGCGCCGGCAGCGTCACCGTCACCATGATGACCATGCGCGCAGGATGGATCGTGATCTTCGCCCTGGGCGCCGCGCGCCATCGCAAAATAGGTTGCGAGCGGCACCGGTCCGCTTTTCCATCCGTAAATGCCCGGGATCGCGCCGACCATTACGCTGGTGTCGAGCACATGATCGTAGAGCGTGAAATCGTTCGACGGAATGACGGTGACGCCGAGCGATTTCTGGCGCGCCCAGTTCGCGGCGCGTAATCCGGCCGCCGCTTCAAGCAGCGCGGATTCGTCGGACTTGCCCGACCAGTAACTTTCGAGTGCGATTTTCAATTCACGGCGCGGGCCGATGCGCGGCGTGCCGAGCGTGGCGACAGAAAGAGAGGAAACAGACATGGCTTTACCCCATATGTTGGGGGCTGGGCCTTAGCGACGCGGCATGGGAATCTCGGCGGCGCACGCCATCGAGACCGCAAGCGCACCACCGGGACACCCCGCCCGAGGACGACTATGTTGTCGGGGCAGGTCTCCTGGCTCGCGGGTCTCAGCTTTGGTCCGGCCTTCCCAGGAAAATCCCAGTGGCATGATGGACCACGGCTCACCGCTTACAGTTGCGGGGGCAGCGCCGGTTTTGTCCGAAGACGCACCGGCTTCCCTCTTAGCTCCGGGCTTGAATTGTCCCGGAGAACCTCGACAACCAACCTATGGGCCAGTGTATGGGGGCCGTCAACCGACCACAGCGATCTTAGGTCGAGTCCGAATCCTCGCCGTGCCGGTAGAATTGCGTCCCGATCGTGATGGGCTGACGGCCCTGATCCCGGCGGTGTTGATTGGTGTCACGCAGCGAATAGACGCAGCCGCAATACTCCTGCTGATAGAATTCCTCGCGCTTGCTGATCTCGATCATCCGCTGCGAACCGCCGCCCTTGCGCCAGTTGAAATCCCAATACGAGAGGCCGTCATAACGCCCGGCCGCGCGATGGCCGCAGTCATTGATCTGCGCCATATTCTTCCAGCGGGAGATGCCGAGCGACGACGTCATCACCGGAAAACCGTGCTCGTGCGCATGGAGCGCGGTGCGCTCGAAGCGCATGTCGAAGCACATGGTGCAGCGCGCGCCGCGTTCAGGCTCCCACTCCATCCCCTTGGCACGGGCGAACCAGTCGTCCTTGTCGTAATCGGCATCGACGAAAGGCACGCCATGTTTCTCCGCGAAGCGAACGTTCTCGTCCTTGCGCAGCAGGTATTCCTTCAGGGGATGGATGTTCGGATTGTAGAAGAAGATCGTGTAATCGATCCCCGAGGCAAGCATCGCTTCCATCACTTCGCCCGAGCAAGGCGCACAGCAGGAATGCAGAAGCACTTTCTTTTGCCCGTTCGGAGGCATCAGATTCGGTCGGACGAATTCGTTCACGGCAGACTCGACGGTTGAGCCGCGAGACAAACGCCGCGGCATATCTCTTGGGATAATGGTCTGTATGATCGAAGCGTCAAGGGTCGGGCAGAGCGATGGCTGCACAGCGGCTTTTCGCCGGACTGTGAATTACGAGAATTGAGGAGCTGGAGTCTAAACGATCTGTTGACTCCTAATTCGGCGCGGCTACTAGATATAGTGGTCACGGTCTCTCGAGTCGCAATACCGAGAGCTAAAGAGGGAAGCTGGTGCGCTTTGGTCCATGACCGGGCAATGCCGGCGCTGCCCCCGCAACTGTAAGCGGCGAGCCGAAGTCCATTTGAGTGTCACTGGGACCGCAAGGCCCCGGGAAGACCGGACCTACGCTGAGACCCGCGAGCCAGGAGACCTGCCGCGACAGCCGAAACGTTCCCTGGGCGGGGTGTCCCGGCGGGCCGCATGGCAGGAATCGCGGCGTCCGCCGTGGGATTTCCTGCGCGCGTCTCCGCTCGGCCCCGGCTCACAACAAACTGGGGTCCTGAGCCGATGTCTCTCGCAACCGAAGCTGCAGCTACTGCGCGTGCCGTGCATCCGTCTTTGCCTGCTGCGGCCGCGATGCCGCCCAGCGAACCCGCGTATCAGGTCATTCGACGCAACAGATCGGTATCGCCGTTCGATTCCTCGAAGATCGCCGTCGCGTTGACCAAGGCGTTCCTCGCGGTCGAGGGCAACAGCGCCGCCGCCTCGCGCCGGGTCCACGACATCGTCACTGAGTTGACCGACCAGATCGTCGCCAGCCTGACCCGGCGTGCCGACGCGGGACGCACGTTCCACATCGAGGATATTCAGGATCAGGCCGAACTCGCGCTGATGCGGAGCGAACATCACAAGGTCGCGCGCGCCTATGTGCTCTATCGCGAGGAGCGGACACGCGAACGGGCGAAGGTGCAGGAGGCGAAGACAAAGAAAGGCAACTCGGCAGCCGCGACGCCGACGCTGCGGATGAAGTCGGCCGATGGGTCGACGACACCCCTCGACACCAAGCGCCTCGCCACAGTGGTGGTGGAGGCCTGTGCCGGACTTGAGAGTGTCTCGGCCGAGGCAATCCTGACCGAAACCCATCGGAACCTTTATGACGGCATCAGCGCGGATGAGTTGGCGCTGGCGCCGATCCTCGCGGCGCGCACGCTGGTCGAGACCGACCCGGACTACGCCAAGGCGAGCGCGCGCCTCCTGCTCGACAAGCTGCGCCACGAAGCATTGAGCTTCGTCGCCGGCCGGCCGGAGCAGGCGACCCAGGCGGAGATGACGGAGCGCTATGCAGAGTATTTCCTTAGCTATGTGCAAACGGGCATCGCGAATGAGCTGCTCGATCCCGAGATCAGCCGCTTCGACCTCGACCGGCTGGCGGCGGCGCTGAAGCCCGAACGCGACCTGCAGTTCGACTATCTTGGATTCCAGACCCTCTACGACCGCTACTTCCTGCATGTTCGCAGCATGCGTTTCGAACTGCCGCAGGCATTCTTCATGCGCGTCGCCTGCGGCCTTGCGCTACGCGAGATCGACCGGGAAGAAAAGGCGATCGCGTTCTACGACCTGCTCTCGTCGTTCGACTTCATGGCCTCGACACCAACACTGTTCAACGCCGGGACGCTGCGGCCGCAGCTATCGTCCTGCTTCCTCACGACCGTCGCCGATGATCTCGACGGCATCTTCAAGGCGATCAAGGACAACGCACTGCTGTCGAAATACGCAGGAGGACTCGGCAACGACTGGACGCGCGTGCGCGGGCTCGGCGCGCACATCAAGGGCACGAATGGCGAAAGCCAGGGCGTGGTGCCGTTCCTGAAGGTCGCGAACGACACCGCGATCGCTGTCAACCAGGGCGGCAAGCGCAAAGGCGCGGTGTGCGCCTACCTCGAGACATGGCACATCGACATCGAGGAATTCCTCGACCTGCGGAAGAATACCGGCGACGACCGCCGTCGCACCCATGACATGAATACGGCCAACTGGGTGCCGGACCTCTTCATGCAACGGGTCGAGGAGGACGGCGTTTGGACGCTGTTCTCTCCGGACGAGACTCCGGATCTCCATGATCTCACCGGCAAGGCCTTCGCCAACCGCTACGCCCTCTATGAAGAGAAGGCTGCGCGCGGCGAGATGCGGGTAACAAAGCAGGTCCGCGCCGTCGACCTGTGGCGGCGTATGCTGACCATGGTGTTCGAGACCGGGCATCCCTGGATCACCTTCAAGGACCCGTGCAACCTGCGCTCGCCGCAGCAGCATTGCGGCGTCGTGCATTCCTCGAATCTCTGCACCGAGATCACCCTCAACACCTCGAATACCGAGGTCGCGGTGTGCAATCTCGGCTCGATCAATCTCGTCAACCACCTGCACGACGGCAAGCTCGACCACCAACACCTCGCGCGCACCGTGACGACCGCGATGCGGATGCTCGACAATGTGCTCGACGTGAATTTCTACACCATCCCGGAAGCGCGCGCGTCGAACCTGCGGCATCGCCCGGTCGGGCTCGGCATCATGGGCTTTCAGGATGCGCTCAACATCCTGCGGCTGCCTTACGCGTCGGATGGAGCCGTGTCCTTCGCGGACGAGAGCATGGAGGCGATCGCTTACTGGGCCATCTCCGGCTCGGTCGATCTCGCAGCCGAGCGCGGCCGCTATCCGTCGTATGAAGGGTCCCTGTGGTCGAAGGGCATCCTGCCGCTTGATTCCCTCATGCTCGTCGATGAAGCGCGCGGCGCGCCGGTCGACCTCGACCGTTCCAGCCATCTCGACTGGGATGCGCTGCGCCAGCGCGTCATGACCATCGGCATGCGCAATTCGAACTGCATGGCGATCGCGCCGACCGCGACGATCTCCAATATCTGCGGTGTCTCGCAGTCGATCGAGCCTGCCTATCAAAACCTCTACGTCAAATCCAACATGTCCGGCGACTTCACCGTGGTGAACGCCCATCTCGTACGCGATCTCAAAGCGCGCGGGCTGTGGGACGAAGTGATGATCTCGGACCTCAAATACTTCGACGGCGGCCTGGGCCAAATCGACCGGGTCCCCGACGATCTCAAGGCGCTCTATGCAACTGCCTTCGAGATCGACTCGGCCTGGCTGATCGACGCTGCGGCGCGCCGGCAGAAGTGGATCGACCAGGCGCAGTCGCTCAACCTCTACATCGCCAATCCGAACGGCAAGAAGCTCGACGCGCTCTATCGTCATGCCTGGAAGCGCGGCCTCAAGACGACCTACTACCTCCGTTCGCGCTCGGCGACCCATGTCGAGAAATCCACGCTGAAAGGCACCGACGGCAAGCTCAACGCGGTCTCGGCGTCAGTGTCAGCAGCACCGTTGAATGGTCACGCCGCCGCTACTGCTGAAGCGGAAAGCTGGAAAGCCTGCCGCATCGACGATCCCAGCTGCGAAGCGTGTCAGTAAACCTCACCGTCATGCCCGCTCGTCACCGGCATGACGAAAGAAAAAGCAATTCAGGAACTCCATCATGCTCGATTGGTCCGATACCTCTTCCGCCCCGGCACGACCCCTTCCGCCGCAGACGCTTGCGCATAGCGACGTGGCATCCAATTCATCACCTCGGGTGACAATGACCGGCAACCTTGCCGATGCCACCGGCCTCGGTGAAATCGATCGCGGCGGCGGCCGCGTGCGCGTCGACGACAAGCGGATGATCAACGCTCGCGCCGATGTGAACCAGCTTCTGCCGCTCAAGTACCGCTGGGCCTGGGAGAAATATCTCTCCGGCTGCAACAATCACTGGATGCCGACAGAGGTCTCCATGCAGGCCGACATCGCGCTGTGGAAGTCGAAGGACGGCCTGACCGACGACGAGCGGCGCATGGTCAAGCGCAATCTCGGCTTCTTCGCGGCCTCCGAGTCGCTTGTCGCCAACAACATCGTTCTGGCGATCTACCGTCACCTCACCAACCCGGAATGCCGGCAGTATCTGCTACGTCAGGCCTTCGAGGAAGCCGTCCACACCCACACCTTCCAGTACATCGTCGAAAGCCTCGGCCTCGACGAAGGTGAGCTATTCAACATGTATCGCGAGGTGTCCTCGATCACGGACAAGGCGGCCTGGGCGCTCAAGCATACCCAGCATCTCGACGACCCCGGCTTCAAGACCGGCACGCCGGAATCGGATCAGGCGTTCCTGCGCGATCTCGTGGCATTCTACGTCGTGTTCGAAGGGATGTGGTTCTATACGGGCTTTGTGCAGATCCTCTCGCTCGGCCGGCGCAACAAGATGGTCGGCATCGCCGAGCAGTATCAGTACATCCTGCGCGACGAATCGATCCACCTGAATTTCGGCATCGACGTCATCAACCAGATCAAGATCGAGAACCCGCATCTCTGGACCAGAACGTTCCAGGAAGAAGTGCGCGCGATGCTGAAGAATGCCGCCGAGCTCGAAGCCGCATATGGGCGAGACACCATGCCGCGCGGGTTCCTCGGCCTGAATGCGGCGCTGTGCGAGACCTATATGCACGTCATCGCCAACAGGCGCTGTGCCCAGCTCGGGCTTGCGCCGGTTTTTCCCGAAGCCGACAATCCATTCCCGTGGATGAGCGAGGCGATGGATCTCAAGAAGGAGAAGAACTTCTTTGAGACCCGTGTCATCGAATACCAGAACGGCGGCGCACTCGCTTGGGATTGAATGCGACCGCATAGCGCCGGATGAACTGGACGCGTTTTCTTCATGCGAACCGGTAACCATCCTTGGGTCAAGCCCGAGGACATGATTCGCTCGAAAATGCTGTAGGCACGCGATCAGCCCTTCGGCGGCTTCCAGTCAGCGGATGGAATGACATTGATCATCCAGGGGATGCCGAACTTGTCGGTCAGGGTGCCGAAGCCGGGCGACCAGAAGGTTTCGCCGAACGGCATGCCTGCCTTGCCGCCTTCAGACAGTTGATCGAACCAGCGTCGGGCCTCGGTCATGTCCTGGGTGTGCAGGGTGACGTCGAAGCCGTTCTTGGGCTTGTCGATGTTGGACGCCCATCCGACGTCCATATCGGCGCCCATCAGCGCCTGATCGCCGACGTCGAGCCAGCAATGCATCAGCCAGGTCTTGTACTTCTCGTCGGTGATCGGCATGCCCGGCGGTGCATCACCATAGGGTATGGTCGCCTTGATCGTCCCGCCGAGGACTTTGGCGTAGAACTCGAACGCCTCGCGGCACTGACCCCGGAAGCTGAGGCTGGTCACGATCTTCATCGTTGTATCCTTTCTGATTGGGATATCGACTCACATCAGGACAGATTGAGTTGCCAGGACACGCGGCCACCCTGGAACATCAGGAATGGCTGCATCGTGGACAATCGTCATCTCCTTTTACGTCGCTTGTTTGGGGAACGATCATCGATGTCGGTTGACGATACTATATAAGTTGATATCAACTTATCAGGCGATGGATGTCAACCCTGCAGATGCGCGCACCGGCAAACCCTACTTTCGAAACCACCCTTCTGGTGCGCGACACCTGCCTATGCCTGCATACACAGAGAGCAGCGCGAGCGATCGCACGCCGCTTTGATATCGCGTTGAAGCGGGCAGGCATCACCAGCGGGCAGTTCTCCTTGCTGATGTCACTCAACCGGCCGAAGCCACCAAATCTCAGCAGCGTGGCGGCGCTGCTGGCCATGGACAGGACGACCCTGACTGCCAATCTCAAGCCGTTGGAGCGTCGCCTCCTTGTCGAAACGGCGGCCGATCCCACGGATGCGCGCGCCCGATTGCTGCGACTGACGACGGCTGGCCGAAAGGTTCTGGCCGAGGCGGTGCCGATCTGGCTGCATCTTCATGCGGAGATCGAAAAGGAGTTGTCGGACCCGGATCGTCTGCGCATCGAGCTCAATATTCTTTCGAAAACTGAACAATCGTAACGGTGCCGCCGGGTAATGCCGGGAGGGCGTCGCAGCGGCACCCTTCCCTATCGTTTCCGAAATTGTGCTGCCGCCACCATCATGACCGCTTTGAAAAGCAGCGCACGGCTTCTGCGCCTTTATCCATGCCACGTTTCTCAGGTTATGATAGGTCATGCCGCCTGAACGCAGCACAGCGAAGCCGGCATGTCGGGGTAAGCAAGCATGAAGCAACAAATCCTCTTTGCTTTCGTCGCGGTTTTGGTCGCAACCACCGGCGGGCACGCCGCGCCTGCTCTTGTCGATGACGCGGCTGGTTCTCAGGCTTGCTTTACCCGCAACTACGACGCAGCCCATCTGGTAAAAAATCCTGGTCAGAAGACGGTTTCGATGCAGCTCGCGCTGCGGCGGGAAACCTATCCCGGCAGCGTCAACACGCCGCTCCAAACATTCGCCCGGCTGGAGATCGTGCGGCGTGATGACGCGCGGTTGTGGCGGGCTATCGGGCAATGCGCGTTCGAACGGGAAGCAAACCGCGGCGATGGCCGCACGATCGTCTCAAGCTATCATCGTGCGGACGGCATCGCCTGCCACATCACCGGCGAGAACCTCGATTCAGAAGGCGGCATATTCATGATTGAAGCTGCCGGCGACAGACTGAAGGTCTATTTCGATGACGACATCACCATGCGCACCGACGCGCGAGTAACGGACGGACCCGGCAAGTATACCGCTTTTGGACGCGCAGACAGGATCTTCGTCCTCAATCGCGCTGCGGACGACGCCTGCTCAAACTTGCAGAAGGCAATAGTAGCTGAATAGGGATCGCCTTTGCTCTGTGCGAGCTTCCGTTCAGCCCGCAACCACCGGGCCGCCGGCCTTTTTCCATGCATCGATACCGCCCTCGATATGCGCCGCGTTGGCCAGGCCGGCCTCCTTTGCCTCGGTGACGGCCATGGCTGAGCGCTCTCCGAAAGCGCAGAAGAACACGATACGGCGCCCGGTCGCGGCGGCGACCTCGCGCAGCATGCCGCCGGGTTTCAGGCTGTCGGTGATATCGGGATAGGGCGCATGCAGCGCGCCTGTCAGCGTGCCGTGTTTGGCGCGCTCGTGAGCTTCGCGGAGATCGACCAGCAGGATGTCCGGCTGCCCGAGCCGGGCAATCGCCTCTCGCGGCGTCAGCGCCAGACCCTGTTTCACCAGATCGTCCTGCCTGAGGCCGACGTGCATGTTGGCGGGGATCACCACATCCATCAGCTTCGGGTTCGGCAATTTCAGGTTGTTCATCAGCTCGATGTATTCGTCCACCGAACGCACCTGAAGCCTCGGGTTGTAGTGCCTCTCCTCACCGATGGTGGAGACCGTGTCGCCCTTGTAGTCGTGCGCGGGGAACACCATGGTTTCGTCAGGCAGTTTCAAAAGCCGGTTGAAGATCGAATCGTACTGCGCCCGCGCGCTGCCGTTCTGGAAATCGGTGCGGCCGGTGCCACGGATCAGGAGCGTATCGCCGGTGAAGACGCGGTCGCCCATCAGGTAACTGTAGGAATCGTCGGTGTGACCCGGCGTGTACATTACGTCGAGGCCAATGCCCTCGATCTTGACCGTGTCGCCATCGCTGACGCGCATCGAAACCACATCGGCCTTGGTCTGCTCGCCCATAACCGTGACGCAATGGGTGCGATCGCGCAGTTCGCCAAGGCCGGTGACGTGATCGGCATGAAGATGGGTGTCGACGGCCTTCACGAGCTTGAGGTCGAGTTCGCGCAGCAACTGGCAGTAACGGTCAACCTTCTCCAGCACCGGATCGAGGATCAACGCCTCGCCACCGGCGCGGCTTGCCATCAGGTAGCTATAGGTTCCGGAGACGCTGTCGAACAACTGGCGAAAGATCATGACCCTGCAGCCCTGCCTTCCGGCGCAGACATCCTTTACGCGCGCGGTATCGTAGCAAATTTATGCTGATTGCGCGCGATTACAACCGGTCAAAAATCCAGCTTGTCGCGGATCGCCTCGAGCCCCGCTCTGGCGCAGGCCTCGTCCTTATCGCCACCGGGCGCGCCGGCCACGCCGATGCCGCCGACAAGCGTTCCGCCGGTTTCGATCACCAGCGCGCCGGCCAGCATCGCGATATGTGGCATCCGCGCCAGGCTGGCGTCCATCTGGCCGTCGCGCACCATTTTGGCCAGTTCGGAGGTGTCGCGACGAAAGCTTAGCGCCGTATAGGCCTTGGCGGTAGCGATGTCGGCCGCGGGCAGGCCGGCATAACGATCGCGCAACAGCACCTGCGGCTGGCCGAAGCGATCGACCACGGCAACCGCGACCTGATATCCGTCGTCGCGGCATTTCTTGAGGGTAGCCTGTGCGGCCTCCAGCGCGACATCCGGGGTCAGCGACTTGTAGGTGACGAGCGCATCGTCGCCAGCACGGGCCGACGCGGCCGCTATCACGGCCGTCACGGCTACCGCGAACGCGCGGCACTTCGGCGCTCTCACCGTGCTATGTCGATCACGGCCGCACATAGCTCCAGCCCTGCTCCTGCAACTCCATCAGCCGCACTATGCCCAAAGGCACGACCGTCGTTCCAGCTAGCAACTCAAGCGGACGACCTTCCTTCTTCTCCATGCTCTCCTTGGTGTTGTTGCAAGCAGAGAACTGGATCTTGCTGGGGGGTGGGATCTTGCTGAGGTGTTTGATGCGCTCCTTCACCGGCGAGGTATCTTCGCGCAGCATGTGGAGGCCCGGTCCGCATGCCATGATCTCGACGACTACCGCCTGGTTCACGCCGCGATAGTGTTCGATCACGTCGGTGGCATTGGTCAACGCGAAGTCCATGGTATGTCGATCGTTGGTGTCGACCTGGATCACAAGGTGGTGCTGCTTCGGCTCGTCCGCGAAACCATTCGCGGTGAATGCGAGCAACAGCCCCACGGCTGCGACGAGGTGGCGAAGAAATCGGCGCATAAAAACTCCTATGGTCTGACCAGAGTATAACCGTTTTCCGTGAGTGACAGGATTTGTCCGACGCCGACTTGAACGGGCCTCGCGGACGGGATGATCGCCGGCCGCTTGCCGGTCTCGCGCTCGATGGTGTCGAGCGTGTTCACGCAGACATCGAAACTGACGCCCTGCGCGATCAGGCTTTCGACGCGGGCGCGGCTGGCATTTTCCGTCCGCAGCAGATCGATGCCCGGTCCGAAGGCAACCACCTCGACGGCGATCTTGTCGGGACCGTAGGCCTTGATCAGGTTGTTGGCGACGCTGAGGACGAGGCTCTGCTTTTTCGAGTCACCGTCGGACAATTGCAGGACAATGCGATGCTCGGCGAAGGGTTTGTCGGATAGCGGAGCGGGCTGGGCCCGTAGCGTAAGCGGCAACAGCGTCAGCGTGACCGCTGCCGCTGCGATCGCTTGTCTCCGTGTCAACATGTCGGTCATCCTGCGAGGCCTGGATTGCCGTCGACGCCTTTCAGCGTCACGCTATCGCGGCGAGCGCCGCTTGTCATGCCGTTGCGCAGGTGCGCGGCGAAGACGTCCCAGACCGGCGCGCCCTTCTGTTCGTTGACCGAAGCCCAGCCGGCGACTTTGTAGCGCTTGCTCGCCTCGAGCGAACGCCCGTTCTCCAGCTTCAGGTCCGAGATACGATGGCCGACGCTCTCCGCGGGCGCGCAAGCATAGGACAGGCCACCGACGCGAACCACGTCGCCGCCCTGCTGGTAGTAGGGATCCGGGTTGAAGAGGTTGTCGCAGACGTCTTCCAGAATGTCCTTGATCTGGCCGCCGGTCATGCTCTGGGCGTAGGTCTCGGGATAGGTGCAGGCGGTTTCCGCGAGCACATCTTCCATCGTCAGGCTCTGTCCGGGCAGCACGCTGGTGCCCCAGCGGAAGCCCGGCGACAAGGCGATCTCGGCATCGAATGCCCCGCGCAGCGCGTCGCAGATCAGCGTGTCCATGGTGCCGTTGAAATTGCTGCGACGATAAAGCAAGCGGTCCGTGGTCGCGATCTTCTGGGCATAGGCCGCCGCATAAGGCGCGCGTACTTTCTCGATCAAAGCCTCCATCGCAGGATCGGCCCTGAGCAGTTCAGAGAACACCGGCAACAGCCAGTAGCGTACGTCGCGGACCTTGCCCTTGGCAAGATCGAGGTCGAGGACGCCGAGGAATTTGCCGTTGGAGCCGGCATTGGTGACGAGCGTCGTGCCGCCGGCATTACTGACAGGAATCGGCTGCGGCACGGCATCGTGGGTATGACCGCCGAGGACGACGTCGATGCCGCTGACGCGGCTGGCGAGCTTGAGATCGACGTCCATGCCATTGTGCGACAGCAGCACGACGGCATCCACCTTGTCGTTCTCGCGCAGCGATCGGACCAGCTTCTGCAATTCCTCGTCGCGAATGCCGAAGGTCCAACTCGGCGTGAACCGCCTCGGATGCGCGATAGGAACATAGGGAAACGCCTGACCGATCACGGCAACGCGATAGCCGCCGAGTTCCTTGACCATCGCGGGCTTGAACACGCGTCCGGAGGCGGCATCGAAGGCCGGCGTGTCATTGAACGCGGCCTCCTCGGTGAGGAAAACATTTTGCGCCAGGAATTCGCCTTTGAAGCGGGAGAGGTTGTCGCGCAGCGTTTTCTCACCGTAGGTGAATTCCCAATGGCCGGTCATCGCTTCGATGCCGAGCAGGTTGGCGGCGTCCACCATGTCAGCGCCGCGCATGGCGTTGGCAAGGCCGGAGCCCTGCCAGAGATCACCGCCGTCGAGCAACAGCGCGTTGTGCGGTCCGGCATCGCCGCGTAGCCGGTCGATCAGTGTCTTGAGGTGAGCAAAGCCGCCGAGCCTGCCGAAACGAGCGGCCGATTTCTCGAAATCGAGACAGGTGAAGGCATAGGCGTCGGCGCTGTCGGCCTTGATTTGAAAACGATCGAGAAAGGCGCGGCCGACCAGATGCGGCGGTTGCCCGCGCATGGTGCCGATGCCCAGATTAACGCTGGGCTCGCGGAAGAACATGGGCAGCAACTGCGCGTGGGTGTCAGTCATGTGCAGGATGCGCGCGTTGCCAAAGCCTGCAAGCTCGTACACCGCGGAATCGCTAGCTGCACGGGCGATGCGTGGCAGCGCGCTGGAAAGGCCAGCGGCGGCGCCGGCTTTCAGGAGATCACGGCGGCGGAGGGTCATATAATGAGCCTCGCCATTGCGACACTTTGCGTCTCGTTCGGCATAGACTGCACTCATACAACGGAAGGTCGCGATGCCTTCTGATTTTGATCAACCGGTTCGTCATTGTGAGGAGCTCAAGGGCGACGCGAAGCGTCGTCCCGCAGCGACGAAGCAAATCCAGTTCTCCCCTATAGCGGCTGGATTGCTTCACTTGACGCGCAAAATTGGCAAGAGCCAATTTTGTCACGAGCTCGCAATGACGCCTTGATCCGAATCACGCCGTTCAGCGGATCTCCATCTTCCTCCAGGCGTCCTTTTGCTCGTTGGACTGGAAGATCGCAGCCTTTGACAGTGCTTCGGATTTCGCCGATTCCGCGACGGCCTTGTCGAAATCCCCTGCCCCGGCAGCAGCCTTGGCATCCTTCAACGCCTCGACAGCCGTGGTCCACTGGTTGCGCAGCTTGCCGGCTTCGTTGTTAGCCGCTTCGGCCGCGGCATAGGCCGCCTTGTAGTCGGCCTCGGTGTTCGCGGCTCGGGCAGCTGTCGCGCCCACGACCATGACCATCGAAAGTGCCACGAGGGTAGGGAGACGCATGCTGCTCTTCATGGCCGTGCTCCCGGACCGGAAATCGGCAGCCCGTTGCTGACGTAGGACAGATAGTATTCGAGATCGCGGTATTCATCATCCTGCGGGGTCAGCGGCACCCCGCGCACCTGGCTGTTGCATGTGGTAAAGCGACGGCTGGTTGTGCCCATGCCGCCCCATGCGGAGCGATAGATCGGCATCGCGTTGAGAATGCCGAGCGCGGGCGCGAGCACCTCGGCCCGGATACGGTTGCCCGGTGTCTGCACGTGGCAGGTGGCGCAGGAGAAATTGAGCTGGCCGCGCCGCGTATAGAAATAACGCTTGCCGTTTTCGTAGGCTTCGAGCGCCCGCGGATCGTTCGGAATCTTGATGTCGAACGGCTTGCCACGCGAGGTGAAGGCCATGTAGGCCGTCACCGACGCCATCTCGTCCTTGGTATAGGAGAACAGCTTTTCTCCGTTAGTCTCGAGGCACTGGTTCACAGCAAGTTCGAGCGTGACGACCTTGCCCTGCTTCTTGTCGAAGGTGGGATAGTTCTGCCGGATGCCGATGCCCTTGTTGGGGAAACAGTCCGCGAAGGTCTTGCCGTTCTTGAACGGCTTCTCGAACATCTCCTTGCCGGCGGCGAGCGCGAATTCGTAAGGAGGAAACTCCTCCTTCTCCTTCCACTGCTTGTACAGACCTTCGTCCATCGAATAAGGCCCGTTGACGAAATCCTTCAGCTTCAGCTTGGGGAACTTGTCGGTGAAATATTTCTGGAAGGCCTTGAGGTCGGCGGGCGGATTGGTCTTTTCGGCAGCGTGAGATATCTGCGCCGCGACGCAGGTCAGCGCCGCCAGCACCACGCCCATTGCCGCCGAGCGGAAGGTCAATCGCATGTCTGTTCTCCGCCTGCCGCGCGCCGCCATTACTGAATCTTTGCCGTGGAGGTGTCGGAGGCACCCTTGTTGTCGACCCAACTGATCTTGAGGTCGCCGCCCTTCTTTCCGCCCTTGAAGCTGAATTTCACATACGGGTCCTTTGAGACGGCCGGTCCCCAGTCGGCGATGAAAACCGGCTTGCCGTCATATTCGACGGTCAGTTGCTGAATGAAGTGCGCCGGGATCAGCTCGCCGGCGGGATTCTTGACGAAACCCGAATCCATCGGATGCTGGATCAGCGCCTGGACCTCGGTCGTATCGCCGCTCGACGTTGCGCGAACACGGATTGTCGATGCCATAACTGTCTTCCCTGAATGACTATTCCCTGACCGTTCGCTCAACCACCGCAGCCGCCAATGGTGACCTTGACTTCCTTGCTGGCGCTATAGAGCTTGCCGCCGGCTTCCACGATCGCGATGACATTGCTGGTCTTCGCCATCTTCAGGCGGTTGGCGACGCTCGGCATCGTCCCGGCGGGGATGCGGTACGACGCGGCCAGCGCGTTCGGATTTTCCGCGACCAGAAACGAGATCGACGTCACATCGGACAGGCTCGTGGTGACGGAAATAGGGACGACCGCGCCGTTCTCGGCGATCTCCGGTGCGTCCATCTTGACCTTGTCGGATTTCTCAGCGGTCCTGCCGTAGAGCGCCTCGATCGCGCCATCGGCTCCCTTAACCTTGAAGGCGGCGTTGGGATACTTGTCATTGGCAGCGGCGAGCGCAGGCGCTAGCCCGAAGCGGATGCCGGCAACGCCTGCCAGCGCAACGACCGCCGCGCCTTTCAGGATCAGCCGCCGCGTCGCGTCAACGCTGCCGTGCGATGGATCGATCATGCATGTTCTCCTTTGCACGCGGCCGATGTCACAGCGTCTGCAGGAAGTCGACGACCGCGTCGATTTCTTTGTCAGTCAGGATGTGGTTTCGACCGAACGGCGGCATCACCGTAAGCGGATTTCGCTTGGTCTCGTCGCTGACGATGGCGACGAGATCGGCGCGGTTCGGATACTTGCTTTTGATGTTGGTGAGGGCCGGCGCGATGTTACCGGCCTGGCTGCCGCCCTTGATCTCATGACAGGTCAGGCAGTTGCCCTTGTTGCGATCGAATGCGAGCTTCTCTCCTTCGGCGGCGGCGCTCTGCGCGCGCGCAGAAAAGGACGTGACGGTGACGGCGAGCAGCAGAGAGGCCGCCAGCGCCGGCAGAGGGACGGACTTCGTCAAAGGAATTATCCTCAAAGGCGGTTCCCGCGGTGCTCTATTGATTACATCGTTATCCGGCGGCCACGTCATTCGGCGAGGGCACCGTGGACTTAATTTTCACATCCTCGGCCTTTGCACAAGCGCTCATGATGGCTTGCCTGCCGAGCCGGGCCTCGGTTTGGAGACGGTTAAGCCAGCACGATAGGGCATTGCCGTCCGGCGATGACTGTCGCATGGCTCGCGATCCTGCATACTCGCTGTCCAAGGCCAAAAGACTGTATAAACAGCAGGTCGGCTGACATGGACCCGATGAAGCCCGGTCAGAACTCACGGCAGAATGAAGGATGGCCTTCCATGCCCGACTACACCACCGAATTCGGCAAGGATGGCCGGCGCGTGGAATCCGATGACCGCCTCGACGCAGCTGCGTTTCATCGCAACCATGCCGCGATCTGGGCGGCGCTCGAAACATTCCTGCGCGGCAAGACCGGCGACGTGGTCGAGGCTGGCAGCGGCACCGGGCAGCACGTCGTTTTTTTCGCGCGGCACTCGCCCGACATCACCTGGTGGCCGAGCGATCTCAACGACAATCATCTCCGAAGCATTGCGGCGTGGACCGCCCACGAAGATCTCGCCAACGTCCGCCCGCCGCAGCGGATCGACCTGTCGAATCCGGAGTGGTGCCCGAAGACGAGCGACGGTTCCGGATCCGGCGAGCTGCTCGCCGTGTTCTGCGCCAATGTGATCCATATCGCGCCTTGGCGCGTAGCCGAGGGCCTGATCGCGGGCGCGGCTCGCAATCTACGTTCCGATGGGCGACTGTTTCTCTACGGACCGTTCAAGCGCGGCGGCCGGCACACCGCGCCGAGCAACGCGGCGTTCGACGCCAGCCTGCGCAACAACGATCCCGAGTGGGGCGTGCGCGATGTCGATGAGGTGGCGGAGCTGGCGCAGCGCAATGGCTTGACGCTCACGGAGATCCTCGACATGCCTGCCAACAATCTGATCCTGGCATTCGAACGAAATCCGGGATGACCGGAGCAACCGCGCTTTGGTCACGGGCGGACGGTCTATAGCTCACGCTGGCGTAGAAGATCCTCGAGATCGAGCCTGCGCGTGAACATCGCAAGGCCGCCGTCGGCATTGCGCGGCCATTCCTCTTTCGGCCGATCTCGATAGAGCTCGACGCCATTCTGGTCGGGGTCGCGCAAATAAAGCGCCTCGCTGACGCCGTGATCGCTGGCGCCATCGAGCTGAATGCCGGCCGCATACACCCGATGCAAAGCGTCGGCGAGCGCGGCGCGCGTCGGATACAGAATCGCAGTGTGAAATAATCCGGTGGTGCCGGGCGGGGGCGGCGAGCCGCCCTTGCTTTCCCACGTATTCAATCCGATGTGATGATGGTAGCCGCCGGCGGAAATGAACGCAGCTTGATCGCCGTAGCGTTGCGTCAATTCGAAGCCGAGCACGCCGCAGTAGAAACCGAGCGCGCGTTCAAGGTCGGCGACCTTGAGATGGACGTGCCCGATCCGGGTGCCGGCGGCGACGGGAACCGATACGTCGGACATGGCGTGTGTCTCCGTGAATGACCCGTCCTGACCTCGTGTCCCATCCTATCTTGTAGGGGGACGGGCGCGGGTCAAGCCCGCCGATGACACCGGTGCAATCGATTCTCTGCGCGCTGCTCAGCTTGCTTTGGCCGGTCGAGCGATCAGGCGGCACTACAAAGCCAGGGCTCCTAACCCGTTCCCGCATGACGAGATCACCGCAACGGCGGGGCGTACATGATACCACCAGCATTCCAGAGCTGATTGAGGCCGCGCGGAATTTTCAGCTTCGAATCGGCGCCGACATTACGGTCGTAAACTTCGCCATAGTTGCCGACGTGGCGGATGATGCGCGCCGCCCAGTCCTTCGTCAGACCGAGATCCTCGCCATATTCGCCCTCGGTGCCGACCAGCCGCATCACATCGGGCTTCGTCGACTTCATCGCCTCGTCGATGTTCTTCGAGGTGACGCCGAGTTCCTCGGCGTTGATCATCGCGTAGAGCGTCCATTTGACGATCATCATCCAGTCGTCGTCGCGCTGGCGAACAACCGGCGCCAACGGCTCCTTCGAGATCACGTCGGGCAGGATGACGCTCTCGCTCGGCTTGGTCAGCCGCAGGCGCATGGCGTAGAGCTGGGCAACGTCGGAGGTCACTACATCGCACTTGGCCTCGTCATAGGCCTTCAGCATGTCCTCCAGCTTCCCGAACTTGATCTCCTCGTATTTCAGGTTGTTGGCCTTGAAGTAGTCGGCGAGGTTAAGTTTCGTGGTCGTGCCGTCCTGTACGCAGATTTTCGTATCACCGAGGTCGAGCACCGAGGCGGCCTTGCGCGACGTGCGGACCATAAAGCCCTCGCCGTCATAATAAGCGACCGCCGGGAAATAGAGGTTGTAATTGGTCTCGCGCGACATGCTCCAGGTCGAGTTGCGGGCGAGGATATCGACCTTGCGGCTTTGCAATTCTTTGAAGCGTTGGTCGGCGGCGAGCGGGACGAACTTCACCTTCGCCGGATCATCGAAGATGGCGGCGGCGACGGCGCGGCAGAAATCCACGTCGAAGCCGGACCAGTTGCCCTTGTCATCCGAATTCGAAAAGCCGGGCAGACCGGTGTTGACGCCGCACAGCACGGCGTCACGCCGAACCGTACGTTTCAGGGTCTTGGTGTCGTAGCGCTCGTAGGTGATCGCCATCGCCGCGATGGCGGTAGCGATGGCGAGGCCTATCAGGAGACCGCCTCGAAATGTCCGCATGGATAGCCCCTCTCGCAGTATCGGAAAGTATCAGCGCGAATGACGCGGCGATGAATTAGAGCTTGGGTTTTTGCCGCACGATCACGCGCGTGCCAACTGGAACGCGATCAAAGAGATCGGCAACATCGGCATTGACCAGGCGGAAACAGCCTGAGGAGATCGCGGTGCCGATGGTATCGGGGCGATTGGTGCCGTGGATGCGGTAGACAGTGGTGCCGAGATACATCGCGCGCGCGCCGAGCGGATTGCCGGGGCCACCCGCCATGAAGCGTGGCAGATAGGGCTGACGTGCGATCATTTCCGGCGGCGGAGTCCAGTCCGGCCATTCCGCCTTACGCGTGATATTGAGAATTCCCTGCCACTGGAAACCTTCGCGGCCAACGCCGATGCCGTAACGGATGGCGCGACCGTTGCCTTCAATGAGATACAGATGGCGTTCCGCTGTCTGGATAATGATGGTGCCAGGCGGCTCGGTCGTACGGTAGAGCACAACCTGCTTGCGGTATTCCGGATCGAGTTGAAAAGCATCGTCGGCGATCAGGCCAGGCTCGTCGCCGACATCGGGCTGCCGCTGCTGCGCAAAGCCGTGCGTCGCCGAGAGCATCAGGCAGGCTACAGCAGAAACCGCCAGGGTCAGGTGCCGAAACCCGATCATCGCTTGTTCTCCTCGCTGGAATGGCGGCAGAGACTCGCCGCCAGCATCATCGTCAAATCATATACGGCATAGAATATCAGCAGGGGCGTGATGGCAAGCGACCGCGGCGTCAGCCGGGAATCATAAAGTTTTCGGGAAAACAGCGCCGCAAGGCGGACGAGCTTCACCTCAATGCAAATCCGAGCCCGCCATCAGAACCGGATCGGGGCCATCTCCTCGGTTCCTATGGTCGCCTTGGGATGGATGCCTGAACGCAAGCGGTCCGGAAGGCTATCCCGCTCGGGCCGCTGGAGGTTGGGGTCGCAAAACCGAATGCCGGTCAGGCCGCGAGCGTTGCGACGCCCGCGTCTTTCAGAAGCTCGGCAAGCTGCTTGCGGGCATAAAACATGCGGGTCTTCACGGTGCTTTGCGGAATGCCGATGATTTCGCCGGCCTCTTCGACCGTTTTCTCATGATAGTAGACGAGGTGGATGATCTCGCGATGAGCGGGCGACAGCTTGGCGATGCAGGCGCGCAGGATGGCGCTGACGTTGCTGCGATCGAGCGACGTCTCCGGCGTATCGGCGCCGTCGGCGATTTCGCGGACATTCTCCTGGTCGATATCCTCGTGGCGGCGCTGGCGCATCGCGGTCAGCGCCTTGAAGCGGGCGATCGAGAGCAGCCAGGTTGACACTCGGGAACGACCTTCGAACTGGTCCGCGGTACGCCAGACGTCCAGAAATACCTGGCTGACGATGTCTTCCGCCGCTGTCGCGTCGCGCAGGCTGCGCAGCACGAAACGATAGACCCGCACGTTATGGCGTGAATAGAGGGTATGCATCGCTGTGCGGTCACCGTCGGCAATCTGCTCAAGCAGCATCTCATCTGTGGTCGCCTGGGCAGCGATAATGCCTCGGCGGGCGGCTGCGTTGATCGCAATGACGTTTTGCATGACGGGCTCCCCTTTTTTCGTTAGGCAGATTTTTAGCCAGCCAAGGTTTCAGGACGTCTGCACGACAAGCGGAAAATGGTTTCGCGGGTGGGGAATTGTTTCGTCCCCTCGGCGGCGACGAAACAATCGGCGCAAAATCCTGGCGTGTATTGCGCAAAAGCGGGTACCGGCTTTGCGATCAGAATAGGCGCAAGCTATTGATTGAGAGCATTTTCTTCGCGTGAACCCGACCCCGCTTAGCCGGATCAGGCGGAAAATGCTCCAGTCATTTGAACGTCATTAGACTTTAGCAGCAGAGACCGGCTTTGAAGCCTTCCAAGTCGCCCTCTTGAAGCCAGTCCAGACGCCGCAGGGCTGAATGCCATTCCCGTGGCAGCGGCGGACGGGCTCAGGCCTTGTCGCCGGGGGGCGAAAACAGATAGCCGCCCCCCCGGATGGTCCGGATCACCGCCGGCTTCGCGGGGTCGGGCTCGATCTTGCGCCGTATCCGCATGATCCGCAGATCAATCGCGCGATCGAAGGCTTCACTGTCGCGGGCATTGGCCAATTCCAGCAGCCGCTCGCGCGACAGAACCCGCTTCGGATTGGCGGCGAAAACTTTCAACAGGCTGAATTCCGACGCCGTGAGCGGATGTTCATTGCCTTCGTGGTCACGCAAGGCCTGGGCGTCGAGATCGAGCCATTTGGTGCCGAAGCGGACGAGTTGCCCTGCTGCAGGCCTAGCGGCGACGGCGTCCGCTGTCGCCGGCTCGGCCTTCGGCGCACTCCGGCGCAGCACCGAACGGATGCGCGCCATCAGTTCGCGCAGTTCACAGGGTTTTGCCACGTAGTCGTCGGCGCCGAGTTCGAGGCCGACCACGCGATCGATCGGGCTGGCCGTCGCCGTCAACATGATCACTGGCACGTTGGTGCGGCTCTTGAGGTCGCGAATGATCGAAATGCCGTCTTCTTCCGGCATGTTCAGATCGAGCACGACCAGATCGGGCGTTGCGATGCCGATGGCCTCGCGCAGGCTCTTGCCGCCGTCGCACAGCGTGATGGCAAAGCCGTGCATCTTGAGATAGTCCCCGACCATTTCGCGGGCAGGTGCCTCGTCGTCGACAACGATGATATGCGGGTTTCGGTTCATGTCAGACTATCGCGGGCAGGATGATGGTGAAGGTCGATCCCTGTCCGGGGCCGTTGCTGTCGGCGTTGATCTGGCCGTCATGCATGTCGACGATCCGCTTGACGATCGACAGGCCGAGGCCCGTCGAGCTTTCGCCGGCGGTGGGCTTTGCGGACAGCCGCTGGAAGCGGCCGAACAGCCGCCCCAGATCCTCCGGCGACAAGCCGGCGCCTTCGTCGGTGACACGAATGATGGTGTTGTCCGCGTCGTGGTCGACCAGCAGCGTGATCTTGCCGCCGACCGGGCTGTACTTGATGGCGTTGCTGACGAGATTGTCGATCGCCTCTCGCATCCGATCCTGGTCGCACATCGTGATCCGTCCGGTGGGCGCCGAGACGGCGATGGTCTGCTGCTTGTTGACCGCGGACGGCTGGTTGGATTCGGAGACCTCGGCGACCAGCGCCGCGACATCGACCGGCTCACGCCGGATGGTGATATCGAAGGCGTCGGCCATCGCGTCGGAAATCAGATGATCGACCATCGTAATCAGACGCTTGGTGGCGTCGCGAATATGATCGACCTGCGAGGTGACGGTGTCCCTGGGCGAATCCGCGCCGATAAGTTCGGCTAGCATTTCGGTACGACCCAGGATGACGCCAAGTGGATTTTTCAGGTCGTGCGCGACGGTGCCGAGAATCTCGTTCTTGAATCCGTTAGCCCGCTGCAACCGCAGCCATTGCGCGGAAAGCCGGCGATTGGCCAGCATCAACGCTCGGGTGCGCTGCGCGACTCGGCCTTCGAGCTGCGTGTTGGCGTCCTGCAATTGCTGGTAAAGGATCACATTGTCGAACGCGATCGACAGACGGCTGCCGAAGATTTCGACCAGCGACCGGTCGGTATCCGACAGATCGCGCTCAGCCTGCAGCAGCACCACGACCTCGCGACCGCTGCCGGTGCGGATATAGAGTGCGGAGCGTTGATCGACGAATTCGTGCTTGCGCCGCCTGAAGGCAGCTTCGACCGTCTGTTTGAGATCAGAATCGAGCGATGCCTGTCCGGCAGTTCCGATGAAACGGCTGTAGCAACCCGATCCAGCCAGCACCGCAAAATCATCATCGACCGCGCCGCCGTCACGCAGCACCAGAATCCCGGCGCAATCGACATTCAAGAGCGACGCAATCTGCGTCAGGACGCCCTCGGCGAGACGCTGCATCGATTTGAAATCGTAGAGCGTCGAGGCGGCATCGATGATGATCTCCAGGCCGCGGCGGGTCTGCACCATGCGCTCGAGCTGCTGGTAGCTGCGCAATGCCGCGGTCAGCGAGGTGAACAGTTTGTCGGCGGTGAGTTCGGTTTTCGCCTTGTAGTCGTTAATATCGTAGTCGACGATGACGCGGCGCTCCGGCGCCTGTCCGGGCTGTCCGGTGCGCAGGATGATGCGTACGGTTTCGTTCCGCAGGTCGTTGCGGATGAACTCGACGAGGTCAAGCCCGGCGGCATCGGTCTCCATGATGACGTCGAGCAGTACCGCGGCGATGTCGGGATGCGCGCGCATCAGTTCGCGCCCCTCGGCGGCGGAATAGGCCGACAGGACGTCCAGGGTCTGACCGTTGAGGCTGTAGTCGCTCAGCGCAAAGCGCGTGCCTTCGTGCACGGCCCGATCGTCGTCGATAACGGCGACCTTCCACTTGCGCACCGTCGAAGCTTCCGGGTAATCGGCCCCGGAATCATCGATCAGGTGGAGGACGTCATCCTGGTCGGCCATTGCGTGGTTCCGCTGTCTGTTTCATCCTTGCCTGCCCCACCGCCGACGGCGGCCCGCGGCATGATAATGCGAAAAGTCGTGCCTTGTCCCAGTCCTGACTCCACCATCATCCGGCCGCCGAGCTGCTGGGTGACGAGATTGTAGACGATATGGAGTCCAAGGCCGGTGCCACCCTCGTTGCGGCGCGTGGTGAAGAAGGGATCGAAAGCATGCCGCTGGACATCCGACGTCATGCCGACGCCATTGTCGACAAAAATGATCTCGATGTCATCATCCGCGCGCGGTCTCGCCTTGATGGAAATCGTGCCGGACCGCCCGTCCGGAAACGCGTGATTGGCGGCATTGAGAAAGAGATTGGTTAAAATCTGCCCGTATAAACCGGGAAAGCCATCGATAATCAGGCCTTCCGGGACGTCGACCTCAATGCTGATCGGAGATCGCTTGAGCACCGGGCGCAGGCTGGCGACGATCTGGTCGGTGGATTCGCTCAAACTGAACTGGCGGCGTTCGGCGTGGGACCGGTCCACGGCGACCTGCTTGAAGGACTGGATCAGATCTCCCGCGCGGTGCAGGTTTGCCACCAGTTGCTGGGCGGCATCGCGGCAGGTCCGCACGAATTCCTCGAGCCGCGACCGCCGCAGTGGGGTTGCGGAGCGCAGTTCGGCGTCAAACGTATCCGCGCGCCGCGCGAAACTCGACGCCACGGTCAGGCTGATTCCGATCGGGTTGTTCACCTCGTGCGCGACACCTGCAACCAGCCCGCCAAGCGCGGCAAGCCGCTCCGCGTCCACCAGGTTCCGCTGCGCCGCATTCAATTCCAGCAGGGCGCTCTCGGCCCGTTCCTTCGATGCCCGCAATTCGTCCTCGGCATCGCGTTTGGCGATGGCGTTCTTGCGAAACACCTCGACAGCACGCGCCATGGCGCCGATTTCATCCCGTGCATCGGTGCCGACGACCTTGCGGTCGTAATCGCCGGACATGATCGCGCGCATCGACGTCATGATCTGCCGCAAAGGCAGACGGATGCTGAGCGCGACGACAACGCCAGCGACGACGATGACCGCGAGGAAGATCGCGACGATCGACAGCATCTTGCGCGAGATATCCGTAAGCGTGTGGTCGAAAGTCATCTGCGCGCTCTGCTCGCGCCGCCGCATCTTGACCGACAGACCATCGATCGCGGCGATGGTCTGCGCCTGGCTGGCGTCGATGGCGTTGCGCAGCAAGTCGGTCCGCTTGGTGAGCAATTCGGAAAGGTTTCCAATTCCGTCATGCAGCGCGGATGTCCGGGTTTTGAGTTTTTGCAGCGCGTCGCGCTGGAGATCATTATCCGAAAACTCGATCATTGCCGGGATAGTTCGCTCGATCGCATCAGTATTCTTGCGGACCTCCTCCGCGCTGGTCGATGCGGGCGCCAGATAGTAGGCGTTCGCGGCCACCAGCGTCGCTGTGAACGTCTCGCGGGATTTCCCAAGCGTTGGCCAGATTCGAGCCTCGCGGCGACCGGTCGCGCCCTCGATGATCGAGTAGAGTCCCGCCATGTCCTTGGCTGGCGCCAGTATCTGATCCTCGTAGGTTTTGGTAATGCTCGTCTGTAATGCGCGCAGTTCTTCAAACCCGCCGAGGAAGCGTTCGGTGGCGCGCTCCAGTTCGTCGACCGAGCCCGACAGGATCGGGTCGGTCGAGGCGCGCGTACTCAAGGTACCGAGGACGGCATCGCGCAACAGCAGGATTTCCGCAAACAGATCGGGACTCGGCTGGTTGATGTAGCGATGGATCAGATTTTGCAGCCGACCGGTCTTGCTCTCGAGAACCGCGAGGATCTTGTCGGATTCCCTGACCTGACGCAGGTCGTCCCGCGCGGATCCCAGCGTCTTGGCGCCGCTCCATATCAGCAGCGCCAGCACCAGCACCACCGCAGAATTCAACGTCGCGATCGAAAGAATACGCCAACGGATCGGGATCGCGCGAACCAGACCCACGATGCCCGAACGGCCCAGCGCCGCCAGACCTTCCTGCCCCTTCTCCGCACCTGTGCCGCTCTGGGATTCGGCTGAGCCCAAGTTACTTGACCTTGCGGATTCGCGCGATGCGGTTTGTCGTCTGCAATCCACACTGCGCCTTCATAGAGTTGTGCTTTCATAACTCCGGCGACAGCGACTTCGAGGAGCTGCCGGGCGAGGATTTCAGCGCCCACAGGCTCCATCCATCGATGCGAGCAGAGCTGCCCGAAACCGATGACGGACGGCGCGATGGGACGCTGGCGCTTGTCCCCTTTGAGGAAGTCATCCGTCCGGAGAAAAGGTTCAACGCGACGGAGCCTCAGCGTAGCCACTTGATGAGGGTCGCCGCGCCGATGATGAATGGCGGCAGCCGCGAGCTGGTCTTATCAGAAATGCGTGGCAGAGGGGTAATCGGCCTGCCACGAAGGGCCAGGCATGATGCGGGTTCAATCGCGTTTTCGAGCGAAGCATGTCCTCGGGCTTGACCCGAGGATGGATACCGGCTTGCGTCAAGAAACCGCGTCAAAGGAAGCCGCGAAACCTAATCCTTCTTCGGCTCTTTCGACATCCGCTCGAGACGATCCTGCATCTCCTTCATCTGGCGGCGAAGATCCTCGATATTGTCGCCGGCATTTGAGGCGTCGGGCGTTTTCTCCGGCTCGGGCGCGGCGGTCCCACCGCGCGGCGGCACGAACGGCTTGAACATCGAGAAGGTGCGCTCGAACAATTCCATATTACGGCGGACATGCTCTTCGAGCGGTGCGAAAGGAGTGCCGCTGAAGGTGCTGCTCATCTGCTTGCGGAATTTCTCCTGCTCGCGGGTCAGCATGTCGATCGACTGTTCGAGATATTTCGGCACCACCATCTGCATGCTGTCGCCATAGAAGCGGATCAGCTGTCGCAGGAACGTGGTCGGAAGCAGGTTCTGTCCGGCTTTATTTTCCTGCTCGAAAATGATCTGCGCCAGCACCGAGCGAGTGATGTCATCGCCGGTCTTTGCATCGAAGACGAGGAAATCCTCGCCCTGCTTGACCATCGTCGCGAGATCTTCGAGCGTCACATAAGTGCTGGTGCCGGTATTATAGAGCCGCCGGTTCGCATATTTCTTGATTGTCGTTGGTGTCTCTGATTTCGCCATAGGTCCCACACGTCCATACCGCGGACAAGAAACCCCGCCGGCGTCCACGATGGGGTTAACAAGCGCATTGCAGCAAAGTAAGCACTTTCGGCAGGCTTCGGCTACCGTTTTATGAAGGACAGTTAATTCCAAAGCATAGAGACTGCTCAGGAATATGCCCGGGCACGACTTCTCGCCATTGGTTTGATTGACACACTCTTGTGAGGTTAACAGGATAGAATTCAGACACGGGTCGCCGGCGCGGCGGCTATCGTCCAATTCCACGTCACTCAAGCTCCAGGAGATGTCCATGTCAGACGATGTCGTCATCGTCAGCGCCGCCCGCACCGCGGTGGGAAGTTTCAACGGTGCGTTCGCCACCACGTCGGCTCACGCTCTCGGCGCCGTCGCGATTAAGGCCGCGCTGGAGCGGGCGGGTGTCGAGCCTGGCCGCGTCTCCGAAGTCATCATGGGCCAGATTTTGACCGCGGCGCAGGGCCAGAACCCGGCGCGGCAGGCGTCGATCGCCGCCGGCATTCCGGTGGAAAGCCCGGCCTGGGGCATCAACCAGCTCTGCGGTTCGGGTCTGCGCACGGTCGCGCTCGGCTATCAGGCCATCCTTAACGGCGACTCCGAGGTCGTCGTCGCCGGCGGACAGGAATCCATGAGCATGGCGCCGCATGCCCAGTACCTGCGCGGCGGCGTGAAGATGGGCGGCCTCGAACTGATCGATACCATGATCAGAGATGGCCTGTGGGATGCATTCAACGGCTATCACATGGGTAATACGGCCGAGAACGTCGCCAAGCAGTATCAGATCACCCGCCAGCAACAGGACGAATTCGCCGCCAGCTCGCAGAACAAGGCAGAAGCCGCGCAAAAGGCCGGCCGGTTCAAGGATGAAATCGCACCCGTCACCGTCAAGAACCGCAAGGGCGATATCATCGTCGACACCGACGAGTATCCGAAGGCGGGCGTGACGGTCGAGTCCATCGCCAAACTGCGCCCGGCTTTCGAGAAGGACGGCACGGTCACCGCGGCAAACGCGTCCGGCATCAACGACGGCGCCGCTGCCGTGGTGCTGATGTCGGCCAGGCAGGCGGCGAAAGAGGGCAAGACCCCCCTCGCCCGCATCGTCTCGTGGGCCCATGCCGGCGTCGACCCGAAGATCATGGGCACCGGCCCGATCCCGGCGTCGCGCGCCGCGCTGAAGAAGGCGGGCTGGACTATCGGCGACCTCGACCTGATCGAGGCCAATGAAGCCTTCGCCGCCCAGGCCTGCGCCGTCAACAAGGACCTCGGCTGGGACACCTCCAGGGTCAACGTCAATGGCGGCGCCATCGCCATCGGGCACCCGGTCGGAGCCTCGGGCGCGCGCGTACTGGTGACGCTGCTGCACGAAATGCAGAAGCGCGACGCCAAAAAGGGCCTCGCCACGCTATGCATCGGCGGCGGCATGGGCATCGCCATGTGCGTCGAGCGCGGCTGAGCGGATGAAGGCAGGCGAACGATGTTAAATGGACATCGAGTCACCGCAGTTCACGCTGACAACGAAATGCCCGGCCTCGTGCCGGGCATTTTTATCTGCAAGACTCAACGATCGGGATAGATCCGGCTTGCTGCCGAGGAGGACGACGCAATGGCAAGAGTGGCACTGGTGACGGGGGGAACGCGAGGCATCGGCAGCGCGATCAGCAAGGCGCTGAAAACGGCCGGATACAAAGTCGTCGCGAGTTACGCCGGCAACGATGCGGCGGCGGAGAAGTTCAAAACGGAGACCGGCATCCCCGTCTACAAGTGGGACGTTGCTTCCTTTGAGGCCTGCGCCGACGGCATCAAGAAGGTCGAAGCGGATCTCGGCCCCATCGAGGTGCTCGTGAACAATGCCGGCATCACCAAAGACAGCGCCTTCCACAAGATGACGCTGGAACAGTGGAGCGCCGTCATCAACACCAATCTCGGCTCGCTGTTCAACATGACGCGCCCGGTGATCGAAGGCATGCGCGCCCGCAAGTTCGGCCGCATCATCAACATCTCCTCGATCAACGGCCAGAAAGGGCAGTTCGGACAGGTGAACTATTCTGCGGCGAAGGCGGGCGACATCGGCTTCACCAAGGCCCTGGCGCTGGAGAACGCCAAGGGCGGCATCACCGTGAACGCGATCTGCCCGGGCTACATCAACACCGAGATGGTGCAGGCGGTGCCAAAGGACGTGGTCGAGAAAAACATCCTGCCGCAGATTCCGGTGACCCGTCTCGGCGAGCCCGAGGAGATCGCGCGCGCGGTGGTGTTCCTCGCCGCCGACGACGCCGGTTTCATCACGGGATCGACGCTCTCCGTCAACGGCGGGCAGTATCTGGCGTGAAGAATAGCGCATAGCGTGAACACGCTGCTTCTTTTCCCCTCTCCCCTTTGCGGGAGCCGAGACGAGCGAAGCTCGCTCTTAGGGTGGATGCGCGTCAGCGGGGCCGGGTGAGAGGGACAGCGTCAGCGTGACGGAAGGCCCCTCATCCGACGCGGACTTCGTCCGCGCCACCTTCTCCCGCGAGGGGAGAAGGAAGAAATCATGACCTCCCGCACCGCTACGCTCATCGGCCTCACCGCCATCGTCATGTGGTCGCTGCTCGCGGTCATGACGGTCGCGACCGGACGCATTCCCGCGTTTCAACTGGCGGCGATGACGTTTGCGATCGGTGGCCTCGCCGGCTGCGCAAGCTGGCTGTTTCGCCCCGAAGGCGTCCGCGCATTGCGGCAGCCCCCGGTTGCGTGGCTCGTCGGGGTCGGCGGGCTGTTCGGCTATCACGCGCTGTATTTCATCGCGCTGCGTCTGGCGCCGCCCGCCGAAGCCGGACTGCTGAATTATCTCTGGCCGCTGCTGATCGTGCTGTTTTCATCGTTGCTGCCCGGCGAGCGGCTGGCGCCGCATCATCTGATCGGCGCGATCCTCGGGCTCGCCGGAACGGTGCTGCTGGTCGCGGGCAACACATCAATCCAGTTCGAAAGCAGCCAGATTTGGGGCCTTGCGGCAGCGTTCATCGCGGCATTTGTCTGGGCGGCGTATTCGGTACTGTCGCGGCGGCTGGCCTCGGTTCCGACCGATGCGGTCGCGGGCTTCTGCTTGACGACGGCCGGGCTGGCGGCGGTTGCGCACATACTCGTGGAACCCACGGTGTGGCCGGACAGCGGCGCGCAATGGCTCGCGATCGCCGCGCTCGGCATCGGTCCGGTCGGCCTCGCCTTCTATGTTTGGGATATCGGCATGAAGCGGGGGGACATTCGCGTGCTCGGCGCGGCCGCCTATGCGACGCCGTTGCTTTCGACCACGTTCCTGATATTGGCGGGCTTTGCGAGGCCGACCGCAGCGCTCGCAGTCGCCGCGGTTCTGATCGCAGGCGGCGGATTGATCGCGGCGAAAGACATGATCTGGAAATGAAAGCGGTCAGGACGACGGCTTCTGGCTCGCCGGCGCTGTTCCTTGCTCACGTCTGCAGCGCGGCAAAGTGCCCGCGCCGCTGCAGCCAGGCCAGCAGGATCAGGCTTGGCACGGCGACGGCAACGCAAATCGCAAAGAACAGCGGCCATCCGGTCGCCTCGGCGACGAACCCCGCGCTGGCGGAAAGATAGGTTCGGCCAACCGCAGCCAGCGCCGTGAGTAGCGCATATTGGGTAGCGGTGTGCAGCGGGTTGCGGCACAGCGCCGAGAGATAGGCGACAAAGATCACCGTGCCGATGGCGCTGGTGAAATTCTCCGCCGTGATGGCGAACGCCAGCGCCCATTGATTGACCCCGACCAGCGCCAGCCACGAGAACGACAGATTGGCCGCCGCCTGCAAAATGCCGCCGATCCACAGGCTCGCCGCCAGCGAGTAGCGCCGCGCCACGAAGCCGCCCGCAAAACCGCCGATCAGCGTCGCGGCAAGGCCGACGCCCTTGACGATGGCGGCGTAGTCGTTGCGGGTGAAACCGAGATCGATGACGAATGGTGCGGTCATGGTGCCGGAGAACGCGTCGGTGAACTTGAACAGCACGATGAAGGCGAGCGCGGCGAGAGCATCCTTGCGGCTCAGGAATTCAGAAAATGCGCCGATCGCGGCGTTCATGACGCGCGCAAAACCGCCCTCGGCCCGCGTTGCTTGCTCGGCGCGCACGGACTGCTCAGGCTCGGTGGCGGCAAGCGCGGTGATGGTGCCGATCAGGACCAGCGCAGCCATGGCGATGTAGCCCCATGCCCAGGCGGCGGCGCGCACGAGTCCTGTCCCTTCGAACGCACTGACGAGGAAGAGAGCGCCGGCGGTGGAGACCAGCATGCCGATGCGATAGGCGGCGACATAACCCGCCATGCCGGCGGCCTGCTCGCTTTCCGGCAGGCTCTCGACTCGAAACGCATCGACCACAATATCCTGCGTCGCCGAGGTCGCTGCCACGAGTACCGCGCCGAGCGCGACGAACCACGGTGCCTTTACCGGATCGGTCGAGGCCAGCAGCAGGATCGCCGCAATCAGAAGCAGTTGCGAGAAAACGAGCCAGCCACGGCGGCGACCGAACCGCCGCGTCAAAAACGGAATGTGCAGGGCGTCGACCAACGGCGCCCACAGAAACTTCAGCGTATAGGGTGTGCCAACAAGAACAAACAGACCGATGTCGTGCAGATCGATGCCGGATTCTTTCATCCAGATCTGCAGCGTCGAACCCGACAACGCCAGCGGCAGGCCGGACGAGAAGCCGAGCAGCATCACGATGAGGACGCGCGGTTGTAGATAGACCGCGATGCTCTCGCGCCATGAGGCGCGGGTGGCGGCGTCGGATACTTTCGGCGGGGCGGCGGTGGCGTCCGGAGCAGTCATTCCGCAGTGCTAGCAGATTCGGCGGCATTTCTCCCTCGCGGGGAACGCGAATGTCGTTATTCGCCGGCTTGCAACTTGCGTGCGGGCTGCGGCGCAAACAGCTCGGGTTCGCCGGACTTGGCGATCCTCGGCGTCTCCGCGACTGCCTCGTCCTTGCTGAAATCGAGTTCCTCGATCTTCGTCGCGCGCTTGCCGATCTTGCCGACCGAGATCAGCACCTGCCTGACATCCTCGCTAACCTGATCGAAGTGGCTGCCGAGCTTGCTGACCCGGTCGCGCAGACGCTCGACGTCACCCATCATGTTCATGACCTCGATCCGAACCTTGTCGGCGGCATCGCGCATCCGCGCGTCCTTGAGAAGCTGCTGCATCACCTGGATCGCCAGCATCAAAAGTGACGGCGACACCAGCACGATCCGGGCGCGGTAGGCTTTCTGGATCACATCGTCGAAGGCGTCATAGATCTCGGCATAGACCGATTCCGACGGCACGAACATCAGCGCGTTATCCTGGGTCACGCCCGGGATCAGGTATTTGCCGGCGATGTCTGTCACGTGTTTCATGACGTCGGCGCGCAGCCGCTGGCTTGCGAACTTCCTTTCGTCGTCGGTGCGGGCGTCGTGCAGCGCCGTCATCGCCTCCAGCGGAAATTTCGCGTCAATGCAGAGCGGGCGCTGGTCGGGGAGGAAGATCACGCAGTCCGGCCGCTTGCCGTTCGACAGCGTGTACTGGAAGGCAAACGAGTCTTTCGGCATGCCGTCCTGCACGATCGCTTCCATCCGCGCCTGTCCGAATGCGCCGCGCGACTGCTTGTTGGCGAGCACATCGCGCAGCGTCGTCACCTGCGTGGTTAGTTCAGTCAGGTTCTGGTGCGCGTTGTCGATAATTCCGAGCCGTTCGTGCAGCACACGCAGGCTGTCCATGGTGTTGCGCGTGGTCTGCTCCATCGACTGGCCGACCCGATGGGTGACCGAGTCCAGCCGATCGCTGACCGCCCGCGCCATTTCCGCCTGCCGGCCCGCGAGCGCCTTGCCCATGGCATCGACCCGGCCGGCGGCCTCAGCCTGCGTGCGCATCATGTCGATGAGACGTTCCTCCAGCTCATCGGCACGGCTCGCCTGCGTCACCGCCATTTCGGTTCCGCGGCGTCCCGATCGCGCGATCACAATGGCGATGATCAGCAGCAACACGAGCGCCAGCACGCCGAACGCGACCAGCACGGCGCTGGTTCGCACCGGCACGTCGCCCAGCATGAAAAGGATCTCGTTCATTCGCCCCTTGTAGCCGATTCGGTCGGAAACGCGAACGAAGAGAGAACGATCTAGGGTTAACGAAACCCCGGTTTTCATCGCTAATGAACAGTTAACGACTGCGATCGCCACGGATTGACCACAGCAGACCGGCGGACTACATCGCCCGGCATGGCTATTCGTGAAATTATCATCCTGCCGGACAAGCAGTTGCGCCTGGTTTCCAGGCCGATCGAAAAGGTCACGCCGGAAATCCGCAGGCTCGCTGACGACATGTTCGAGACCATGTACGACGCGCCGGGCATCGGGCTCGCCGGCATCCAGGTCGCACAGCCGGTCCGCATCATCACCATGGACCTCGCCAGGCGCGACGAGGACGGCGAAGTCACGCCGCGACCGCGCGTTTTCATCAACCCGGAAATCCTGTCGGCGTCCGAGGAGCTCTCGACCTATGAGGAGGGCTGCCTGTCGATCCCCGAATATTACGAGGAGGTCGAGCGGCCGGCGCGGGTGCGGGTTCGCTTCACCGATCTCGACGGCAAGGTGCACGAGGAGGATGCCGAGGGTCTTTTCGCCACCTGCATCCAGCATGAGATCGACCATCTCAACGGCGTACTGTTTGTCGACTACCTCTCGAAGCTCAAGCGCGACCGCGTGCTGAAGAAATTTACCAAGGCTGCGAAGCTCGCCGATAAATAGGGCGGGTATCGCCACGCACGAACTCAACAACATGCCGCTTCGCCTGATCTTCATGGGCACGCCGGATTTTGCGGTGCCGACCCTGCTGCAACTCGTCGCCCGTGGCCATGAGATCGCGGCCGTATACACGCGCGAGGCCAGGCCCGCTGGCCGCGGCATGAAGCTGCAACCGACGCCTGTCGCGCGGGAAGCACATCGCCTCGGCATTCCCGTGCTGACGCCGAAAACGCTGAAGACTTCGGAAGCGCTACTTGAGTTTCAATCGTTCGCGGCGGATGCCGCTGTCGTCGTGGCCTACGGGATGATTCTGCCGCAGGTGATCCTCGATGCGGTGCCACTCGGCTGCTTCAACCTCCACGGGTCGCTGCTGCCGCGCTGGCGCGGCGCCGCGCCGATCAATCGCGCCATCATGGCGGGCGACACCGAAAGCGGCGTCATGGTCATGAAGATGGAGGCCGGCCTCGACACCGGCGAGGTCGCCATTACCCATCGGATCGCCGTGACCGATGCGATGACGGCTTCCGATCTCCATGACGCACTGGCGCCGCTGGGGGCCGATCTCATGGCGCAAGCGATGGCTGCGCTCTCGCGCGGCGGCCTGCAGCTGACAAAGCAGAGTGACGTCGGCGTCACCTACGCCGCAAAAATCGACAAGGCTGAGGCGCGCATCGACTGGAACAGTCCAACCCGAGAGCTGCTGCGGCATATCCACGGCCTGTCGCCGTTTCCGGGCGCATGGTGCGAGATGCCGGTCGACGGCGAGCCGGTGCGAGTGAAGATCCTGCGTTGTGAGATAGCGAAAGGTTCCGGCGAACCCGGTGAGCTGCTCAACGACCGCCTGACCATTGCATGCAAGGACGGCGCGATCCGCGTCCTTGAATTGCAGCGCGCCGGAAAGCCGCCGATGAAGACCGACGCCTTTCTGAACGGCACGCCGCTTCAGCCGCCTATGCGGCTCGTCTGATGCCCCGCTACAAGCTCACCATCGAATATGACGGCGGCCCGTTCTGCGGCTGGCAGTACCAAGACAATGGTCCCTCGGTGCAGGGCGCACTGGAGGCGGCGGTGAAGGCGATCTGCGGCGACGCCGTTCGCGTGCATGGCGCCGGCCGCACCGATGCCGGCGTCCATGCGCTGGCGCAGGTGGCGCATTGCGACATCGCCAAACATTTCGCGCCGAACCGGCTGCGAGACGGGCTCAACGCGCATCTGCGGCCGCATCCGATCGGCGTGCTCGAAGCCGAGATTGTGCCCGACACCTTCGAGGCGCGGTTCTCGGCGCTCAGGCGGCATTACGTCTATCGCATCGCCAACCGCCGCGCGAACCTCGCCATCGATGTCGGCC
The DNA here is from genome assembly GCF_051912485.1 of Nitrobacter sp. JJSN. Classification (GTDB taxonomy): domain Bacteria; phylum Pseudomonadota; class Alphaproteobacteria; order Rhizobiales; family Xanthobacteraceae; genus Nitrobacter. Next base: position 3,953,625 of record NZ_CP196822.1, on the reverse strand, counting down.
ACGTCTGGCGCGTGCCGCGCCCGCTCGATGCGGAGGCGATGCACTCGGCGGCGCAGCGGCTGATCGGCAAGCACGACTTCACGACGTTTCGCGACACCGAATGTCAGGCGAAATCACCGGAGAAGACGCTCGATCAACTCGACGTCATCAGGAACGGCGACAACGTCACCATCGTCACCTCAGCGCGCTCGTATCTGCACAGCCAGGTGCGCTCGATGGTGGGATCGCTAGTCTGGGTCGGGCATGGCCGCTGGAACGCCGACGATCTGTCCAACGCGCTCGCCGAGCGGCGTCGCGAAGCCTGCGGCCCGGTCGCGCCGCCGGACGGATTGTATCTGGTGCGGGTGGATTATTAGAGCATGATCCCGAAAAGTGGGGACCGGTTTTCGGATAAGATCATGCCCGATCAAAAAGGATACGGCTAGCGTCTGACTCAACTGCGTTGAGCCAGAACTCTAGGAACGAATCCGTTCCAGCGCGTCCCAGAACAGACTCTCGCCGTCCTTCATATTCGCGGTCCAGTCCTGATGCGCGAGGTCGTTGGCGCCGTCGGTGATGAATTTGAACGCACGCCACGGCAGACCGTGGCGCTGGCAGACCTGCGCGACCGCGAACAGCTCCATGTCGACGATATCGATCCCGTTCTCGATCAACCACGGATCTGAGGTCGTGACAAAGCTGTCGCCGGTGCCGCAAACGACGCCGGCCTGACCCGACGACAACCGATCGAGCTCCGGCGCGAACGGTGTGCGTCCGCGCGGCGCCAGTGGCATCGCCATCATGTCGCGCTGGATGACGCCGGACACCTCCACCAGACCCTGGAGCGTCTCGTTGATTTTTCCTGCGGTACCGTAGTTGATGACAAGTGCCGGGCGCATCGTCAGCAGCGCCAGCGTGGTTGCGCTGGCCGCATTGATCTTGCCGACGCCGGTGTAGATCACCCTGACGCCGTCGGGCGCGCGCGCCTTGTCGAGCTCATCATCGAGGGCGGTGAGGACGAGGATCTTGCCGCTCATGCGAAATAGCGATCCAGCACGCCGCGGTAGATACGGGTCAGCTTTTCAAGATCGGCCACCGGCGTGCGCTCGTCGATCTGGTGCATGGTCTGGCCGACCAGGCCGAATTCAATCACCGGGCAGTAGTCCTTGATGAAGCGCGCATCCGACGTGCCGCCGCCGGTGTTCAGCTCCGGCCTGCGGCCGGTCACCTCCTCGATCGCCGCGACCACGAGATCGGTGAACGAGCCCAGTCTGGTGACGAACACATCGGCATTCGAGGGCTCCCACACGATCCGGGTCCGAACGCGATTGCCAGAGGCTTTGGCGACGCGCGCCTCGATCAGCCCCCGCAGCGATTCCTGATTGTGATGATCGTTGAAGCGAATGTTGAACTTCGCCCGCGCCTGCCCGGGAATCACATTGGCCGCCGGATTGCCAACATCGACGGAGGTGAACTCCAGATTCGACGGCTGGAACTGCGCGCTGCCTTGATCCAGGGGCTCGCTCACGAGCGCGGTGATCAGCGCGGCGATGTCCGGAATCGGATTCGCCGCGCGGTGCGGGTAAGCGACGTGGCCCTGGACGCCATCGACATACAGCGTGCCGGATTGCGAGCCGCGCCGGCCGATCTTGATGCAGTCGCCGAGCTCGGCGACATTGCTGGGCTCGCCGAGCACGCAGTGATCGAATTTTTCGCCGCGCTCGGCCGCCCATTGCATCAGCTTGACGGTGCCATTGACGGCGATGTCTTCCTCGTCGCCGGTGATCAGGAACGAAATCGAGCCCGTACCGTCCCGCCCCGGCTTGCCGCCGCGCGCCGCGAGATATTCCAGCGCAGCGGCAACACTGCAGGCGATTCCGCCCTTCATGTCCACCGCGCCACGCCCGTAAAGAAAGCCATCCTTGACGTCACCGACAAACGCGCCATGGGTCCACGCCGACTCGTCGCCGGGAGGTACAACATCGGTATGGCCGGCGAACGCAATATGAGGGCCGGTCGTGCCGATGCGGGCATACAGATTGTCGATGTCGGCGGCGCCCGGTTCGCTGAAGGTGATGCGGTGCACCTCAAATCCGGCGGTCTTGAGCAGCGCCTCCAACACGCCGAGCGCGCCGGCATCCGCCGGCGTCACCGACGGACAGCGGAGCAGGTCACGTGCGATGGAGAGAGCGTCGGCGGTCATCAGTAGTCCGTTATTGATGGAGCATGATCTCGTCCGAAAACCGGTCCCCACTTTGCGCTGGCGCGGCCCTTCGGGTCGGGATCATGCTCTAGTGGTCCGATTCTAACATTTGCATCCGTTGCGGCAGGAGTTTTTGCAAATGTTTAGAATCAAAGGACCACTAGCAACTATTAGGTTTCTAGTGGAGATCCGAATTTGACATTCGCTCGCCGGATATGCTGCAGCGCAGGTGGCGAATGTCAAATTCACTCCACTAGTCCCGCAGCAGCTCGTTAATACCGGTCTTGGAGCGGGTGCGCTCGTCGACGCGCTTGACGATGACCGCGCAGGCGGTGGACGGACCCGGCTGGCCGTTCTTCAACGGCTTGCCCGGCAACGCGCCCGGCACCACCACGGCATATTCCGGCACTTCGCCCATGAATATCTCGCCGGTCTCACGATCGACGATCTTGGTGGATGCGCCAAGGAACACGCCCATCGACAGCACCGCGCCCTTGCGCACGATCACGCCTTCCGCCACTTCCGAGCGCGCACCGATGAAGCAATCGTCCTCGATGATGACAGGGCCGGCCTGCAGCGGCTCCAGCACGCCGCCGATACCGGCGCCGCCGGAGATATGGACGCGCTTGCCGATCTGGGCACAGGAGCCGACCGTGCACCAGGTGTCGACCATGGTGCTCTCATCGACATAGGCGCCGAGATTGACGAACGACGGCATCAGCACCGCGTTCTTGGCGATGAAGGCGGAGCGGCGGACGATCGCGCCCGGCACGGCCCGAAAGCCGGCGTCGCGAAACCGCTTTTCGTCCCAGCCCTCGAATTTCGACGGCACCTTGTCCCACCACACAGCCTTGCCGGGGCCGCCGGGAATGACGCTCATGTCGTTGAGGCGGAACGACAGCAGCACGGCCTTCTTGAGCCATTGGTTAACGTTCCACTTACCGTCCGCCGCGCGCTCGGCGACGCGCACCTCGCCCTTGTCGAGCAGGCCGAGTGCCTGATCCACAGCGTCGCGCACCTCGCCTTGGGTCGCGGGAGTGACGGTGTCGCGGGCCTCGAAGGCGGCGTTGATGGTGGTCTCGAGAGATGCGGGGGACATAGGATTTCCTGCGCCTTTACTACGCGATCATAGTTTGTCCACGCCGTGTTCTCTTACGACGGCGGACCTGTCAAGCCGACCGGGTCGTCAACCCGGCTAGAAACCCGGCCAGATCCTCGGTGACATGGTCGACGTGCGGCGCGCCACGTCCTTCCAGCTCCCAGTCCTCGCGTACCACCTCCTGCGTCCCATCCGGCACCACCAGAACCGTGGTCATGCCGAGTTGATGCGGCACGACCAGGTTGCGCGCCAGATCCTCGAACATTGCGGCGTTCGCGGCATCGACGCGGTGCCGTTCGAGAAAGCGGCGATAGGTCTGCGGGGCCGGTTTCGGCTCCAGCTCGGCGGCGATGATGTCGAATACGGCCTCGAAATGATGGCCGAAGCCGAGCCGCTCCAGCACCTTGCCGGCGTGAGCAGTCGAGCCGTTGGTAAGGATCAGCTTGCGGCCGGGTAACTTTTCGATCGCCGCGCCCATCGCCGGATTGGGCTCGAGCGGCGAGTGGTCGATCCGATGGACGTAAGCGAGATAGTCGTCTGCGGAAACGCCGTGCTCCGTCATCATGCCCCGCATGCTGGTGCCGAAGCGCTTGTAGTAATCCTTCTGGATCCGCCGGGCCTCGACCGGATCGACGTCGAGGAATTTTCCGATGTATTCGCCGATCCGCGCGTCGACCTGCTGCCAGAGGTTGACGTGATGCGGATAGAGCGTGTTGTCGAGATCGAACACCCAGGTGTCGATGTGGCCGAAGCCGCGTTGCGGCCTTTGTCGCGCTTCGGTCACTTGTGGATCAGCGTTCCCGTGCCCTGGTCAGTGAAGAGCTCGAGCAGCACCGCATGGGGGGTCTTGCCGTCGATGATGACGACGCCGCTGACGCCCTGTTCGAGCGCGTAGATGCAGGTTTCGACTTTCGGAATCATGCCGCCCGAAATGGTCCCGTCGGCGATCAGCTTGCGCGCATCCTTGACCGACAGCTCCGGTATCAATTTCTTCGATTGGTCGAGAACGCCGGGAACGTCGGTCAGAAGCAGCAGGCGCTTGGCTTTCAGCGCGCCGGCGACCGCGCCTGCAAAGGTATCGGCATTGACGTTGAAGGTCTGGCCGCCTTTTGAGGTGGCCAGCGGCGCCAGAACCGGGATCAGTTCATGACCGATCAGCTGGTTCAGCAGCGTCAGGTCGACCTTTTCGGGTTCGCCGACAAAGCCGAGATCGATAACCTTCTCGATGTTCGAATCGGGATCGGCCATGGTGCGCGTCGCCTTGGAGGCGGTGACCATGTTGCCGTCCTTGCCGCAGAGACCGACCGCCTTGCCGCCGGCTTCATTGATGTAGCCGACCAGTTGCTTGTTGATCGAACCGGCCAGCACCATCTCGACGATCTCGATGGTCGCAGCGTCGGTAATGCGCAAGCCCGCCGCAAATTCCGATTTGATACCGAGCCGTTGCAGCATGGTGGCGATCTGCGGGCCTCCGCCGTGCACAACGACCGGATTGATCGCGGTCTGCTCCAGCAACACAATGTCGCGGGCAAACTGCCGGGCGACATCCTCCGCGCCCATGGCATGGCCGCCGTATTTGATGACGATGGTTTCCTCGTCATACCGCTGCATATGCGGCAGCGCCTCGGACAGGATGCGGGCCTGATCGAGCGGGCTGATTTGGGAGGTGTCGGACATGAAGCGGGTCTCTTGGCCGGCGGGATGGAGCGTTACATCCACTCCACTAGCCGATTGGCGACAGGACCGCAAAGCCGCTCTGGATCGGTATCCCGGCTGTCAGGTGCGAGTCGCGGCACGAGGCCAGACGGCAGCGATCGCGAGTAAAAACCAGCTCAGGATCATCAGCGTTCCGCCGGACGGGGCCGCCATCGGGAAAAGCCGGTGACCGAGGAATTGCAGCACCGTCAGGTCGGTACTGAACAAGGTCGCGCCTGCGACAAAGCCGCCGGCGGCCGCGAGGCCAAGGCGCGGGCGAATGATCTGCCGATCGGCCAGAAGCGTCGCCAGAAGCGCGGCAGGCGCATGAAACAACAGCATCGACGAGGCTGCGGGCAGAAGGGTGCCGCCCGCCTTGTGCGCCGCGACCGCAGCCAGGATGACGCCGGCGGCGCCCATCAGCCCCGCCGCAAAGACGATGATCCGAAACCAGCCGAACTGCGTCATCGCTGATGCTCTCCAATCAGGCGGGCCATGGCGGCGCGCAACTCCGGCACTCCGTAGCCCGTGCGCGACGACGTGACCAGCACATCCGGGAACGCCGCCGGATGTTTGGCGAGCAGCGTCCTGGTCGCATCAGCACGCTCCGCCATCTCAGCGGCCTTCACCTCGTCGGCCTTGGTCAGCACGATCTGATAGCTCACCGCGGACCTGTCGAGCGTGGTCAGAATGGTCTGGTCGATGTCCTTGAGACCATGGCGCGAGTCGATCAGCACATAGACTCGCGCAAGGGTCGCCCGGCCGAGCAGGAATTGATGGATCAGCGACGTCCACGACGCGATCTTGGCTTTCGGCGCCGACGCAAAACCGTAGCCGGGCATATCGACCAGCCGGACATCGGGATCCTTCGGACCCTCGAAGAAGATCAACTCCTGGGTGCGACCGGGCGTGTGGGACGTCCGCGCCAGCGCGTTGCGGCCGGTCAGCGCGTTGATCAGGGTAGACTTGCCGACGTTGGAACGTCCGGCGAATGCGACCTCGACGCCAGCCATAGGCGGCAGCGTTTCGATCGACGGCGAGGCCCAGATGAATTGCCAGTCGCCGGCAAACAGCTTGCGGCCCCGCTCGATCAGCTCCGCATCGGTGGCCGTTATCATGCGTGGGCTTTCACAGGCGTCATTGCGAGCTCGCGACAAAATCGGCTCTTGCCGACCTTGCGCTGAGCGATTCGTTTCAGAAACGTTCGCGCCGGGCATGGCTCGGTCCGCGATGACGGCGAGGCGAAGATCAGCCTATGTCGTCTTCGCCGGTTTGTCGGAGGGCTTGCGGCTGAACGTTGACTTCACGTTGTCGAACAGTTCCACCTTCACGCCGTTGCGGCGCATGATGAAGCTCTGCTGGAGCACCGATAGCGTATTGTTCCAGGCCCAGTAGATCACGAGGCCGGCCGGGAACGCCGCGAGCATGAAGGTGAAGATCACCGGCATCCAGTCGAAGATGATCTTCTGGGTCGGGTCCGGCGGCGTCGGGTTCAGCTTCATCTGGAACCACATCGTGATGCCCATGATGATCGGCCACGCACCGATCGCGAGATAGGGGCCGAGCAACGGCACCAGCGAAGGATCGTAGGGCAGCAGCCCGAACAGATTGAAGATGTGGGTCGGATCGGGCGCAGACAGGTCCTTGATCCAGGCGAAGAATGGCGCGTGACGCATTTCGATGGTCACGAACAGCACCTTGTAGAGCGAGAAGAACACCGGAATCTGCAAGACGACCGGAAGACAACCCGAGATCGGGTTGATCTTCTCCTTCTTGTAGATTTCCATCATCTCCTGCTGCAGTTTCATCTTGTCGTCGGGGAAGCGCTCTTTCAGCGCGTTGATCTGCGGCTGGACCGCCTTCATCTTCGCCATCGAGGCGTAGGACTTGTTGGCGAGCGGGAAGAAGATCAGCTTCACCAGCACCGTCACAAGCAGGATCGCGATGCCGAAATTGCCGAACAGGTGGAAGAAGAAATCCAGCGCGAGGAACATCGGCTTGGTGATGAAGTAGAACCAACCCCAGTCGATCAGCAGGTCGAAATGGTTGAGGCTGAGTTGCTTGTTGTAGCCGCCGAGTTGCACGAACGGAAAATTGATGCCGACAACGCTGGCTTCCTTGGCGCCGGCGAACAGGCGAGCATTTGCCGAACCGGTGCCACCGATCGGGATGGTCTGCGCATCCTGCAGATAATCGGTCTGGTAGGTCTTGACCGAGCCGGTCTGATTGGACGAGAAGCGCGCCTGCAATGCCGCACTGGTGTCGGGCAGCAGGGCCGAGGCCCAATATTTGTCGGTGATGCCGAGCCAGCCGTTGGTGACCTTGAAGTTCACCGATTTGGCTTCGTCGATCTTCTTGTAGGAATATTCCTGCAGCTTCTGGTCGCCGAGATACCCGACGAGGCCTTCGTGCAGGATGTAGTAGCCGGAGACTGCCGGCGTGCCGTGACGTGAAATCAGCGCGAATGGATACAACGTCACCGGCGCGTTGCCGACGTTCGTGACCTGATCCTTGATCGTGAACAGGTAGTGGTCGTCCACCGCGATGGTGCGACGGAACGTCAACCCTTCGCCGTTGTCATATTTCAGCGTGACCGGGGTGGATGGCGTCAGCACACCCGACCCTTCCTGCTGCCACACCGTGTTCTGGTCCGGCACTCGTGCGGTCGATCCGGTACCCGGAACCCATCCGAATTCGGCATAATACGGAGCGGCGGTGCCGGAGGGCGAAAACAGCTCTATCGCGGGCGAGGCGGGATCAACCGTCTCGCGGAACTTGGTCAGCAAAAGATCATCGATACGCGCGCCCTTCAGCGAGATGCTTCCGCTCAGGCGAGAGGTGTCGATCTTGACCCGCGGCGTGCCGGCAACGGCAACGCCTCGGGCGACCACCGCGGACTCCGCTGCCGCGTGATCGGGCGCGGGCGAGTTTGTCGCCGGCTCGGTCTGAGACTTGGCCACCTCGCTTTGCGCCTGCTGCGCGGCGCGATCCTTTTCCATCTGCGGGATATTGTAGAAATATTGCCAGGCGATCAGGATAAGGCCCGACAGAACGATGGCGAGGATGGTATTGCGGTTTTCAGACATCGTTCAGGTCTCGTCACTCGGTTCGGGTTGCAGCTTGATGCGCCGTTGATGCCGCCGATCTTGACGCCGCGATCATCCTGGATGCTGGCGATCGAGACGATGGAACGCCGAACGCAGATCATCGAGCATGACGACGAAACCGCGATTGAGCGCAGCACGGCGGCCGATTACCACATAATCGCTGTGCGGTCGCATGGATACGGCGTCCACGCGCTTCACCAATTCGCGAAGCCTGCGGCGGATGCGGTTTCGCTCGGTCGCAGTGCCATTCTTTTTGGTCACCGTGAAGCCGATCCGGATCGGACCGTCATCCTCGCGGCGGCGGTTTTGTACCACGAAGCCGGGGGTATTCACCCGCAGCCCGTTGGCAACGGCGAGGAAGTCCGCCCGCTGCCTCAACCGATCCATGATGATATCTCGGGGGATATTTGCTCAGGCGCTCAAGCGCTTGCGGCCGCGAGCGCGCCGCGCGGCGAGAACTTTCCGGCCGCCGGTGGTCGCGAGGCGGGCACGAAAGCCGTGACGGCGCTTGCGCACCAGTTTGCTGGGTTGATAAGTCCGCTTCACGGGGAATCTCCGCTGACCGGGCAAGTCGCCTGATATTGAGGTTAAGTCCGGTAATGCCGACCCAAACCAAGCCGTTTTCGGCCCGAACGAGCCGCCCCGGTTAAAACCGGACCATTGCGGACAGTTGGCGCGGCTTATACGGGAGCGGCCTCTTTTCGTCAATCTTGCCCTATAGCGTTTCCCTGGTCCGGCCGAATTGGCCAAATCTCGCGCCGGGCCTATATTATTATACGTGTTCCAGCAGTTTCCCCGACGTCGGTACCAGCGACCGGTTCGGAACAAGTGCGGATCACTGTCAGTTTGCCGCAGGTCCCGCGGAGGGCAGTCGTGTCACAGGCGATCGAACAACTCCGGGCTCGGGCGGCGCGTTTGTCATTGCGTGGCCGGCTCGGCCTGTCCGGCAAGCTCCTGCTGCTGACGATCCCGCTGGTGATGATCGCTGAAGTCCTGATCTACGTTCCTTCGATCGCCAACTACCGGATGAACCGGCTCAACGACCGGCTGGCGGCCGCGAACACGGCCGCGCTGGTACTCGATGCAGCGCCGTCGGGCATGGTGCCCGATTCGCTCGCGCGGCAAATTCTCGGCAGCATCGGCGCGCGGGCTGTCGCCATCAAGATGGGCCAGCAACGCCGCCTGCTCGCCAGCGCGGATCTGCCGGCAGCGATCGACCATGACATCGACATGCGCACCATGACGCCGTGGTCAGCCATTGTCGGCTCGTTCGAAACCATGCTGGAGAGCGGCAACCAGGCGATCCGCATCATCGGACCGGGGCCGCGCGGCGCGCAGTTCATCGAAGTCGTCACGGACGAGGAGCCGCTGCGCCAGTCGATGTACCGTTTTTCGCGCAACCTGTTGCTGGTCTCGCTGGCGATCGCGGTTCTGACCGCGGCGCTGGTCTATCTGGCGCTGCACTATCTGTTCGTCCGCCCGATGCGGCGCCTGACCGCAAATCTCGTCGGCTTTCACCAAAATCCCGAGAGCTCGGCGCGGATCATCGTGCCGTCGCAGCGCGGCGACGAAATCGGCGTCGCCGAGCGCGAACTCTCGGACATGCAGCGCGATCTCGTGTCGATGCTGCATCAAAAGAGCCGGCTCGCCGCACTCGGCCTCGCGGTATCGAAGATCAATCACGATCTGCGCAATCTGCTGGCGTCCTCCCAATTGCTGTCCGATCAGTTGGCCAGCGTGCCCGATCCGCGGGTGCAGCGGTTTGCGCCAAAGCTGATGCGCTCGCTGGAGCGCGCCATCGCGTTCTGCCAATCGACATTATCTTACGGCCGCGCGCAGGAGGCAGCCCCCGACCGGCGGATGATGGCGATCGAGCCTGTCGTCAACGAAGTGCGCGAGTCGGCAGGGCTTGCGACGGACGGGTCGATCACCTGGATCAACGCGATCGAGCGTGGCCTCACGATCGATGCCGATCCGGATCAACTCTTTCGTATTCTGCTCAATCTCGCGCGCAACGCTGCACAGGCCCTGGAAAGTCAGCCGCAAAGCGATGCCGCGACCCGGCAGATCCGGGTCACCGGCCGTCGCGAAGGCGCAGTCGCAATCATCGAGGTGTCAGACACCGGCCCGGGCGTTCCGCAACAGGCGCGCAACCATCTGTTCGAGGCTTTCCAGGGGTCGGCCCGCCCTGGCGGCAGCGGCCTCGGTCTTGCGATCGCAGCGGAACTGGTGCGTGCGCATGGCGGCGACATCAATCTCGTGGAAGGCACTATCGGCGCGACGTTCCGGATCGCGATTCCGGATCGCCCGGTGGAGTTGCAGACGATACGGGATCAGCGCGCGCGCGCGTAGCCTCAGGATTTCGCCTTTCTGCCAGAAGGTTAGCAAGCGCGCCCTCGTCCCCGGTCACCGAGGTGATCCCATGGTATTTTCTCGTCGTGCGGCGCTGTCCGTGTAGCCGCGCCGCTTGCAAAGCCGACCGGGAGCCGTTAGCAATGGCGCGCCTTCGAGACGCCTGTCTCCGAACGCAGTTGCTGTTCGCTTATCCGCGATTTCCGCGACAAACGCGCCCGTAGCTCAGCTGGATAGAGCACCAGACTACGAATCTGGGGGTCAGGAGTTCGAATCTCTTCGGGCGCGCCATTAGATCAATGACTTAGTCAGGTTCGACGCTCGTTGTTACCGAGTGTTACCATAAGCGTTACCCTAAGGGCCGCGTGCTTCCGCCCACATCGCTTCTGCAATCCGCATAAGGGCATCTACCGTAACAATGCGCGAGTGGATCATGCCGGCCTGCTGCTTGCCAGCGAGCTCGATCGTCTGGCGGTTAGTGAAGATCGGACGGATCTGCGATCCTTGGCCGATTGCGTGCGGCTGCTATCGCTGCCGGTGCCGACCGACATCTGTCATTTTGGCGAACACCGGCGCGCGGCCAAGAGCCTGTTGATCGCATTCGTCGGTTTTGCGCGCAGCTGCGATGACGAGGAGCTGTGCTCGGACCTCGAGCGGTTCTGTTTTGGCTGGGCGGCACTTCCCACCTGCGGCCATCTGTTGAGCCGCTATGACCAGTCTGCAGCCTACGCCGCGGATATTGTTGGTGCGCAAATGGCGGAGCACCGGGTCGAGGCAGCCAAGGCTTCGGTCTGGAAGCTGGTCAAGGACAGGGCGAAGCAAAAGGAAGAAAAACAGGCAGAGCAGAGGAAGAAAGCCAACGACGTCGAGAGCCAGACCGCGGCCCCTCGTGTGGCTGTTCCGGAAGATCGTCTTGTCGTCGCCCGTCTCACCGACGAGGAGATGAAGAATATCAAGCTAAAGGATATTATCGGTCCGCTCAAATCGGTGATCAACGTCACGCTCCCGCTGGTGAAGTCGCCGCCGTTGCATCAGGTACGTGAGATCCTGATGTTCGAATTTCCGTATGCTCTTGATGTCATCGACTTCGTGCTTGCCGACTTGGTCGGCCGGGCGACGGTGCGGCTGCGGCCGCTGCTGCTGGTCGGCGATCCCGGCGGCGGCAAGACGCGTTTTGCGCGCCGGCTTGGCGAAGTGCTGGGTGTGAGCGTGTGGCGCACCGATGCCTCACGCTCCGATGGCGCCGTCTTCGCTGGCACCGACAGGCGCTGGTACTCGGCAGAACCGTGTCATCCGTTCCTGGCGATCGGCCGGGCGAAACACGCCAATCCGCTGGTCCTGCTAGATGAGCTCGAAAAGGCCGGCACTCGTAGCGACTACGGCCGGCTGTGGGACTGCCTGCTCGGATTCCTCGAACCCGAAACCAATGCCCGTTATCCGGATCCTGCGCTACAGATCACGCTCGATCTCAGCCAGGTCAACTATATCGCGACCGCCAACAGCCTCGATCCGTTGCCATCGCCAATCCGCGATAGGTTCAGAGTCATCACCTTCCCAAAACCGACCGCGAACGATCTCGACGCGCTGCTGCCGGCGGTGACCGCCGACCTCGTCGGCGAACGTGGTCTCGACAACAGATGGGTCACCCGATGGCACCGAGCGAATGGCCGTCGCCACCCATTGGCGCGGCGACTCGGTCCGCCGACTGCGCCGGCTGGTCGAGGCCATCCTACGCGAACGCGATCTTCGCGCCGCCAGGAATTGAACGAGACAAAAATAATCATGAATGATCGGCCTCATCACGCATGGTTGCCGTCCCGGCTACCACGACCTCCGGCTATTACTGCAGACTGTTAATCGGCGCGGGGTCCGGACGCCGATCGGCGCGCTAAGCTATTGATCTGCTTGGCGCGGGAGGGGTCACTCTCCGACGCCTATTCACACGTCGTTGGCGGCAAGGCGTTGAAATCGTCGTCTCATCGTATCGACCTTGAAGATGTACGCCGCAACGAGATGGTCCCCGCATCGTTCGGTAGCATTCATCTGGAAGTGACGTCGTGCGTATGCGGTGGCGGGGCCTCCGCCGCAGAGATGGATGAAGGCGGCAAGATCCTGCCTTTGCCGCTCGTTAGCCGGTACGTTGCCCGCCCGGGTGAGGACGGCAGCTACGTTCCGGTCCAAATATATTGATGCCAGCTCGACGGCATGGCTGGGTATGACGCGGATATAGGGGCCGAAACCACAACCAGTATCTTCGACCAATCTTGCTCGGATGCAGAAACGTGCGACCTCCGAATAGGCAGGATCGGTCATTTGGAATAGGCCGACGGCGCTGGATGCCGGCTGATAGATCTTGAAAGGATTGAAACTGAACTGCCAGCGCCAATAGGTCCGATCCACCGGATTGCCTGAACTCTCCACTTGAGCGAGCGCGGCCAACAATTCCGGCGAGATCGAGCGGGTCGCATATGTCCGAAACAATTGCCCGTAATGCCGCCACGTCTCGGCGGGCTCCTTGTCGAGTCTGTGACCGATGAAGAAGAACAACTCGGCCGGTTTACGGACTATCTGATAAATGAGGTTCGCTGTCACGCCGGTGGCGAGCACGACCGCCACAGCGCCCGCGATCCGGACAGATCGTGGCGCTGTGGCGATCTTCTGACACGCCCGCGTTCCGCGGCGCCGCCAGCGGCGCAGGTGCGAGGCGAAACGCCTTGATGTTCTGGACATACTGATCCGGGAGACAGGCCCCCGGCAGTGGTATGACGGAATGCCTTAACGTTTCCCAAAGTCGAAGATCGGGCGTGGCATCAGGTGACTACTCCCGGCCCTGAAGGGCCGAAGGATGGCCCGTGGATCGAGCCGGACCGTCGGCCGCTTCCGCGCGCTTACAAGACCAAGCCAACGTCAGGATATCGAAGATCAAATTCTGCGGGTGCCCCGACTCGATTTCCAAGCTCCAGCCGGCATCCTCTGCGGGCCCTAATTCGCACTCGATGGCGGCGCTCAAGCGCGGCAGCACGACGGTTTCGATATGCTTTTCGACGTCGGCCACTAGATCGTCGATCAGTTTCTGCGCCTTCTTCCGCGACGATGCGGCTTCTGGATCGCGGTCTCCGTCATAGCCGAGATCGGCGCGGTCGAAAGACAGATCGATGTCTTCCGAGAATCTGTGGATCGCGTTGTAACCCTTCGAGAGTGATGTGCCGCCCTTGAAGACAAGCCCCGGCGACTCCTCGCCCTGGATACCGAAAAGCCGCTTCAGCATCCAGCACACCCAGAAGTCCTCTACGATGAGAGGATGGAGGGATTGGATGGGACGTCGCTAAACAATTTGCCCGGCAGAATGATCTCGATATCCATGCCGCCTTCGGTACAGATGCGGGCATAGCTTCCTTGCAACTGTTCGTTGATTATAAGATCCAGAAGCTTCGAACCAAAGCCACTGTCCGCGGTATCAGCATAGCCTTTCTTCACAGGGGCCCTCTCGGTCCACTTGATACGCAGGTCGTCTCCGCCGCGACTGATATGGACGCTTAAGGAACCGTCTGGATCACTCAGAGCGCCATACTTGGTCGAATTCGTCGCCAGTTCGTGGAAAACGAGAGCCAGCGGAGTAATGATTCCACCATTGATGAACACTTCATCGCCATCGACCACGACGTGTTTGTCTTCAGCCCCCTCATAGGGCCGAAGCAGAACGCCGATGACTTCTTTTAGTGAAGTGAGAGCCTCCCTGGCGCCCGACGACGCGGTCTCGGTGCGAATGAGACCATGCGCACGGTGTAATGCCCCGAGCCGACTTGTTAGTGTGTCTGCCAGCGGTTTCATCTCGGGTTTGCCACGCGCCGAAAGGTTGATCAGCCCGTTGACGAGCGCAAACAGGTTCTTGATCCGATGATCGAGTTCATTGGCCACAATCTCACGCTCGGTCGCGAGATGCCTTAGCTGGTCAAGGATTTCACTTCTTGTCGCAGTGGTCGTGGAGATGATGAGAGGGCCTAGAGAGATAAGTGCAGCCCCCATGCTGATCGACAGCACTAGCGATTGATCGACGTGCGATACGTCAATGTAACCCAACGTTGTCGCCATGATCACCCATATGCAGAATACAAAGGTCAGTAAGGCCGTCAGAAACACGCGATAAGACGTTGCGCACCAGAGAAGAGCAGGTACGGGAAATGCGAGGGCCCCCGCTCCTCCGAAAACGATTCCCGTGACGGCCGAGAGGACAAACACAATAATCGGCGCTTGATCGTGAACGGTCAGCTGCGGCAGTTGCCGCCGCCCCCACTTACGGCCTTCCGGGTAGGACAGAACCATCGGCAAAAAAGCGAGCTGGTTTAAAAGCTCGACCGAAAACCAGTATCGAAAAGAGCTTACGGCTGCCGGATCGTAGAATAAAGGACCGACTAGGATTGAGCCGACAATGCCGGCGAATAAGGACGCGGCGCCCACCGCAAAGAGAAGATAGAAAACCGAAGTTAGACGCTGGAGACGCTGGTCGGCCCGATCGACCCCGGATAGCAAGACATAGCCGATGGCCACAACGCCGAAATTATATGCGGCCAGACCCGCGCTTGTCATAAGCCCGTACCCCATAATGGGGACCGCAATTGTGAATCCGGCAAGACAAGCGACCCAGCCCAGGGGAAGCGCCAATAAAGGAAAGCGCACGAGCATACCGAGCATGAATGCGTTGGCCGGCCAAATCAGCGACAAGACGTTATCGTTTGCGGTGCGAGCACCGAAAACGCAGAGCCCCGAGTATGTTCCAGCAAAAATCAGAAAATAAAGCCAAGCCAAGCGTGGGTTGGTCGGAACCTTAAACCAGTTGATCATCATCACGGCTTGGAACTCGGCTTAACATCTTGACCGCCAGTCTCAAGCTTAACATTGCATGGTGTATCAATCGACACCTTTCAATTGCGGGTTATTGTCAGCCTACTTCCTTCTTTTTCTTGCTGCACCCAGTACGGCCGCTTCAACCAGGAGATCGACGATGCTGTAACAGATATCTACCGGTCTGATAACGCGAAGCCAGCGCGCTGAGTGACGGTTACTCGGCGCATTTCTAACTCATGCTCCCGCGGCGAAGTTGACTCCGCTCGCGACGCAACGCGGAGCCTTGTTCAGATCAATGCTAACCCGCGCGAAACAATGTTAGCGGTTGAATATCGTTCGATCGGCATACTCATGACCTGCAGGGACCGAAGCCCGGCGTCGGTGCGGTGCGGGACTGCGCGCTTAACCACGCAGCGATGGCTTCACCGGAATTTTCGGACTCTTGCATGGCTGTGAATGCTGATCGAAAAATGACCCCCACCGGCATTATGGAGACCCCTTCAGCCCATTGACTCCGTTGAGTTGGAATGTTGGAACCCCTCGCCGACCATGGTCGAGACCCGGCGCCGAAACACAGATATCATTTCCCAACCGCGGCAGCGCGGCCAAACGCGAAAAGCTTTCCCATAGCGGTAATTGCCTCAACGCGCGTGAAGGCGCGGCGGTTCGAGCGGTCCCGCTTCCAAGACGGCGCGGCGGTCGGCAATTGCATGATCGAACAGTTCGAGCACTAGTCCAAAGGCTGCGAGGTCTTCTTCGTCGATGGCACCATCATCGTGGCACTCGAGCGTTTTGCGTATGATAGCGTCCACGTCGCGCTGCATTACCAGCAATGCCTCGACCGATTGCGCAGTGCTCAACTTCGAGATCACTATCATGATCCTGCTGCGGAATTCAGTGATTTCTTCCCGCTCGTCGCGCTTGAGATATTGACGCAACCAAGCGCCGGCCGAGCCAATACCGGAGAGAAGCAGGAGAGCGAACCAGAAGTAATCGCCGTACCGATCCAGGAAGGTGCGTTCAGTGCCATCGATATAGGCCGCAGCTCCGCGATGCACGGGTAGCGCGGCGTCCTTGTCGGTGTCCGGCTTTTTGATGTGGGGGCCGCCCGGTACTTCCCTGGCCAGCCTATGGCGAGCGGCAAGCGCTTGCCGGGCGAGGGTGGCGACCGTGGTCTCTGACAAAGATTTTCGCGCTACGATCAGGTGGCTCACGCCAACGGTTTCAACCTTGTCATCCGGCCATGCCGGCTTCGCATTGAAGACGCTGCCCGGAATTTCCTCGGATTCATAGAGTGGATGCTTCAGGGCGATCGCTTCTGAGACGTCGATCGGGAGAAACTTCGGTTCACCTCTGGTGCGCGCCGTCGCGGCAATCGCGTCGGCGGTGATCTTGCTGCCCACCGGACCGACCGTCATATAGGCATCCAGGCTCGGGTCTCCCGCCAACTCTTCGATCTGGTCGGTGCCGAACTGCGTGACCGCGACCTTGTCGGGGGCAACGCCAGATTCAGTCAGGATCATCCGTAGCAAGGCGATATTAGCCTGCGTCGTGCCGATCACGCCGAGCCGATGGCCCTCGAGTTCGTCGATGGCCTTGATTTTCGACGCCCTTCGTTTTTTTGAGACCCTGCCAGGAAGACCGGAAGGCCGCCACAGCACGACCACGTCGTTGCGCACGATGACGACCGCTTCGGCTTCGCCGGGCATATCCAGATCGCCGCGTGCGACAGCAAGGTCTGCCTTGGAGGCACCGAGAAGAGTCAAGCTTTGCGCCGCTCCCTCCGTGACGATGGGAGACAGCCTCACTGCACCTCGGTCGCGGTCGAAGGTTTCTGCCATTACCTGGATCAGCTTCTGATCATCGCTTCCAGGCGGACCAACCGCAATCCGAAGCGTGACCGGCCGTAAGGCGTAATGCAATCCGACCGTGGCGGCGGCGAACACCAGCAGTCCGGCGAGGAGAAGTAGTAGCAGCGAGTTCCGGCGTTTGCGGCGACGGTTCTCTTTGAGGTCGCGGAGATCGTCGTCTGGTGCAGACATTGTTGCTGCCGGGCTAAAGCGAATAATCGAAAAGACTTCTGACTTAAGGAATACCACGGTTCTCGGGCCCCTAAGCGAACTTCCGGAAAGCCGCGAAGTGATCCACCTATTGCCGTGGGCGGCATTGTCACGTTGTTAAGCTTGCCGGCGCTGATCTGCGGTCATAAGTGTCGATCATGAGCAAAATCAGCTACGCCGGATATCGCTTCCAATCCATGATTATTCAGCAGGCCGTCTGGCTCTATGCCCGGTTTACCCTCAGTCGAGAACCTGTTGGCTGAGCGCGGAATCATGGTGTCCTATGCGACGGTGCGCCGCTGGGTGAGATACTTCGGACCTACGATCGCAGCTGACCTTCAACGACGCCGGCCCAAGCCTCATTCGACTTGGCATCTCGATGAGGTGTTTATCAGGATCGATGGCCGCTTGGTCTATCTATGACGTGCCGTCGATGCCGAAGGCGAAGTCCTTGACGTTGTTGTCCAGAGCAAAATTCCACCAGCTTAGGCGATTCCGTCACATCATCAACTCGGATGAGGTTTTCGGCACACACAGCGAGTTCTAGTCACGGCAGTCCTTTGGATGATCTTCGGTATCCAGTTCAACCATTGCGAAGCTTGCGTCGCGATCATCGATCGCGCTACGTTGGCTACGGCGATCCGAGGAACACAATGCAGACTGATAGACAGAGGATTTTGGAAGCCTTGGGCGAAAAACCGCTGAAGGTTTTCGAGGTTATGAAGAGGGTCAACATTCGAAGTCAAGACGACTGCCAGTCGCTGCTATTGAAGATGCGTGACGACGGCGCGGTCCGCTTCGATATTCACAAGGGGGTTTGGCAGCTTGCCTGCGTCTAAGGATGGCTATCGCTCCGAAACGCGGCCATCCTACATTCTATTCGCAGTTGCGAGCGTCAGTCATTTTCTACTTTTATGTTGCAACCGCACGACATCTAGCTGGCTATTCTGTATTGCTGATCGGTCAACCTTGCGCCGCCTGATCAATCTGCCGCTGCCCCATCATCGTTTTCAGTCTCCGTCCACATGACGGAATGAATCAGCGGCAGCCTCCGACTTCAGCAGCCGAGTTTTTCAACACAAGGGATTGCCCCAAAATATCTCATCCGCGATCGGGACCAAATCTATGGCGCGGTTGTCACACGTCGATTGCGCGCCGTGGGCATTCGGGACAAGCCTACCGCACCGGCTTCACCTTGGCGGAACGGCTTCGCCGAACGGCAGATCAGATCGATCCGGCGCGAGTGTTTAGCCCATCATTGTCTTGGGCGCATCTGCGCGGAATTCTGAAATCCTATGCTGACTATTACCAACAGCGTCCGAACGCACCGATCATTGAACGACGATGCACCGGTCTCTCGTCAAATTCAGCGGTCCGGAAGCATCAAATCACACGCCGTCCTTGGCGGACCTCAATACCGCTACGTCCGGGTTGAGCTTTCAGTACACATAACGGTGATTTTCATGCCCATGAAACGCGAAAATAAAATGTTGGTTCCAGGAACGGTTTTCAGAAGCGCGCGTTGGAATGATAAGTGCCTAGTCTCTTCGGAGGTGAAAGCATGCAAGACCCCGTCAGCGACTGCGGTTGCTGGCGGGGTTTTCATTTGACGCCCGTCTGGCGACCCGTGACAAAGAACTCGCTCCCATCGAGCCCCCGACAAAAAAGTTATGCGAGAGCATCGTCTCCAAATACATGTCTCTCCAGAAGTGCTTCACGGATCGCAATTGCGACAATGAACGCGCTGCTCGGGCCGGACAGCCCGCCGATCGGCAATCCAGACGGCAATAAGGGAACGGGGTGGCGATCTTCCCGCAAGCTGGCGAGGGACAAATAAAAAAAGTGGGCCCGACGCTGCAAGAGCGTACTGGTTGTCATTATATGACCAGCCGTGGGGGCAACAAAAAAAGGAGTTCCCCATGTCCAATCAGAACCAGGAAAATCCGGACCTGCAGCAGCAGAACCAAAGTCAAAAGCCGGGCCAGCAGGCCGACGAGGACGAAATCAGGAAGGCCGAAATCAGGAAGGCCGTAATGGCAGATAGGATCGACCCGAAAAATCCTCAGGGCCAACAAAATACTGATTATAGCGGTGGCACCTGATAGGGCCGAGCATCGCCGGGTAACCCGCGATTGGAGACGGCCTGCATAGTGCCGAATAAGTGGCGCGGATTAAATGGGCTCGCGCTGCCGCGCGATTTACTTGGGCTTGCGCCGCCGCTCTTTCGGCGCGGTCAACAGCACAGTCGGCAACCTCGCGGTTTGTCAGCGCCGGTCCGTCGCCGCGCAGCACATCCCGCCATATCGGCTTCGGTCGGGCCGGATGGACCGCAGCCGGTCAAAAGCAGAAGAACGACGATTGCGAGAAGCATCCGCCGACATCGTTTCGTCGCCTCTATCTGTGCCTTCGACGCGCTTGCGGCCCCGGCAGCGGTTTTCGCCAACGGCCCGAAACTTAATTCAGCCAAAGGTGTTGGGTATGCTGAGTACTGCAGATCGGGGCTCGCTCAACATGGAGGCTTCTGATGTGCGATTACAGCTTGCAGCACGTTGCGTCCCGTCCCGCCGCCGCCGGCCAGCGGCTGGTGACGACCCGGTTCCCCACATCGATGACGCGCGGTTTCACCGAAGTCGGTGAGCCCGCCGTCGTGATTTGCCTACTTCCGGGGACGGAAATTGCGTTCGACCGCGAGGTCAAGGCCGAGCCAAACTTTCCCTTGATGCCGAAGCGTCGGATCGGCGAGCGGGTGGCGCGTTTCCGCCAGGTCGCGCTCGACAACCCAACCGCGCATCATGACGCGCTCGAATTCGCCAACGGCGAGATCGTGCTGCTCACCCGTCTGGTCTTAGGCCAGATCGCCACCGTGCTGCAGCTTCCGCGCGGCGCGGTGCGCGCGACGACGGTGGGCGAGCCGGACACCATGGGGACGCAAGGCGCACCGACTGCCGCGCGGCGCGAGAGGGCATGGTAGCGGCGCGAGTGGCTTGCCGTGCGCGCTATGGCCTCGATGATCTCGGCTGCTCTGGATTGGCTAACGCCGTTGCGGCGGGAGGCGGTTGATTGTGAATCGGCACAGGGGTCAGATCGCTGCACGTGCCGGCAGTAACGTCATAAAGACAATCGAAAAAAAGCCGATCGGAGTGGGGTCCCGATCGTGACTCCACTCCGACGTAGATTCCGTTACTTCTCGTAAGGAGTTACCGCTGCAGCTTCAAGGGGCTTTGTTCAGCGCGGGTTTACAGTCGACACTACAACACGGTGCGTTCACACTCATCGCTGAGATATCGACCGCCGGCACCCGAGGCCCTCGTCTGGCCAGCACCAGGAGATAGTCAAAACGCAATCCCTAAACTAACATTCGACCGGACCACTCAGTGGGGCCGGTCAGCGGCATCGGGCATGGCCGCAAATAAACAGGGCCCCTTAATGCTACGGCGGCGCTGCTGCTTGGAAGGCTTGGTACCTTGAACAGACGGCAGCGTCTGCTAACCGAATCTGCCTCTCCTTGCCTGCCCGAGAAGGGACGAACTATTACTGCGAGATGCCTTCCACGGCGAAGATTCGCAATTTGCCATATTTGTCGCCGATCTTCCGAGCCTCAATATAGGCTGGCGACGTATATGCGGCCTGAGCTTTTTCCATGCTTTCGAACACAGAAACAACGATGCGCGCTGCCGGAGGGTCGCCAGCAAGCGAGATTGTTTTGCCGCCCGAAACCAGCCTCTTTTGACCGCTCTCGGCAAGTGCTTTGTTGGCAAGCGGAACGTACTCCTTCGCGTAGGCGTCAGCGTTGGTCACATCGATTTGCGAAATAACGTAAGCAGGGGGTTTAGCCTGAGCATGAAGTTCGACAACCGCCGCTGCGCCAAGGCCAAAACTAACAAGCATTCCCAGTCCGACTTTAAAGTTACCTTTCATGGACGCTTCTCCCAAGTTGCGATTTAGGGTCCGGACTCATAACCAGTAACTGACAGCCGCAGCGATGCAGACGGCTGCGAGGAAATTGATTGCGAGACGATCGTATCTGGTGGCGATGCGACGGAAGTCCTTCAGGCGACAGAACATGCGCTCGATGGCGTTGCGGCTTCGATAGAGGACGGGCGAGAAGCAATTCTTCCAGCCTCGGTTCGCCTTGGGCGGGATGTTCGGCATCGCACCCTTTCCCTCGACCTGTCGGCGGATGGCATCGCTGTCATAACCCTTATCGCCGTGCAGGATCGCGGAACGTGGCATTTCTTCGAGCAGAACCGCTCCAGCGGTGCAATCGGCTATCTGACCCCCGGTCAGCAAGAACGCGACGGGACGACACTCGGCGTCGGTCAGAGCATGGATCTTCGTGGTCCGCCCGCCGCGCGATCGGCCGATGGCCTGCTGATGTTCCCCCCTTTGCCGCCAGATGCGCATCGATGCGCCTTCACGGCCGAGCTATCGATCAGGACCTGCGCAGGAGGTCCGCCGGCCGTTGCGAGTGCCTGGAA
Source organism: Nitrobacter sp. JJSN (assembly GCF_051912485.1). Lineage (GTDB taxonomy): Bacteria > Pseudomonadota > Alphaproteobacteria > Rhizobiales > Xanthobacteraceae > Nitrobacter. The sequence goes on along the minus strand of NZ_CP196822.1, from coordinate 3,931,807 downwards.
TATGTCTGCCCATACACCCTTCGCTGCCCAGCGGACGAAGCGATTGTAGAGTGTTTTGCGCGGACCATAGACCTCCGGCGCATCGATCCAGCGCCCACCGGACTTCAGCACCTGGATGATGCCGCTGATGATCCGCCGATCATCGACCCGTGGCTTGCCGCGCGTATCGTTAGGCAGAAGCGGCTTGAGCCGAGCGAACTGATCCTTCGTTAGCCAAAAGTAATCGCGACTCATGAGGGGCCTCCTGTCGGAGACCGTGAATCATAAACTCAGCGCGGAAGGAATAATTTTATGGGTCCCGACCCTAAGACACCGCATTTACGGGCATGTGAATATCTGTCTGACCTATAAAGCACTCAAATCGCTCGGCACTTCGCCCTCTGCGACATCAACACTTAGAAATCCCTAAGTCGCGCTTGGTTATTGGGATTGGGGCAAGATCGAATATCGACCAATATTCAAGATTAGTTCAGCCAACCGACACACGCATCGTCAATTGGTTGAAGAAAATGGGGCGATGATAACCGCGTTCTGAGCTCTTGCCACCTCACCCTTCTTCGATCACCTAGGCTTGTTTCGTACCCTACGACATCTTTTGATTACTTTTGCCAAGCGCGTCAGAGCGCGCCGGGATCGGGCCCAGTATGTCGCATTAGCCGCCGCCGTCTGTTACAGAATCTTATTCTGAAATCGTCTGGACGACGCTGGAAACCGGCCGGGAGCTTACGGTCGGCAACTTCGCGTCTTTCAAAAGCTCTTCGTCGTATTGCGGCAGGGTCTGCACCGGAGCCTTGGAGCGCATCGCTACGACCTTGTATCCGCCGGCTTTCAACCGCTTCAAGAGTTCGGGCAGGGCTTCCGCCGTGTGCTTGTGGAAATCATGCATCAGGATGATGCCCTTGCCGAGCTTGTCGAGCTTCTTCATGGTCACATCAATGACGGCTTGCGCATTGCGCGCCTTGAAGTCGAAGGAGTCGAGATCGCAGGAGAATATCGCGATGTTGCGCTTACCGAGATAGGTCACCATTTCCGGTGGATGCTGCAGCGCCGGGAAGCGGAAGAACGGGGCCGGCGAAACACCGCCCAAGGCCCACTTCACCGCACTGAAACCTTTTTCGATCTCCTCCTTGCGCTGATCCTCCGTGAGTTTCTTATTGGTGAGGGTGGCGTGTGACCATGTGTGAGATCCGACGGTGTGCCCGGCCGCGTAAACCTGCTTCAGGATTTCCGGGTGGTAGGTCGCGTGCTTGCCGATCGAGAAGAAAATGCCGGTCGTGCATTCATCCGCCAGTGCCTTGAGGACGGCGGGCGTATTGAGCGGCCATGGGCCGTCGTCGAATGTCAGCACCACTTCCTTGTCGCGCAGGAAATCGAGCTGTTTGAAATGCTCGAAGCCAAATCCGGGGCCACCGGTCGTGTCGATCTCGACGGTGCGTGCGACGCCGAGCGCATTCGGATTATTGCAAGTGGCTCTTACCGGTTGCGCCGCCGCGAGGGGCGGGGCCGATAGAGCGGTTACCTTTGCAGGGTTGGGATCTGTAGCGAGAACAGGAGCGATCGCGGGAACGGGGACCGCGGCGGCAGTGCGATCTGGCACGGCACTCGGTGCTAGGCTGGCGCTCAGAGTTGGCATCTTCAACCATACTGCGCCAACGGCACAGACCGCGATTGCACCCGCTAGGATTAGCCCTGTCGCTATGCGCATCGTCCTTCCCCCAAAAATCAATTGTTTCGGGTGATGCCAGCGAAATCCTCGCCGGAAAAAGACGACGGCAACGGATTGCTGGCAGCAACGCGTTTCAATGCCGGACTAATAATGATAATTAAGTCTTACAGACATATAGGATTATTCTCAATTTTCTTGCTCAGGCTTAATCAAGCTTACGTGACGATGATCGGGCTAATGATCGCTTCAGCCGATATGCCAAGGAGCTCTCCAACCGGGCCGACGCGCTGGAGAACGCGTCGGCGTCGGCACCAGCGCCGCCACAGCCGGGCGCACGACCGCCCGCTTTCCATTCACTCACCGACCTGATCGCAGCGGTCGAGAAGCGGTCATCGCGGCGTTATGCTCGATGACGAAGCGATTGATTGCAGCCTGCAGGTCGACGACCGATCGGAAGGTGCCGCGTTTCAGTCGTCGCTTTGTGAGTTAAGTCTCGTTCAACGCCTGTGCGATGTCCGCAACCAAATCCGTCGGATTTTCGATGCCTATCGACAGCCGGATCGTAGAGTCGAGAACGCCCATTCTTTGGCGGATGTCAGCCGGGACGCCGGAATGGGTCATACTTGCGGGCAAACTGGCAAGCGATTCAGTTCCGCCAAGGCTGACCGCTAACTTGAAAATTTGCAGTGAGTTCAAGAACTTTAGAGCCGCGACTTTGCCGCCAACAATGTCAAAGGAAAAGGTGGATCCCGCACCGAGGCATTGCCTCGCGAAGACACCTCCGGCTGGGGAAGCGTCTTCGTGGTGGCCAAGATAGTGCACCTTAGCCACTTTGGGGTGGCCACGCAGGTAATCCGCCACGACCCGCGCGTTCCGGTCAGCTTTCTCCATCCGGATGCTCAGTGTCTCGAGCGACCGGTTGATCATCCAACAGGAATGGGGATCCAGTTGGGTGCCGATGGCACCTCGCAACGCTTTGACGTTTTTCATGAGCGCTTTTGAGCCAAGCACAGCGCCCGCGATCAGGTCGGAATGGCCGCCGACATATTTGGTCAGCGAGTACAGCGAAAGATCCGCGCCGTGTTCGATTGGCCGCTGAAACACCGGCCCGAGCAAGGTATTGTCGCACGCGATGATAGGCATATTCCCCTGGGCCCGGCCAATCATCTCGGCGATGCGCCGTACCATCGCTATATCGACTAGGCCGTTGGTGGGATTGGCCGGCGTCTCAATAAAAATCATCGCGACCCGGCCTTTGCGCATCGCGTCCTCTGCTGCCAGTCTGACCGCGGCTTCGTCAATGCCATCGGTAAAGCCCAGTGCGCCGATGGAAAGGCCCGCAAGCGTCTTCGCAAACAAAGTTTCGGTTCCCCCATAGAGCGGTTGTGAGTGCAGAATGACGTCACCAGGGCGGACGAACGCGAGGATCGTGGTCAAAATCGCCGCCATGCCGGACGAAAACAGCGCGCAATTCTCAGTGCGCTCGTAAACAGAAAGCTTGTCCTCGACGATCTCACTATTGGGGTGATTGAACCGGGAATAAACCAGACCGGCGCCCATACCCTCCGGAGGCTCGCGCCGACCTGAGACAAAGTCGAAGAAGTCCTGTCCGTCCTCAGCTGTCCTAAAAACAAAAGTCGAGGTCAGGAATACCGGTGGTTTGATCGCGCCTTCCGATAGTTGCGGATCGTAGCCGTAGGTCAGCATCAGTGTTTCTGGGTGCAACATATGGTTGCCGATGTGGGTCTTCGACGGAAACGGTTTCACCATGGCCTGTCCTCGCTGGCTGGATTCAGAACCTCGCCGTGCGTTGGAACTATCCCACAATTGTAAGGCGATATCGATCTCCAACCCACTACGCGCGGATTGTGCTCAACGAGGGCGCCGAATGGGAGGGCTACAAAATGCAGGAATACGGCGAGCCTGACCCCTACGGTCACCGCAAGAAGGCGAGCGTCGCCGAAGCGCTTGCCGACGAAATCAAAGGGCGCGCCGGCGAGGAGACGATCGTCTCTGACCTCACCTATGTTCCAGGCGAAATTCCACTGGCATGTCGAGGATCTGGGGACTCGGCACGCCTATATCAAACCCGCGTCGCCTCAGCTCGCTGCCGGTGCGGGGTTGCAGACTCTCCATGCTCAAGCTGCGCCGCCAGCCTACGTGATCTCCGAGATTGAGGTTACAAATGCCGAGGCATACGCAAAGGAGTACGTGCCCCTAGCGAATAAGGCGTTGGCTGACAGTGGTCAAAAGGGGCTCGCGTCCGGCGAGAAAACGATTGCTATCGCTGGCGCGGCACCTGCCTCGTGAATTGTGGTCTCTATGTTTGAGAGCCTGGACAAGGCGAAGGCCGCCTACACTTCACCTGCCTATCTTGAAGCACGGAAAATTGGCGATCAGTACGGGAGGCTTCGCATCTTTGCCATAGAAGGCATTGGCCGATAATCACAGCTTCGGGGACTGATTATCTGCCTGACGGACGACGGCCGAATTCGAACATGTCGGACGGCTCGCGAAGCGCTGGCAAGCCTTTCGGCCGATCCGGATAGAAAAATTCCTCGCCGAGAAGCCAACGGCATTGGCCGCGATCCTAAAATTGAATCGCGTCAAGCTGCACGGCAAACGCGTAGACGCACCATAGGCCGTCACGTTGAATGCGTTCGCTCGTCGCATCGATGCTATTCAATATAGCCGCCTTTTATTTCGGTGGCTGCAATTCCCGAGGATGAGAGCCACCGGTCTAAATTCACGGCGGTTTCTGCCCGGAAGGCTTGCTGCAAAAGGAGATGGCGAGCCATGCCATCAGGGATTTTTGCGGCCTCCTCCCTCTGGCGCAGCGCTTCTTCCATCAGCCTCTCGTGATTGGGATGACGCCACTGCATGGCGGGTGCTCCACTTTGGGGAAAGAAGTAACGACGGGCCGGAAAGAACGATTGGCTCCCTGACATGTTCCAGCGGTGATCGAGGATTGCTCACGCGCAGCAGTCACAAAATATTTCTTCCCCGTTTCACCCGTGTTCGAAGTACGAGCGTAGATCCACGCACATCGATAGATGACGGGGTCGCCACCTTTGTAGACGACAAATCCTATGGGGCGATGCTACGTCACCTCCAAAATTACCGCTTTTGGGAAGGCGCAAAGCCAGCGCTACATGATCGCGCGCTAAGCTATTGATCTGCTTGGCGCGGGAGGGGTCACTCTGCGACGCCTATTCACACGTCGTTGGCGGCAAGGCGTTGAAATCGTCGTCTCATCGTATCGACCTTGAAGATGTACGCCGCAACGAGATGGTCCCCGCATCGTTCGGTAGCGTTCATCTGGAAGTGACGTCGTGCGTAGGCGGTGGCAGGGCCTCCGCCGCAGAGATGGATGAAGGCGGCAAGATCCTGCCTTTGCCGCTCGTTAGCCGGTACGTTGCCTGCCCGGGTGAGGACGGCAGCTACGTTCCGGTCCAAATATATCGATGCCAGCTCGACGGCATGGCTGGGTATGACGCGGATATAGGGGCCGAAACCACAACCAGTATCTTCGACCGATCTTGCTCGGATGCAGAAACGTGCGACCTCGGAATAGGCAGGATCGGTCATTTGGAATAGGCCGACGGCGCTGGATGCCGGCTGATAGGTCTTGAAAGGATTGAAACTGAACTGCCAGCGCCAATAGGTCCGATCCACCGGATTGCCTGAACTCTCGACTTGAGCGAGCGCGGCCAACAACTCCGGCGAGATCGAGCGGGTCGCATATGTCCGAAACAACTGCCCGTACTGCCGCCACGTCTCGGCGGGCTCCTTGTCGAGTCTGTGACCGACGAAGAAGAACAACTCGGCCGGCTTACGGACTATCTGATACATGAGGTTCGCCGTCATGCCGGTGGCGAGCACGACCGCCACAGCGCCTGCGATCCGGACAGGTCGTGGCGTCTTGGCGATGTTCTGACATACCCGCGTTCCGCGGCGCTGCCAGCGGCGAAGGTGCGAGGCGAAACGTCTTGATATTCTGGACATACTTATCCGGGAGACAGGACCCAGCAGTTGTATGGCGGAATGCCTTAACGTTCCCCCAAGTCGAAGATTGGGCCTGGCATCAGGTGACTACTCCCGGCCCTGAAGGGGCGAAGGATGGCCCGTGGATCGAGCCAGACCGTCGGCCGCTTCCGCGCGCTTACAAGACCAAGCCAACGTCCCGTTTCGTCGTTCTATTCGGTAACGGCAAAAGGTGGCATAAGTAATGCGCGGCGATGATTTTCTGTTCTTACGGTAACCAGCTCCAATAATTTCAATGATCTCTCCCAGACTACGAATCTGGGGGTCAGGAGTTCGAATCTCTTCGGGCGCGCCATTTATCAAATACTAGAGCCCTTATCGCTGCGCGTATTACCGAGTGTTACCATAAGCGTTTATCATAGGTGACTTGGCTTGAGCTCTTTGGAGCCGGGCGACCGCGTTGATTCGGCGATTTGAAGACGGGCCCTAGTCGCGGCCGATCGTACCTTTGAGCGCTGATGCGATGTCGATCAGAGCTTTCGCCTGGCGATCCTCACCTGAAACGGACAGTGTTCGGAATATCGATCTAGGAACACATTTTGCGGGCGAAGCCGCCAAACTATTTGTGGCAGTATTGAGTAGCTTATTTGCATTATGCCAAGCACTGCGGAAATCCGACCAGTTGTTGCGCTGCCTATCATAGCTGCGTTTGCGAACGAGATGCATTGCGCTGCTGGAATGGAAAATTCGTTGCGTCCGGTCGCCGCAGCCAGCGATGCCAATGCATAACATCCGATCGCGAGGCCAGCCGAGTGCACCAATTCCGCCAATGCGGTTTTCGAGGCCCGCCAGGCCGTGCTGCCGATAGGCAGTTCACGGACCGGCAAACCCAGCTGGCCCATAGGAGACGTTCTAAGGGGTTACCCCTGCCACCCTATGACGCGCGACTGAGAAAGATCGGCAGCCCCCGCTTATCGGCGTAGATGGGGCGGTAGCGTTCCGTGTTGTACGTGCTGACGATGTCCAATTTGCGCGGCCCGAGGTTGGCGTCAGGGATGGGCACCAGGTCATAGCGCCCCTCTACCAGCGCCGACATCAGGCCGGTCCTTCCTTTGAGGACCGCATCGTAGGCCATATTACCGAACGTCAGGGCAACGAGCTTGTCGATGAAGTCCGGATCGCCCGATCGCAAATCATAGGTGAGGTCAGAGACGATAGTTTCCTCGCCCGTGCGCCCTTTTATTTCGTCGGCAAGCACTTCGGCGACGCTCGCCTTCTTGCGGTGACCGTAGGGGTCAGGCTCGCCGTATTCCTGCATTTTGTAGCCCTCCCACTCGGCGCCCTCGCTGAGCACGATCAGAGCGTAGTTGCTTGGGTTGGCGCGCTTCTCCTCGAGGAGCAACTGGATCAGCTTGTCGAGATCGACCTTGTACTCCGGTATGACGCACCGGATCGAGGTCGCGTACGCGGTATAGAGTGCCGTAAATCCAGCATCGCGGCCAAAGACCCGGAAAATACCAATGCGCTCGTGGGAGCCGATAGTGGTGCGCTGCCGCTGGATGGCATCGCTGGCGCGGGTGATCGCGGTCGAGAAGCCAATGCAGTACTCAGTGTTGCGGACGTCGTTGTCCATCGTCTTCGGGATGGCGATGATCTTGACGCCGAGTTCGTCGAGGGTGGCCGCATAACTGAGCGTGTCGTCGCCACCAATGGCGATCAGGTGTTCGATGCCTAGTCCTGACAAGTTCGCGAGCACCTGGCCGGTCAGGTCCCACGTCCTGGTTCCGGTGCCGCCGTTGGTGTTCGCGGTAACTGGAAGGTCAGTGCCGACGAGATGGTCGGGTAACTTTTTCATTTTGGACGGATTGGTCCGGCTCGAGTGCAGCACGGTGCCGCCGCGCCGGTCGATTGTGCGGGTGTTTTCACGATTCAGCAGGACCACGTAGTGAGACCTGCTGGTCGGGTCCTCGAGGTTCAGGTGCGTCAGGGCCTCCCAACCACGGCGGAGACCGACGACCTCGATGTCGTCCTCACTGCCGCGATAAGCCACGGTTTTGATGATTGCATTTAGACCGGGGACGTCGCCGCCGCCCGTAAGAATGCCAATGCGTTTTGTTGCCAAGCCCACCTCCCAGCATTGGCATGTCGCAATGCACAGCGTAGCGTTCTTTAATCGGCCGCTTGCGCCCATCGCAGCCGAAACGGTTCCGGCCGATGCGGTGTCTCGCAAGCCACCATCGGGCAGCATCTCAACGCCCAGCGCTCCTCCGCGCTGACTGCGCCGGGGGAACGGTGCTACTCATCCGCGGAAAAGAACGTCTGCTGTTCCGTTAGGTTCCACGAATCCTTCTCTCGAAAAGCTCAGACTCATGTTCAAGCGCGCCATTTGCTGCGGTACTGGCACGTTTGACGACCCGGCAGAGATGGGAACTGACCGCTTCCCTACGCAAACCGGAAATAATCGCGAGACGGTCAAAACGTATGTTTAGACCCGAAGCGGTCGTCCCGGTCCGCCCGACTCGCGCCCCCGACGCTCATCAGAAAGATCCGAGCATCAACACCAAGACAATAACGACAGCCAACCCAATGATCGGCCCAACGATATTGGCCATCACCATGTCGATGTAGCTTTCGCGATGGGTCGAGCCTACACAGCAGCGTTACAACGGCGCCATTGTGCGGCAGACTTGGAGGGTACGGAGCCGATTATGGCAAGGCGCAGGGCGGCTCGAGCCACCTTGGGTCAAATTCCGAGGACACCTAATTCGGGGTTTCCGGTCGAATCTCTTTTCTTGAAATTCCGCGGCTTCGGCCGAATAATTGATCAAGGTCCTTGGCTATCAACAATCCGAGGAGGACTATCATGGCGATCCAGATCGTGATGGACCACACCGGCGACAGCCGGCACTCTTACGACCCGAATAACGCACAGGAACTGGCCGAGGCGGAGCAGCGGTTTTACGAGCTGACGAAGGTCGGCTTCACCGCCGCGGTCCGGACCGGTGCGGGTCAAGTCTCGCAAATCCGATCGTTCGACCCGAACGCGGAAGAAAGCGTGTTCTTCCCCAGGCTGGTCGGCGGGTAAACCGGTCAGCACCATGTCGCGCCTGATGCGCCCTCTGTCAGGCGAGCGCTCGCGTATGAGAGCCGTAAGAGCGCTTTTCATCAGACACGGGGCCGAGCGAACGCCGGAAGGCCGATCCTTGCGGCTTCTGCGGGAGTGGCTATCGCCGCTGCAACGGACGCAGTTCGCGAAAAAGGGATATTTCGAAGTCGTCGGTAGCGATACGGGCAAGCTCTACAGGATTTATCCCGGCACCATGTCGAATGTTTGCGAGATAGACGAAAAAGGCCGCCCGAGGCTCGGCCTGTGTTTCCGGACGATGGGTGAGCTACCGATCGGAGATGTGATGCTCGCCCAGAAAATCGCATTGGAAAACTGCGAGAGCAGCGTTCTCGCGGTGGCCAGACGCTTTGTTCCCGACGTTTTCATGTTCCGGCGAGGCAGGCTTCTCGGCTGAGAGCAGTCTGATTTGAACTTTCGCGCTTCCGCAGAAGTTTCCGCAGAACCTGCGAGCGGGTAGCTCTATTGACGCGTCAGCCAGACAGACAAGGTCAAGACCACAATGACGGCAAGAGCGATTCCGCTTCTGACCGCGCGACGTGCCACGGTACTTGTAGGTGCAGAACAGAACCCACCTTCGATGTTAGCCCTGACCACGGCCTGATGACTTCCATCGATCGTAAGGGCTTTCCGCCGCGTGCTTCGTCGGCCGCATGAATGATGATTTTGCTGCGGCCCTGATCGACTGCGTAGCTGCCGACCTTGATACCTGCGGCCCGCGCCGCCTTGAGCGCACGCGTGACATCTCCCTGTTGATCAAATGAGGACCTGCCATTTTTTATTCAGCCGCTAATTTGGAATCAGTTTGTTTTACGCCGCGCTTGCTCGGAAGCGGCCGCTTCGTCGATCGCGCGTAACTGTGCGAGAGCACCGTTTACGATTTCGCCGATGGGGAAGATGATCACTGGCTCAGCATGGCCCGCCTTGCGGGCCAAAGCTTCTCGTTGCGCCTCTGCCTTTCGGGATTCTGGTCCCGGACAGAGATGAACTGGCGGTCATTCCAATTCTGAGGGTCTTGGCCTTCAGGTTGGGATGACTTTCAGGATCTCGGATTGCGAAAAACGAGGGTGATTTAGTTTTTCGATTCCCGTCATGAAGCGAACCTCACATAAGGTTCGTAAAATGAAAGCGCTTTTCCTCCAGCCTTGGCGTTCTCGCCATAAATCTTTTCGCTCGGGAGGTTCGGATAGGGGCTCCAGATAGCCGCATCCAGCATCGGCTGTGGCGCTCGAACGGCTCCCCGCATCCAATTCCTCCCTTCGGACTCTTGCTCCGGACTTTATAATTGACCGACCGGACGGTCTATGTAAGAATTTTCATGGCTCGTCGCAAAAATGATCGCCGATCGAGGGACGAGAAATGCCTGGTTCCGAAACCGTGCTCTCGGCGCTGTCCGACGGTGTGCTGTCGCTGACATTGAACCGCCCGGACAAGCTGAACTCGTTCAACGAAGAGATGCACCTGGCGCTACGGGCCGGCATCCAGCAAGCGCATGATGATCCGACTGTCCGCGCCGTCCTGCTGACCGGCTCAGGTCGCGGGTTCTGCGCGGGGCAGGATCTGGGCGATCGCGATCCGCGCAAGGGCGGCTCCGCGCCGGACCTCGGCCATACGCTCGAGACCTTCTACAATCCGACGCTGCGTCTAATGCGTTCGCTGGAGAAGCCGATCGTTTGCGCGGTCAACGGCGTGGCGGCCGGTGCGGGCGCCAACATCGCCTTTGCCTGCGACATCGTGCTCGCGGCGAAATCCGCCAAGTTTATTCAGGCCTTCGCCGGGATCGGCCTCATACCCGATGCCGGTGGCACATGGAGTCTCGCCCGCATTATCGGAGAGCCCCGTGCCAAGGCGCTGACCATGACTGCCGAGCCCTTGCCAGCCGAAAGAGCCGCCGAATGGGGGCTGATCTGGAAAGCGATCGAGGACGCGAATCTCATGGATGAGGCGCGGTCGCTCGCGATATCGCTGGCCGGGGGCCCCACACTAGGCCTGGGCCTCACAAAGCGCCTTATTCAGGCGGCTGCGACCAACAGTCTCGACGAACAGCTCGACATGGAGCGCGATTGCCAGCGAACCACCGGCCGCAGCGCCGATTATGCCGAGGGCGTCATGGCCTTCCTGGAAAAGCGCAAGGCGGAGTTCAAGGGCGAATGAAAACCGCTTCCCAGATGACACCGCAGGAACTGGCAGAGGCATCCGCCAACGCGATGTGGAACGACGATTCCGCAAGCCAGCGGCTCGGCATGACGCTCGACCATATCGCACCTGGCGAAGCCACACTTTCGATGCCGATCCTCGAGGCCATGTCCAACGGACATGGCAACTGCCACGGCGGCTACATATTCGCCCTGGCCGACTCCGCGTTTGCCTTCGCATGCAATAGCTACAACCAGTTGGCCGTCGCGCAGCATTGCTCGATCACATACCTGATCCCCGGCCGCATCGGCGATCGCCTGACGGCAACCGCCAAAGAGGTTACGCGGCACGGCAGATCCGGCATCTACGACATCCGCATCACCAACCAGTCGGGCGAGCATGTGGCCGAGTTCCGGGGCCATTCGCGCCTGGTGAAAGGCACACATCTGCCGGTCGAGGAATGAACCTACAGATTCTGCAGGGAGGAGGCCATGGAGGATCTGACGCCCCGCACGGAAGACCTTGAGCCGATCGAGTATGCCTCACGCGATGAAATCTCGGCGCTGCAACTCAAGCGCATGAAGCAGTCGATCAGGCACGCCTGCGAGAACTCGTCCTTTGTCCGCAAGCGCTTCGACGAAAAGGGCGTCCATCCAGACGACCTGAACTCGCTTTCCGACCTGTCGAAATTTCCCTTCACCTACAAGCAGGACCTGCGCGACACCTATCCGTTCGGCATGTTCGCCGTCCCGCAGAACAAACTCACCCGCATCCATGCCTCCTCGGGTACGACCGGCAAGCCGACCGTCGTCGGCTACACCAAGGGCGATATCGACACCTGGGCGGACCTGATCGCCCGCTCGATACGAGCCGCGGGCGGCCGCCCCGGCGATATCATGCACAATGCCTATGGCTACGGCCTGTTCACCGGCGGCTTGGGCGCACACTATGGTGCCGAGCGCCTCGGCTGCACCGTCGTGCCGGTTTCCAGCGGCATGATCGAACGTCAAGTCACCCTCATCAACGATTTCAAGCCGTCGATCATCATGGTGACGCCGTCCTACATGCTATCCATCCTGGACGAATTCAGGCGGCAAGGTCTCGACCCGCGCAAGAGTTCGCTCAAGGTCGGCATTTTCGGAGCCGAACCATGGACCAACGCCATGCGTCATGAAATCGAGGAGGCCTTCGACATGCATGCGGTCGATATCTATGGCCTCTCGGAGATCATGGGGCCGAGTGTTGCGCAGGAATGCGTCGAGACCAAGGATGGCCTGCATGTCTGGGAAGATCATTTCTATCCGGAAATCATCGACCCGACCACCGGCGAGGTCCTGCCTGATGGCAAAATGGGCGAGCTCGTTTTCACGACGCTCACTAAGAAAGCGCTGCCGATGGTCCGCTATCGCACGCGCGACCTGACGCGCCTGCTGCCCGGAACGGCACGCTCGATGCGCCGTATCGAGAAGATCACCGGTCGTTCCGACGACATGATGATTCTGCGCGGCGTCAACGTTTTCCCGACGCAAATCGAGGAGCAAATCCTGAAGTGTAAGGGCCTTGCACCCACTTCTACATCGAACTGACGCGCACGGTCCGTATGGACAACATGGTCGTGCATGTCGAATGCACCGAGGACATGACTGACGCCGATGCCCGCGCCAAATCCGCCAAGGAGCTTGCGCACCACATCAAGAGCGTTGTCGGTGTCTCGACGAAAATCGAGGTGCGTGATCCGAACTCGGTGGCTCGCTCGGAGGGCAAGGCCAAGCGTGTGGTGGACAACAGGCCGAAGGAATAGGTCGAGAATCGGGAAGGTGTTTCTTCGCCAACGTTCGGTTAATAGAACGTCTCATGCCCAACTCCGGGCGATCACGGACTGATCGCTGGGAATATTGGAAGGTTGGATTGATATGGCTCGGACGCGAGCGCAGGACTTCGAAGAAAAGCAACTCGCTATATTGGACTATGCGGCGAATGTGCTGGCGACGCTGGGAGTGGATAAGGCGTCCATGTCTCAGATCGCCGGTCAGGCGCGGATATCGAAAGCCTTGCTCTATCACTATTACCCGAGCAAGGACGCACTCGTCTTCGCGATCATCTTCAATCACCTGGAGGAACTCGACTCGGATCTGGAAGCGTCCGACGATCCGGCCATGGAGCCTTTAGCGCGATTGAAGTTTCTCGTCGGTGTCGTGCTCGAGCACTATCGCGGAGCCGGTGACCGGCACAAGGTCCAGTTGAACGCGATGAGCCTGCTGACCGACGAGCAGAAGCAGGCGATCACCGAAATTGAAAGGCGGATCGTGCGACGGTTCGCGGGCGTTATGCGCCAGATCAGTCCACGACTGGACAACCGCGAACGTCCCCTGCTCATGCCGGTGACCATGTCGCTCTTTGGCATGATGAATTGGACGGACATGTGGTTCAAGGACGGCGGCCGCATCAGCCGCGAGGATTATGCCGAGATACTAACCACGCTTATCCTCAAGGGCATCAAGGCAGTGCGTTGAGGTTGGGTTACGACATCGGTCGGGCCGAGCAGGCCCCACCTTCTTCTGACGCAGCCGGTTGACGCGTTATTCGGCTGCCTCTTGTGCTTGTGCCGGCGGCCAGATCTTCGCCACCATCGTCAGCACGTCGTACTTCGCAACGATCTCGCCCTTCTGGTTGGTGACTTGGCAATCCCAACGCACCTCGCCATGGTCAGCGTTTTCGCGCGGGTTGATCTCCTTGCAGGTCAATCGCACCTGCATCGTGTCGCCGAAATAGACCGGGGTGAGGAAGCGCATATTGTCAACGCCGTAGTTAGCCAGCACCGGGCCGGGATTGGGCTCGACGAAAAGCCCGGCGGCGAAGGAAGCGATGAGGTAGCCATGGGCCACGCGGTCGTCGAAGAACGGATTGGCCTTGGCCGCCGCCTCATCCATGTGGGCGTAGAACGTATCGCCGGTGAAATGTGCGAAGTGCTCGACATCTTCCAAAGTGATCTGCCGCTTCGCGGTCATCAACTGGTCGCCGATCTTCAAGTCCGCCAGCGACTTGCGGAACGGATGCTCACCGTGCTGCACGTCAGCGCCCTCGATCCAGCGCCCGGTGACGGCCGACAGAAGACGCGGCGTGCCCTGCACTGCGGTGCGCTGCATGTAATGCTTCACGCCGCGCATGCCGCCCATCTCCTCGCCGCCGCCGGCGCGGCCGGGGCCACCATGGACAAGTCCCGCGATCGGTGAGCCATGACCCGTCGATGTCTTGGCGGAGCGGCGGTTGCCGACAAGCACCCGACCATGGAACGGCGCGACGCCGATGACGATTTCCTCCGCCACCTTCGGGTCGTCGGTGAAGACAGACAAAACCAGCGAACCCTTGCCGAGCTTGGCCAATTCGACGGCCTCCTCGATCGAGTCATAAGGCAGTACGGTCGAGACCGGACCGAACGCCTCCACATCGTGGACCTTGACGGCGCGTAAGGGATCGTCGGCATAAAGCAGGACCGGATTGAGGAACGCTCCCTTCTCGGCATCGCCGGACGAAACCCGTACCTCATCCGGGTTGCCGGCAACAATCTCGGTGTCCGACAGCAGATCCTGAATGCGTGCGCGCACTTCGGTACGCTGGTCGAGCGACGCAAGTGGCCCCATTCGGGTCGCCTCGTCGTCCGGCAGGCCGAGCGCGGTCTTACCCAGCCTGTCGCCCAGTGCGTTGACCAGCGCATCGATGTGGTCGCGCGGCGCGATCACGCGGCGGATCGCGGTGCATTTCTGGCCGGCCTTCACCGTCATTTCGCGCGCCACTTCCTTCACGAACAGGTCGAACTCCACCGTGCCAGGCGTGGCATCCGGACCGAGGATCGAGGCGTTCAAGCTGTCCGCCTCCATCGTGAAACGCACCGAATTGGCGATCACCGCCGGATGCGTTTTTAGCTTCCGGCCGGTCCAAGCCGAACCAGTGAACGTCACCACGTCCTGTCCGGTGACGTGGTCGAGCAGGTCGCCGACCGAGCCGGAAATCAGTTGCAACGCTCCCTCCGGCAGGATGCCGGTCTCGACGATGCGCCGCACCATCAATTCGGTCAGGTAAGCCGTCTGCGAAGCAGGCTTCACCACCGCCGGCACGCCGGCAAGCAAGGTCGGCGCAATCTTCTCCAGCATGCCCCAGATCGGGAAATTGAAGGCGTTGATGTGGACAGCGACACCCTGCAGCGGCACGTAAATGTGTTGCGCACTGAAGCTGTTGTCCTTCGATAGCAACTCCACGTCGCCGTCGGTGAGGACGCGCGTGTTCGGCAGTTCGCGTCGGCCCTTCGAAGCGAAGGCCAGCATCGTGCCGATGCCGCCCTCGATGTCCACCCAACCGTCGGTGCGGGTGGCGCCGGTGCGGAAGCTTTCGGCGTAGAACTCTTCCTTCTTTTCCATCAGCGCGAGGCCGAGCGCCTTCAGCATGGCCGCGCGCTCGTGGAACGACATGGCGCGCAGCTTCGGCCCCGCGACAGTGCGCCCGTAGTTCAACACTTCCGCGAAATCGAGCCCCTTGGAGTCGATCAAGGCTACCGTCTCGCCGGTGCCTGCGTCGAGCAACGGCAAGCCGCCGCCCTTGCCGGCAGTCCACGCCCCATAGACATAGCTCTCCAGGCGACGGGGTGCTGCGCTTGTCATGATGGCCTCCTTGATCTGATACGGACGAGGCGCGAGCCGGGCCTAATGAATGTCGTAGCTCTAGAGACCAAGCACGCCGAGCTTTTCGCCAGTCGCGATTTCCCATTGCGCCAGCAAGTCCTCGTTGGACGTGTGGCGCAGGCCGAATTTTCTCAGCGTATCGAAACGGCTGGAGCTGGCGACACCGAAAGTAGTCGCAACGCGCGGTTTCCAATAGGCGATTGCTTCCCGTGCGGTCTTCTTGGCCTCCGGCATCGAGGCAATTCGTTGCAGGCCCGCGTAGCCCAGTTCGGCGTGACGCCGTTCGCTCGGTGCGATCTCACGGAAAACGTCCGCCAGCGGCGCGTAGGAGACGCGGGTCAGTTCGTTCATCTGGATGCCGGTCGCCAACCCTTGCAGCACGTTCATCACCACGGCGTCGGTCCAGTTCTCGATCGGATAGTGGAAGACCGCTAGTCGCATGTCTTTGCCCCGGCGCGCCGCGCCGAGATTGAGGTTGCGCTCGACCCGCGCGGTCCAGTCGTGCTGCGCCTGGTAGCGGTCGACGTCGGTGCCGAAGTCACTCATGATGTTTAAAACGCTCCGGGCGTGGTCCGCCTTCTCAAGCGTGATGCGGCTTGCCGCGATACGCTCCTTGATGCCGGGCGCAAAGTTGATCGCTCCGGCGAAGCCGGCAGAGGCCGCCAGTTCGCTGTCGACGAAAGACGACATTAGCCGCATCAACTCGCCGCGATAGCGCGCTGGCGCGTTGTCGGGCGCGGTCAGCACACCGCCTTGGGCGAGGTAGTCTTCGATATTCATCTTATCGGCCATGCGCTCTTCTCCTCAACCCTATTCGTCGTAGGTCACGACGAGGCGGTTGGTCAGTGGAAACGCCTGGCAGCTCAGCACATAGCCGGCGCGCACCTCGTAGTCCTCCAGCACATGGTTCACCGCCATTTCCACTTCGCCTTCCAGCAGCTTGCAGCGGCAGGTCGAGCACACCCCTGCCTTGCAGGAGTAGGGAGCGTCCATATTGGCGGCAAGCGCGGCATCGAGCACGCTCTTGCCCTCGCGCGGCATGATGAAGCTGCGGGTCGCACCATCCAGAGTCACCGTCGCTTCAACCCCGGTGCCGGGTACGACGGCCGTCCTGGACACGGCCTTGACCTTGGCCCGGCCCGGCTGGCTGGAGGCAAACAGCTCGAACTTGATCTGCGTGTCGTTCAACCCGTGCTCGCGCAGCGCCGCGGCAATCGCCAGCATCATCGGCTCGGGACCGCAGATGAAAGCCATGTCGACGGAGTTAGCATCGATCCAGTGCGTGAACAGGGCCTCCACCTTGTCGCCATCAATGCGGCCGGTGAAGAGATCGATGTCCTGCGCTTCGCCTTCGAGAACATGGATAATGGCGAACCTGCCGAGATGCTGGTTTTTCAGGTCCTCCAGTTCCTCGCGGAACATGATCGTGCTGATCTGACGGTTGGCGTAGACGAGCGTGAAGCTCGCGTGAGGCTCCCGGGCGAGCACGGTCTTGATGATGGAGAGCACCGGCGTGATGCCCGAGCCGCCGGCGAAGCCAATGTAGTTCTTCCGCGCATCCGGTTCGATCGGCGTGAAGAACTTTCCCATCGGCGGCATGGCTTCGATCTCGTCGCCGGCTGCAAGGGCTTCATTCGCCCACGTCGAGAACGTGCCACCATCGACGCGCTTGATGCCGACCTTAAGAACACCTTCGTCACACCCGGCGCAGATCGAATAAGAGCGGCGCAGTTCATCGCCGTCGAAGTTACGGCGGAAAGTCAGGTACTGGCCCTGCGTGAACGCGAACAAGGCGTTGTCTTCCGCACGCGGCACCAGCGTTACCACAACTGCATCGCGCGTTTCGCGCCGCACCTCCGTGACTTTCAAGGTGTGGAAGCGAGCCATTCGGGATGTTCTCAGCCTTCATATGCACTTGAAGTAGTCGAACGGCTCAAGACAGTTCTTGCAGCGGTAACAGGCCTTGCAGGGCGTTGAGCCGAACTGACTCACTTTTTCCGTTTGCACCGACCCGCAGCGGGGACATGCGATGGTCAGATCCGACCGTCCCGCGAGTCTGGCGACGAGACTGGCGAGGCGGCCATCCGCGGCGGTTCCGTCGATGGGCGGCACAATGCCGAAATCGTGCAGCTTTTCGCGGCCCTCGCGGCTGATCCAGTCGGTCGTCCACAGCGGGAAAAGCTTGCGCTCGAGCCTGATCTTCTCAACACCGCGGTCGCGCAGCGCGCGCTCGATATCCAGGTTGATGATGCTGGTGGCGGGACACCCCGTATAGGTCGGGGTCACCGTCACCACCAGGGTATCGTCGTCCCATGCGACATCGCGGATGATGCCGAGATCGGTCAAAGAGATGACGGGGATCTCAGGATCGGGAATCTGACCGAGCCAGTCCCATACCTGATCGGTGCTGGGCAGCGTGCTCGTCTGCATGGCCGGACCTCACCAGCTTGCACCGGGATAGGCGCGTTGCAGGAACTGCATGTCGGCGAGGATGTAGCCGAGATATTCCGTGTGGATGCCGCGTTTGCCGCCCTTATGGGCGAATTTGCTCTCCGGAACCGCCAACGTCGCCTCAGCGAGCACATCACGCACCGTGTTATCCCATGCGGCGCGCAGGCTTGCGGGATTCGGCGCGACGCCCGCAGCGGCAACCGCCTCGTCCTTCTCGTCGGCGATGAACATCTCACCGACATAGGGCCACAACGCGTCGAGCGCGGCCTGCATGCGGCGGTGGCTCTCGTCGGTTCCATCGCCCAGGCGCACGATCAGATTGGAAGTCCGCTCGACATGGTAGGCCACCTCCTTGCCGGCCTTGGCGGCGATCTCGGCGATCCGCCGGTCAGCCGACATCGCCAGCGCCTGAAGCAGGGCAAGGTGATAGATGTCAAACAGGAAATGCCGCATCAGCGTATGGCCGAAATCGCCGTTGGGCCGTTCGACGAGCAGCAGATTGCGGAAGTCCCAGGCATCACGCAGATAGACGAGATCGTCTGCGGTGCGGCCCTTGCCTTCCACCTCGGCGGCGAGGCCGAGCCAGAGCTGGGTCTGGCCGATCAGGTCCAGCGCCATGTTGGCCAGCGCAATGTCCTCCTCCAGCGCGGGCGAATGTCCGCACCATTCCGAATCCCGGTGCCCCAGGATCAGGGTCGTGTCTCCGATCCGCAGCAGGACTTCGAAGAAGGCATCCAGGTTCGCATCATGCGAAGGCGCACGCATTCCTTGACCTTGCGCGGCGGCCTCACGTGCGAGTTCTGCTGCGTCGGCCTGGGCGATATCGGGGAGCGATGGCATCACATATGCCCTGCTTCTTCAGGGATCTCGTAGAAAGTCGGGTGGCGGTAGACCTTCGCGTTCGCGGGATCGAACAAAGGCCCCTTGTCAGAAGGGCTAGATGCGGCGATGTCAGACGAACGCACCACCCAGATCGAAACGCCCTCGCTGCGGCGGGTATAGACGTCGCGGGCATTCAGGATCGCCATTTCGGCGTCGGCGGCGTGCAGGCTGCCCACATGACGGTGGTTCAGACCATGCTGGCCCCGAATGAACACTTCCCAGAGCGGCCATTCCTTGGACATGTTTCTCTCCCGTGACCAGGTCGGCATGAACGACGCCTGATCCGGTTGCTACCCGGTGGCGACGGCGTATTGGCGCGCGGCCTTCTTGTCGGCATGCGCCACCAGCGCCTCGCGGAACCACGCGCCATCCTCCCACGCCGTCACGCGCGCGCCGAGGCGGTCCTTGTTGCAGGCCCCGTTGCCGGCGAGCACATCGTAGAACTCGTTCCAGTCCGGCTCGGAGAAATCGTAGCCGCCTTTTTCCTCGTTCCACTTCAGGTTCGGATCGGGCACCGTCAGGCCGATGAGCTCGGCCTGCGGCACTGTCTGGTCGACGAACTTCTGGCGCAGTTCATCATTGGTGTTCATCTTGATCTTCCAGGCCATGGACTGAGCGGAATGAACCGAGTCCTTGTCCGACGGGCCGAACATCATCAGCGCCGGATACCAGAACCGGTTCAACGCATCCTGCGCCATGCGCTTCTGCTCAAGCGTGCCAGCCGCCATCTTCGTCATGATCGCGTAGCCCTGCCGCTGGTGGAAGGTCTCCTCCTTGCAAATGCGGATCATGGCGCGGCTGTAGGGGCCGAAGGAGGTGCGCTGCAGCGGCACCTGGTTCATGATCGCGGCACCATCCACCAGCCAGCCGACGGCGCCCATGTCCGCCCAGGTCAGCGTCGGATAGTTGAAGATCGAGGAGTACTTCATGTTGCCTGAATGCAGGCGCTCAATCAGTTCGTCGCGTGAAATGCCCAGCGTCTCGGCGGCACAGTAGAGGTAAAGGCCGTGGCCGGCCTCGTCCTGAACCTTGGCGAGCAGGATTGCCTTGCGCTCAAGCGTCGGCGCGCGGGTAATCCAGTTGGCTTCCGGCAATTGCCCGACGATCTCGGAATGCGCATGCTGGCCGATCTGGCGGATCAGCGTTTTGCGGTAGCCTTCCGGCATCCACTCCTTGGGTTCGATCTTCTCGCCCCGGTCGATGCGCGCCTGGAATGCGATCTCTTCCGGCGTCATTTCGTCTTTCGACTTGCCTTCCGATTTCACCAGCTGCGCGCACATGGCTCGGTTCTCCTCGCTCAGATCCGTTCCACAATAACGGCGATGCCCTGACCCACGCCGATGCACATGGTGCACAACGCAAAACATCTACGGGATCGGCGAAGCTGCTGCATGGCTGTCGTCTCGAGTCGTGCGCCCGACGTGCCCTGCGGATGGCCGAGTGCGATCAGGCCACCGTTAGGGCTCACATAGGTCGCGTCGTCCGGCAGTCCGAGATCGCGCAGCGTCGCGTCCTGACCGCATTGCAGACACATGCTTCCGGCACCAAAACTCCATTCATTGACCGATCGGACGGTTTATATCATGATTGCACTAACCTTGAAAGAGAGGGGTCCAAAAATACCGTCCGGTCACACCACCTGAGCGACCTATTCTACGGCTACGATCGAGCCCTCGACCTCGCCGAAGCCGACGCGATAGCCGTCTCCCTGACACCAGCCGCGAATGCGGAGCGAATCGCCGTCTTCAAGGAACGAACGGTGTTCGCCACCATCAAGCTCAAGCGGCATGGTCCCGTTCCAGCTCAGTTCCAACATGCTGCCGCGCTCGCTCTTTTCGGGGCCACTGATGGTGCCTGAACCCAAAAGATCGCCGACATTCATTGCGCAACCTGAAGAGGCATGATGCACGAGCTGCTGCACTGACGACCAATACATGTATTTGAAATTGGTCCGGCAGATGCTGGCCGGCTTTGCCATCTTCTCCGTTCGCAGGTCTACCGCGAGCCGTATGTCGTAATTGTTCGGTTGTACCTGGCGCAGATAAGGCAAGGGCTTCGGCTCCTGCGCCGGGCCATGAACCCGAAACGGCTCCAATGCCTCGCGCGTCACGACCCACGGGCTGATCGAGGTGCCAAACGCCTTCGCCTGAAACGGCCCCAGCGGCACGTATTCCCATTGCTGGATATCGCGCGCGCTCCAATCATTCAGCAGCGTGAAGCCGAAGATCATCTCTTCCGCTTGTCGTTCGGTCAACATCTCGCCCATCGCGGAGGCCTGCCCGATCACGATGCCCATTTCCAGTTCGAAATCGAGCCGCTGGCACGGGCCGAAGTTCGGAAGCTCCGCCGTTTGCGGCTTCAACTGCCCGCGTGGGCGGCGGATCGGCGTGCCGCTGACCACGACGGTCGATGCCCGGCCATTGTAGCCGATGGGAATATGCAGCCAGTTCGGCAGCAACGGATTGGTCTTGTCGCGGAACATGGTGCCGACATTGGTGGCGTGTTCCTTCGAAGAATAGAAGTCAGTGAAGCCCGCAACGTGGATCGGCATATACATTTGCGCGCGATTCTGAGGTGCAAGCGCGCGCATGCGCAAGTTCGCATTGTCGCGCAGCTCCGGATTATCATGACGCAGCAATTCGCTGATGCGTGCGCGCGTCTGCGACCACACCTTCGGTCCGAGCGCCATGAAGGCATTCAACGAAGGCTTTGCAAAAACTCCGCTAACCTCGTCGCCACGGATCAGACCGGCGGCTTCCAGCACGGCGAGATCGAGAATTTGACTGCCGATCGCCACGCCGACGCGCAACTCCGGCTGCTCTGGCGTGAAGAATACCCCGTAAGGCAGGTTCTGGATGGGGAAATCGGATGCCGCATCGACGTCAACGAAAGTGCGAAGCTTGGGATCGTTCGGGTGCATTTTTTCATCCGGATTGCTCTTGCTTATTAATTCTGCGGCGCTCCCGGCCCAGTTCAGCAGCGGCTTCGGGGTGTCTCGTCGAGATATTCAATGATCGCATCAACTGCGCCGGTTCACGATCAGCGCTGACCTCTGCAGCCGGTTCAGCCGAAATGGCACGAATTTGAGCAGGTCGAGCTTCGCAACGGATGCCGTGTCGGCGGCAAGATTCAGCGGCACTTTAATAGTTGCAGTTGCGACCATTTTAGCGATGGTCTAGCCTCTTGGCCAGATTTTCAATTTGCGACGGAGCTTGATCCGGAGCGACCATGTCCCAGCGGTCTGTCACGCAATTTGCTTATCGCCGGCACCCCGATCAGGAGCGCACTGAAGGCAAAGCCGCGCACCATCCAGTCATCATCGTCGGCGCCGGGCCGATTGGCCTCTCGCTCGCGATCGATTTGGCACAGCGCGGACAATCCGTCGTACTGCTTGATGATACAGACAGGATCGGTGACGGATCACGGGCGATCTGTTTTTCCAAGCGATCGCTGGAATTGTGGGATCGCCTCGGTGTCGGCGAACGAATGGTCGAAAAGGGAATTGCCTGGAAAGTCGGCAAGATATTTCTCAAGGACGAGATGGTCTATCGGTTCGATCTGTTGCCCGAAGAAGGGCACAAGATGCCGGCTTTCATCAATCTTCAACAGTACTATGCCGAAGCCTATCTGGTCGACCGCGTTCAGGAATTGCCGCTGATCGATCTGCGCTGGCGAAACAAGGTCGTTGGTCTGGAGCAGCACAACGACCACGCCGTTGTTGAGATTGAGACTCCGGACGGACGATACAAATTAAAAGCCGATTTCGTGATCGCCTGCGATGGCGCGCGATCAGCTTTGCGCGGTTTCGTGGGCGCTGAATTTTCGGGCGAATCCTTCAATGATCAATTTTTGATCGCGGACGTAAAGATGACGGCCGCGTTTCCAACCGAACGCTGGTTCTGGTTCGACCCTCCATTTCATTCTGGGCAGTCCGCGCTGCTCCACCGTCAGCCCGACGACGTGTGGCGCATAGATCTGCAACTTGGCCCAGACGCAAACCCCGCCGTTGAACGACTCCCGGAGAATGTGCGGCCGCGGGTCGAACGCATGCTGGGGCACAGCGCATTCGAATTCGAATGGATATCGATTTATAAATTTCAGTGTCGGCGCATGCAGCGGTTTATTCATGGGCGGGTTATCTTCGCAGGCGACTCCGCTCACCAGGTCTCCCCGTTTGGGGCACGGGGTGCGAATTCCGGGCTCGAGGATGCCGAAAACCTAGCCTGGAAGCTCGCCCTCGTCCTGCAGGGTAAGGCCGCGGTTTCCCTGCTCGATAGTTATGAGAGCGAGCGCAGCGCGGCGGCGGACGAAAATATTCGTGCGTCGACTCGCTCGACAGATTTCATAGCCCCCCATTCAAACCACGAACGGCGAATGCGTCATGCCGTTCTTCGACTTGCCAAGGAGGTCGGTTTCGCCAGGCGCATGGTGAACGGCGGACGGCTAGCAACGCCGTCAATATACAACACGCCATTGTCTACGAGCGATGTCGACACATGGCGTGCCGGCCCACCTCCGGGCGCGCCCATCGTGGATACGCCATTGACGGCTACGAATGACGAACGTGTTTATCTTACCGATGCTTTCAAAGCCGCCGGCGGAGATTTTGTTCTAATAAAATCTGGAAACGGATCGACTCTCGATCCGCTTGATTGTCACTGCATCGGCATAGGCCCCAATGCACCGCTGCGCGACACATCCGGACTATTTGCGAAGCGCTATGACGCGTCCGATGGATCCGCCTATTTGCTTCGACCAGATGGATACGTCGCTGCACGGTTCAGACATCCCACGTTACCTGCAGTACAAGCCGCAATCGCGCGGGCGAGTGCGCTAATCGAGGGCACGCCATGACGCTTTCGACGCAGTCCAACTTTCCCGACCCGGACGCAGCCTATCGCCTGGTCGTAGAGGCACATCGTGGTCTGAGCGATGAGCAGAGCGCGTCGCTCGATACTACCCTCGTTTTGATTCTTGCCAATCATATCGGAGATGTAGAGGTCCTTCGCGAGGCGGTTTTGCTGGCAAAACGACGCCTCGGGAATGATCCGTCCGGGTGAGCGGAGTTCGAGGACGAGAAAAAATGAGCGCCAAGGATTTCGCTTCCACGGCCGATATAGCGGAGAAGAAAATCACGTTCTCCGAAATCGGCCCCGACCTCTATGCGTTCACCGCAGAGGGCGACCCAAATACAGCGGTCATTGTCGGCGATGACGGCTGCATCGTGTTTGACGCGCAGGCGACGCCCGCGATGGCGAACAGCGTCATTGAACGCGTCAGAACCGTAACCGATAAACCCATCAAGTATGTGGTTCTATCGCATTATCATGCGGTGCGCGTTCTCGGCGCTTCTGCATATCACGCGCAGGGAATCGTCGCCTCGAAAGAAACCCACAGGCTGATCGAAGAGCGCGGCCAACAGGATTGGGATTCCGAATTCGGACGATTTCCGCGGCTATTCCGTGATGCCGAAAGCATCCCGGGGCTGACTTGGCCGACACTTACGTTCGAGACCGAGATGACAATCTATCTCGGCAAGCGTGCGGTGAGGTTGATGCATTTGGGTGCCGGCCACACATCCGGAGATATCGTGGCGTGGGTCCCCGACGCGCAGGTGATGTGCTCAGGCGATCTGATCGAATACCACTCCGCTTGCTATTGCGGAGATGCCTATTTGCGTCAATGGCCGATGACATTGAATGAAATTCGCAAATTCAATCCCAAAGCAGTCGCTCCCGGCCGCGGTAACGCTCTCAGTGGGCAGTCCATTACACGAGAGGCAATTGCGATGACTCGCGATTTCGTTACTGCATTGTATGGCTCGGCGGAATTGTCCGTCGCCAAAGGGCACAACCTGAAGGAAACGGTCGCCGCGGCACGCGAAGTCATGGACCCGAAATTCTCGAGCTTCGCCATTTATGAACACTGCCTGCCGTTTAACGTCTCTCGGGCTTTCGATGAGGCATCGGGGATCGACAATCCGGTAATCTGGACCGCGGATCGTGACCGCGAGATGTGGGCGGCGCTTCAAGGAGGATAAGGCGATGAACACCAATTTCACTCCTGTCGCCGTCAATCGCAACACTGCCAACGTGACGCCCGGCTATATGTCGGGCTTTGGCAATAGCTTCGAGACCGAAGCACTGCCGGGCGCATTGCCGATCGGTCGCAATTCACCTCAACGCTGCGCCTACGGATTGTACGCCGAACAATTGTCCGGCTCCCCGTTCACCGCGCCGCGCGGCGCCAACGAACGCTCGTGGCTTTATCGTATCCGTCCCTCGGTTCGTCATTCCGGGCGTTTCGTTAAGGCCGATGCAAGACTCTGGCGCACAGCGCCGTGCCGCGAGCATGACATGCCGATCGCGCAACTACGCTGGGACCCCACGCCGATTCCAGAGGACGAGCTGACTTTCTTGCAGAGCGTGCGAACGATAACCACCGCGGGCGACGCCGACACCCAGGCCGGCATGGCCGCGCATATCTATCTCATTACGAAATCCATGGTCGATCAGCATTTTTACAATGCCGATGGTGAGATGCTGTTCGTACCGCAGGAGGGCAGCCTTCGCTTCGTCACCGAGCTCGGCGTAATCGACACCGAGCCGGGCGAAATTGCCGTTATTCCGCGCGGCGTCAAGTTTCGCGTCGAAATTCCATCCGGCCCCGCGCGCGGCTATCTGTGCGAGAACTACGGCGGCGCATTCACGCTGCCTGAGCGGGGCCCCATCGGCGCGAATTGTCTTGCCAACTCACGCGACTTTCTCACCCCGGTCGCCGCTTATGAGGATGGCGACAAGCCAACCGAGCTGTTCGTGAAATGGGGTGGAGCGCTATGGTCTACGACTCTGCCTCACTCGCCGATTGATGTCGTGGCATGGCATGGCAACTATGCGCCCTATAAGTACGATTTAAGGAGGTTCTCGCCAATCGGCGCAATCGGCTTCGATCACCCTGATCCATCGATCTTCACCGTGCTGACATCGCCCTCAGAAATTGCCGGCACAGCGAATATCGATTTCGTGATTTTCCCGGAGCGCTGGGCGGTCGCAGAAAACACGTTCCGTCCACCTTGGTATCATATGAACATCATGTCCGAGTTTATGGGCTTGATTTACGGCGTTTACGACGCCAAGCCGCAGGGCTTCCTACCTGGCGGCATCAGCCTGCATAATTGCATGCTTCCTCACGGGCCCGACCGCGAGGCGTTCGACCATGCCAGCAATACCGAGCTCAAGCCCGTCAAGCTAACCAACACCATGGCCTTCATGTTCGAAACACGCTTCCCACAGCGCGTGACCGAATATGCCGCAACATCCGGCGCGCTGCAGGACGACTACGCGGATTGTTGGCAAGGGCTTGAACGCCGTTTCGATCCGACCAAGCCGTAAGGTGCGAACTGCGAGATGAACAACGACGACGCTTTGCTATACGGATACTTCCGATCAACCGCAGCCTACCGCGTCCGCATCGCGCTCGGACTCAAGGGATTGAGCGCGGAGACCAAATTCGTACATTTGCGCAAAGGTGAACAAAGCCAGCAGACCTACCGCGACATCAACCCGGCTGGACTGGTGCCCTATTGGATCGAAGGTGACTTTCGCCTGGCTCAGTCACTCGCGATCATTGAATATCTCGATGAAACGCACCCGGCTCCGCCGCTGCTGCCATCCAGCTCGAAAGCACGCGCTGTCGCGCGCGAAATCGCGCTGGTGGTGACAAGCGACATTCATCCCATCGGAAACCTCCGTGTTTTGAATCGGCTGGCCGAAATGGGAGTCGATGAGGCCACCCGTGCGGCATGGTCGCAGTACTGGATCAAAGCCGGATTCGACGCGATCGAAGCACGCCTTGCGCACCTGCCCGGGCCGTTTGCGCTCGGTGAACGGCCGACGGTAGCCGATATTTGCATTGTTCCGCAGGTGTTCAATGCGCGGCGCTTCGGTGTTGATCTTTCTCCATACAAACGAATCCTGGAAATCGATGCGACAGCGTCGGATCTCGAGGCATTTGCCATGGCCGAGCCAGGCCGTCAGCCCGACGCAGAATAGAATTCAGAAAGAAATCATTGGAGAACACGATACATCCCAACGACCCTCGCCTGCAGTATGAGGATCTGAGTTGCGTTTGGTGACACCCGCCTTTACAAGCGCACGCTGTTTCAATGCCAATACCAGAGATCGCACCGGCGGACGTTTGCTTGGCGCTGGAGGGGGCAGCCTATTCACAACTATGATGAACCCGAGTGGCGCGGAGGAGGTACCGGCAGAACTTTGGAGCACATGTTTTTGCAACCAAACAGGGCTAAGCCTCGCACGACTCGTTTTATTCGGTAACGGCAAAATGCGCCGTAAAGCAATCCGCGGCGATGATTTTCCGTTAAGAATGCTGTTCTTACGGTAACGAACTCCAACAATTTCAATGGCCACTCCAGACTACGAATTTGGGGGTCAGGAGTTCGAATCTCTTCGGGCGCGCCATTCAAGCCAGCCATTTTGTACCGATTAGCTGTTAGCGGCGCAGGCAAATTGCCAACCGGGTCGCCGAATTCAAAGAAACATCCGCGACATTCGATCGAATCAGGCAAACGTTTATCGTGAGATCCGACGAATGTTGCGCTTGCCGCGACCGTGATCCTGAGTCGTCGGCTTGGGTCGAGGCAATTCGCGCCCCGCCTAGGCACTTCCGGCCGCGTCAGCGCGTCTTGCGTGGTCGTCTCACGGACTATCAGCTGTGAATCCGAGTCATCGGAGTATGGGAGACGACTACAGGCAGCGCTATGATTCGAATAGTTGCAGAGGAAACGAATCATTCCAAAAAGGGGGCGAAGCCAATGTCGTTAGGAGATCAATCTTGCAAACCGGGACTCGCAGGCATCTTGTTGCTGGCGCTGTGCTCTACAGGAGCACTGGCGGCTGACGTTGGTGGAGGCGCGCCGGCGCGCGGCACCTACGTCGGTGTTTTCGGCGGCGGTGGCGTCGGCAGCACGGGAAGCATCACCCAATCCGGAACCGCCTTTTTTATAGAGGCCGAGGGAGGCCCGCTCAGTGTCCACGCCAACGGGCGGTCCGACAGCAGCGGTGTCGGGCTCGTCGGTCTGCAGGTCGGTCATGAATGGTCGTATGGCTCAAGCTTGATGCCTGCTCTCGAGGTCGAAGGTTTTTATCTGGCCGGCAAGCAGCGTGCGACGCTGAACAATCCCACCGATCGGCTTTCAGAACATACGTTTGACGATACCTTTCCGATGAACAATGCCGTTCTTCTGGCGAATGTGGTTCTCAGCTTTCCCACGTCCTATCAGAGCGTGACGCCGTACATCGGCGGCGGGATCGGGGCCGCCCGTATCTCAATCAAAGGCGCGGATTCGACTCAGACCAGCCCGCTGGAATTGGGCATCAACCATTTCAACTCGGGCGCAGACTCCTCCTCCTGGGGTTTCGCTGCCCAAGCGAAGGCAGGTGTTCGCGTCGCCCTTGGCAGCAACGCTTACGTGTTTGCCGAGTACCGCTACTTGTTCGTCGACACCACCGATCAGACATTCGGCCCCACCGTGTATCCTACACATGCTGCCACTACCAACTGGACAGTTCGTTTCTCTGACATGTCGCACCAACTGGCGGTCGGCGGCATCGGGTTTAGATTCTGACCTGATGGATTGATGGGACGTTCGCTTTTCCAGATTGATCAACCGCGCGGATGGTTGCAGCACCATTCTGCAAAGCCTAGCTGTCACTGTCGGCAGCTTCCGCTTCGCAGCGATTTGGTCGGTCTGGAAACGAGCGGGTCGAACGCCTTTGCCTGTCCCTTGTCGTATTCGAGTCGGAAATACGCGGCCGCGCCATCGCAAGTTAGAATGGCGCGTTCGTAGAAGATACGGGCGCCTTTTGCGCCCGACCATACCGCCCATTTCGCCTGTTGCTTCTGATAGGTAATGCTCCAGCCATTGGAGCGGTCCTGATCGGAACGCCCCTTGGTCTCCGCCGCAAAATTTCCGTCGGTCAGATAGCTGCCCCAAACGCTCAGTTGCGCAGTACGGTCTGACGATAACGAGATGCCGCCGTCGCCGTTCTCCGATTCCTTGACTTCGGAAAAGCCTGGGGGAAGGTCGATCCAATACTGGAACCGCACATTGCCATAGCGCGCCCAGTCAGCTGCGACGGCCGGCAACGACAATGCTGACAGGGCGATCAGCACGCGGATGACCCGTCCCATTGCCTTAAGCGGCGGCCAGCAGGAGAGGTCTGTCCTGCGCATTGCTTCGCTCATGGTTCGACTCCAACTCCGGCCGAATTCTGCGCTGCTTGAAGGGCTTGCAGAGAAAATGAAACAGACCCCTGAACTGCCACACTGTTGCAATGCTAGAGATCGCATACGATCATGTACCCATGCCAAAAACCCGTATCATGTACATCGAAAATAAGTCGGGCTCCCTTAACGGTCCTGCCAGAATTGGCCGCGTCACTTTCTCAAAGACGGGCAGATCTATCCGCTATAACGGGCGGACGTTCCAGAGTCTGAAGGGCAGCGGCTTTAAAGCCAACTACTTCGACATTGATACCGGCGAAAGGTTTTGGATATCTGGACCTAGGAAAGACGGAAAGGACCGTCTTTATTCTGAAAGTACCCAAGCCGTGGAAATCGACAACGATGTGGCAGAAGAATACTGGCATCAAATCAGAGAAATGACTCGACCTGATTGAATCTGGAGACTAGCCCCCGACCCGCTTCAGTTCCGCGACCAGCCGGTCCAGCGCATCGGCAAGCATCGGCCCGCCGCATACCGTGAAGTCTTCGGGAATCACGATGCGCCGCGACGGCGGATACAGCTTTTCCAGCGCCGGGTGCAACAGCAACGCACTGCCTTCGTCCTCCGCGACGTCGCGGCCCTCGGATATCAGGATAAAGTCCGGCCGATCTGCAACAATGGTTTCAAGCTTGGCAAACCCGCCCGAGCTGATGTCAATGCCCGACGCGGCATTCGACAACCCGGTGATCGAGAGCAGTGCGCCGGTGACACTGTCATCGCCCGACACCCAGCCGCGTCGCGACAGCGCCAGAACCCGATAGGACTTTCGCGCCACCGCTTCCCTCGCGCGGGCAATCGCGGCATCCAGCCGCGCGACCTGGGCTTCCGCGCGATCCGGATGCCCGACAAGATCGCCCATCCGGCGAATTTGGCCTTTCACGTCGTCGATCGATTTTGCGATATCGAATTCGGCGATCCTCATTCCTTGCTGCTTCAGCAATTCGCGCGTCGTACGCTTCATATAAAGGCTGGCGACGACAAGGTCCGGCCTGAGCATCAGCACATCCTCCGCCTCGCCGGAAAGCCGCCGATATTTCGTCGCCTCAGCAGCCGCCCAGGAGCGCGCGGCATCGCGCGCATAAGGGCTGAGGCCGAGGATCTGGGAGGGATCGGCAAGCGTCATCAGAAGCTGATCGGTGCAGACGTTGATCGAGGCGACGCGCGGCAGATCGGCGGCCTGCGCCTGCGTGACGACCCCCACGCTCAATGCCAGAACGGCCGCGGCAAGACCGCCCATTCTTCGGTCGATGATGCAGGACCGGGCCCCCGCGCCGAGACGCTGCAACCGCGCAAAGAACGCCATCGCGATCAAACCTCCGCCCACGGCACGATAACGGTTTCACGTTGATAGTCGGCCCGATAGGTTCTGACGCGAAAGACATCGGCTATGACCGCCTCCGAAAGCGCGGCGGCAGGCGGCCCCTGCGACACCAGGCGCCCGTCGGACAGCACGAGAACGATATCCGCAAACCGCGCCGCGAGCCCGAGATCGTGCGTCACCACGATGACCAGCGTTCCGCTGTTGGCCGCGGTCCGCAGCCTGGTCATGATCTCGATCTGATAGCGCGGATCGAGCGATGCGGTCGGCTCGTCGGCCAGCAGCACCGGCGCTTCCACGGCCAGCACCCGCGCCAGCGCCACCCGGCCGCGCTCGCCGCCGGACAATTCCGTCACGCGACGATCGCTTAAACTGACCACGTCGGTCGCCTGCATCGCCCGCATCACCGCCGCGGCATCCTTCTCCGTCAGCCGCGCCGGATCGACCGCGCCATGCGGGTAACGTCCCAGCGCCACGATATCCTTCGCCGGCAACGGCCAATGCACCTGATGGCCCTGCGGCAGGTAGGCGAAACGGCGCGCGCGCTCTTGAAGGGCGAGCGATGACAGCGCGTCGCCGCAAACCTCGATCGTCCCTTTCGATGGCAAGAGGCCCGCCAGCGCCCGCAACAATGTGGTCTTGCCGGCGCCATTCGGCCCGAGCAGCGCGACAAGGTGCCCGCTCGAGAGCGCCAGCGAAATATCACTCAGGACAACGCGCCCTCCGAGATCCACCGACAGCGACGATGCGACGAGAATGGCGGCTTCGCTCATGCGACGCCTCCGCTCAGCGCGCGCCGCTCACGCACGATCAGATACAGAAAGAACGGCACGCCGATCAGCGCGGTCAGCACCCCCACCTTGATGTCCGAGGTCGAGGGAATGACGCGCACCGCGATATCGGCCGCAAGCAGCAGCGCCGCACCGGTCAGCGCACTTGGCACCAAGAGCCGCGCCGGGTCGTAGCCGATCAGGGGTCGCATCAGATGTGGCGCAACCAGGCCGATGAAGCCGATGGCGCCGGCCACGGCAACCGCGCCACCGACGCCGAGCGCAACGCCGAGAATCGCCCACAGCCGTAACCGGCCGACATTGACGCCCAGGCTCTGCGCGGATTCCTCACCAAGACTGAGCGCGCGAAACGCATGGCGCTGGCTCATCAGGATCGCTGCTCCCGCGATGATGAATGGTAGCGCCAGCATCACGTGGCGAAAGCTGCGGTCCTCCAGCGACCCCAGCAGCCAGAATGCAATCTCCAACGCGGCGAACGGATTGCGCGACAGGTTCATGGTCAGCGATGTCGCCGCGCCGGCAAGCGACGAGATCGCGAGCCCCGCAAGGATCAGGATCAGCAGGCTCGCACTACGTCCCGCAACCGCGAGCAGCACAAACACCGAAGCGAATGCCATGACGATGGCCGCGACCGGCAGAGCGAAGGAACGTACGTCGGCTAATCCGAGCGCGATGATCAGCACTGCGCCGAACGCCGCCGCCTGCGGCGCGCCGAACAGCGAGGGAGACGCGAGGGGGTTGCGCAGCAATCCCTGCAAGGCCGCACCCGACAAACCGAGAATGGCGCCGATGGCAACCCCGAGGATTGCGCGCGGCAAGCGGATCTCCTGCACGATGATCCGCTGGACGTCGCTGCCTCCGCCGAACAAGGCATCGAGAACAGCCACCGGCGACAACCTCACAGGGCCCACCCCCAGCGACACCAGCGTCAGCACCGCGACCGCCGCACACAGCGTGACCGTCACGACCGTTCGCTGGCGATCCGCCATACCTGTCGTCACCATCTGGCGTTGAAAGATGTAGCGTTGAAAGCCGAGCAAATCGCGGGGTCGGCCGGCCCGGCAGCACATTTCAGGAGATCCATGACGACCCTTTCCGCCGACCCACCGTCGCGCGCGGTAGCATGCATCACCGGCCGGTCTCCTGGCTCACGGCCGTTATCCGGATCCGCCTTCCCGCACATGCATGGCATGTCCAGTGGCCGAATAGATGCGGATGGCCGCTTACAGTTGCGGGGGCAGCCGCGGCATTGGGGGCAGTAGCCCCGCACCGCATTCCCATTTCACCTCCCTCGGGAGGCACCAATGACATCCCAAACAAGCATAGCGGAACACCCTGTGCAACCCGCGAACGCGTTCCCGGCGTTGCCGCGACATACCGCGAGCATGCGATGACATCAGAGCCGCGCGAGATACCGCGGCAGCTCCTGCTCGAATTCAGGGAAGTATCGTGAAATCACGGAAATATCGAAGCGAGCGAGGATCGACTCCTTGGGCTCCCGGTCGAGCAAGAAGCGAAAGGCGGCTTCGAGGCAGCGCTCTGGCGGATGCTTGCCGGCTGTCAGCTGCCTGCTCTTCGCTTCAGACATGGTGACGCGGTGACGGGTCTCGCCCTTTCCTTCGCGGACCACGACCTCGAAATCGAGTGGGTCGCCCTCACCGATGCGCTGAACTTCGATCATACGGTCACTCCCATTTTCAACAAGTCGGTGGTTTCCTGCCGCACCGCGTACATCGCCTTTTTGCCGATAGCGGTTAAGCGTCATCTCGTTGCGTTGCGAGACATTTTTAAATGCTTCTCAACCGGCCGGCTCGTATCAGCATTGACTCCGAATGTGCCGCGCTTCAGTAACGAGGGTCTTGCATCGCTCCCGTGTTATCCAGCGGTCGCGATTTGAGGCCCGCGAACATTCACTTGTCCGGCGGATCAATCCCAGTTATGGCGTCGCCAGGCGTAATCGACAGCTTGTCGCGATACACGACAGGACAGCAAATTCGCAGCGCCGGGCGCAAGCCGAATTGGTACAGGAGCTAAAGAAGATCGATGATCGACGACGATGAATTCAACACCTTCGTAATCGACTCGTTGCGTCGTGCCTTGGAGCACGGAGGCGAGGCATTCAATCGGGCGATGGAGAAAGACGATACGCTTCTTCAGCAAAGTTTTGACCGGTGCAGCATTGTATTTGCGTTATGGCCTGACGCCAAAGCTAAATGCGGCTTTGCGATGATGCCCGTGAAGCGCGAAGCGCCGCCGGACCCGCGCAACGTCGTGGGTGACGTAATGCCATGCCCGACCCGAGAGGCGGCGTTAGCCTTGCAGGAGCGGTTTGGCCATCCATCACTGAAAGACGAATTTCAGCATTTCGAGGTGGATGGCGCGATTCCGTTTCTGAGCCGCTTGAACTGAGCGCGCGTATTACTGGCGGAGAGAATTTCCAAATCAGTATACCGCCCTCAGTCGCAGCCGCTCGCCGGAAATCAAGAAAGACCTGCGGCCTCGCCTTATAGCGAGGTCCGAGTTTTGAACGTCAAGGTGGTTGCCGTTACTGAGCGCGAGGTCTTCTGCGAAGAAGGTTCCCGCAAGTCTTGCCGACGTCGCCAATCTTGTCAGCGTATTGGAGCACCCGCAGCTTGCACATCGCGCCTGAACTTGTGCAACCCGGTCATACTCCCTGCCCTTGAGGCTCTTGAGGCTTGAAGAGAAAGGATGTCTCGCAGGTCCTTGCATTCCTACAGTCTGGACGAGAACATACTGTGGTGCTTGCCTTGAATTTCTCTCAGAGAGCAACCGAGAGCACTCGTCAAATCGTTCGGCGGAGCGATCGAAGTGCGGCGCGCATCTCGGAGCAAAACAGCGCGGGTTGCTCCCAAGCGGCGAAATGACCACCTTTGTCGAGCTTGTTATAATGAATGAGCTTGGGATACGCCCGCTCTGCCCAGCTGCGCTGGGGCCGCATAGATTTCGTTGGGGAAGGCGCTCACGGCCACCGGGATCGTGACGCCTCTGACGTCGAAAAAACCTCCTCCCGTCGAAATCTGCGCGGTGTCCCAATCGAGCCGCGCCGAGGAGATTGCGGTGTTGGTCAGCCAGTAGAGCGTGACGTTGTCGAGGACGTCGTCCCTGGCCAGCCCCTCTGTCTTTCCATCAAAGATGCGTGAGATCATGCGGTAACTGCGGATGTCGTGATCAAGCATCCACGCGGCGAGGCCGACGGGCGAATCCGCAATACCGTAAAGTGTCTGGGGCCGGTTTGACATTTCCTGGGCGCAGGCCAGACCATGCTTGTAGAAATCATCGAGTTGGTCCCAAGCATGTTTTTCATCGGCCGAGAGGCCGGCCGGCGGCGGGCCCCCAACCGCAAGAGCTTTTGAAACATCGGCTGGAACGGTGGCCGCCATATTGGTGTGAATGCCGAGCAATCCCGCCGGCTGCTGTAGCGCCATCACCTCTGAAACAGCATTTCCCCAATCCCCACCCTGCGCCACATAACGTGTGTAGCCCAGGCGTTGCATCAACGTCGCCCACGCGCGAGCAATACTGACGGGCGTCCACCCGGGCGCAGTCGGCTTACCAGAAAAGCCGTGACCTGGTAGCGAGGGGATCACCAGATGGAATGCATCCGATGCGGTGGCCCCGTGCGCCGTGGGATTGGTCAGTGGATCGATAATCTTCATCTGCTCGATGATCGAACCGGGCCAACCGTGGGTCACGATCATCGGCAGCGCATTGTCATGTTTCGAGCGAACGTGAATGAAATGAATGTCGAGTCCGTCGATCTCGGTGACGAACTGCGGCAATGCCATGAGCCGCGCTTCCACCTTCCGCCAGTCGTAGTCCGTCCGCCAATACTGCGCGAGTTGTTGAACTGTCCTCAGCTGTACCCCCTGGGACGGATCGGCGACCGTTTCGCGGTCTGGCCAGCGGGTCATCATCAGGCGTTCGCGGAGGTTGACGAGCATCTCCCTGGAGACGTCAATGTGAAAAGGACGAATGGTTGTTTTTTCCGCTGCCAGAGCCGGATGCGTCGAGAGGAGGCTGGCCGCACTTGCGGACACCACGCCGGTCGCAGCCATGTTGAGGAATTGGCGACGATCCTGGTGGCGCTCGAAATCGGCCGCCGCTTTGCTCGAAGGATGAGCGAGATGTGCCATGCCACTTGCTCCTGATCCAGATTGAGGGGTTAGCTCTTGCTGACGTCGATGACGGCCTGGGCAAAGGCGGCCGGGGCCTCCTGAGGCAAATTGTGACCGACGCCGCCCTGCACGAGGCGGTGCAGGTACTTGCCAGAGAATTTTTTGGCATAAGCGGCGGGGTCCGGATGCGGTGCGCCGTTTTCATCCCCTTCAAGAGTGATGGTCGGCACACCGATCTGCGGCGCAGCGGCCAGCTTCGCTTCCAGCTCATCCAGGCCTGGATCGCCTTGAGCTAAACCGAGGCGCCATCGGTAGTTATGGATCACGATATCGACATGATCCGGATTATCGAAAGCTGTCGCACTGCGAGCGAACGTCGCGTCGTCGAACTCCCACTTCGGGGACGCAAGTTTCCATATCAGCTGAGCAAACTCGCGACGCCACTTGGAGTAACCCTCGCGGCCACGTTCCGTGGCAAAATAGAATTGGTACCACCACTGAAGCTCGGCCTTCGGAGGCAGGGGCATCTTTCCCGCTTCCTGGCTTCCAATGAGGTAGCCGCTCACCGAGACGATGCCCTTGACCCGATCGGCCAGAGCGCGGCGACAATGTCGGCGGTGCGCGCTCCCCAATCGAAGCCAGCGATGGTCGCCCGCTTGATGTTGAGCGCATCCATCAGGGCAATCGTGTCGACGGCCAAAGCAGACGGCTGACCCGTCCTCAGGGTTTCGCTCGACAGGAAGGTCGTCGAACCGTAACCCCGCGCATAGGGAACAATGACTCGAAAACCCGCTAACGCCAGTCGCGGAGTGACCTCACCGAAGGCGTGAATGTCATATGGCCAGCCATGCAACAAAATAACCGCCGGTCCATCGACGGGGCCGGCTTCAACATATCCGACGTTGAGGACTCCGGCATCGATCTGCTTCAAGGGCGAAAACGAACCCCCGCCCTCGGATTGCGCCAGTTTGATGTTTCCGTCGAGAACCAGCTCCGCGTCAGCAGCTTGAACCGGTGATAGTTGCGTCGTCGCTAACGCGCCGGCGGCCACCCCAAGAAATCGTCGTCGACCGAAGATGTTCAGGCGGTTATTCCCAATCATGTGCGTTACCTTTTCGTTCGGGCTCCTCGTCTCGCAGAACTGGAGTCACGACTTGAAAGCATCTCCGCCACCGCGTCAGAATCATTGAACGTTGGAAAGATGCCGCTTACAGCGAGTAATTGACGCTCAGGGTATGAGTGAGCATCACGCTCTCAGTCCGGAAAAGGCATCACGTTATCGTGAGCTTCGAGATCGCCTCGGCAACAAGCCGCAAAGGGATGAGATATTCCCGCGAATACTTCGGTGTCGTGCTTTACTCAGTGACCGCAACGAAGGAGACCGTCATGAAGGTGCTGATGGTAATCACATCACACGACCAACTGGGTAACACCGGACGGAAGACGGGCTTCTGGCTCGAGGAGCTCGCAGCGCCCTATTACGTTTTCAAGGATGCCGGCGTTGAGATTACACTCGCCTCACCCAAGGGCGGACGACCGCCGCTTGATCCCAAGAGCAATGAGCCTGACTCCCGCACCGACCTTACGCTCCGGTTCGAAAACGACGCGGCCGCGGAAGCTCAGCTCGACAAAACAGTTCGTCTGGACAGTGTCAGGCAGGAAGATTTCGACACGGTGTTCTACCCGGGCGGCCATGGTCCGATGTGGATCTCGCCGAAGACAAGCACTCCATAAAGTTGATCGAGTCTTTCCTGGCCGCCGGCAAACCGATCGGCACCGTGTGCCATTCCACGGGCGCGTTGCATCACGTCAAGACGCCGGACGGCAAGCCGCTAGTGCAGGGCAAGGAAGTTACCGGCTTCACCAAAGGCGAAGAAGAAGCGGTGGACCCACCAACGTGGTGCCCTTCCTCGTCGAAGACGAGATTCTGAAGCTTGGCCATCTTTTCGAAGACAGCAAACTGGACGTCTCACGTTGTTAGCGACGGCCTACTGATCACCGGACAGAACCCGCATTCCTCAGGCCCAGCCGCAGAGGCTCTGATGGTGGCGGTGAAGACGAAGTCGCCTGTCATCGCGCGAGCCTCGTGAATCGGATATCGCCAAGCCACCGCAAACTGTCTATCGATTCGACCGCCGTCCCGACAATCAGCGATCAATACGGCGGCTCCTTGCGTTGTCGCTGCATCTTTGCCGCTTCGACCCACCACATCAGATCGTCGGCAAAGCGCGGAAACGCCCTTTCGAGGGCCTCGCCGCCGGCACCTATCGGGGCACCATCAGCCGCGAGGGTCTGCGCGATGGGACCAACCGCAATTGTGCTTGAAACCACGACCATCCCCATCTCGGAAAGAGTGCCGTGCCAAGCGGTTGCAGCCCGTGCGCCGGAGAAGCGTCCTGCCGAATAGCTCGCGATCGCAGCGGGCCGCCAAAACCACTCCTCGAGAAAATGATCGGTCAGATTTTTCAGTCCGGGCTGGATACCCCAATTATATTCGCCCGTGACGAATACGAAGCCGTCGGCATGGCGAATCTTGTTCGCCAACCGCTGAAGCTGCTCGGGCGCTCCTCCCGGCGGATATTCTTTATACATTCTGTCGAGCATCGGAAGATTGACCGCCTTGGCGTCGATCAGTTCGACGACTTCGCCTCGGCGCCGCAACCGCTCAATGACGAATTCGGCGAGGCGAATGCCCATCCGGTCGGAACGATAGGAACCGTAAAAAACCAGGATTTGATGGCTCATTGCTATCCTCAGCGGCCAAACTCACGCAGCCGCTGGTCAGTTGGTCATCGATAAGCCAGAGCTTATGCGGGCTTCATGATGGCAGCGGTTTGGCGGCCTGCTCGCGAACGATATACTCGGCGTACCAGTCCGGCCAGTTCGCATCATGCCCGCCTGCTCGTTTCTCATGCTCGCCATGCGCGATCGCAGCGCGCCGCAGCGCAGCCGCGAGCCCTGCTGCCGAGGTAAAGATCGTGTTACCCTCGACTCGACCCGGAAGCCGCGTGGTAATTTCCTGGAGCATCCAACCGTTGCCGTCTGGATCGTTGAACGAGGCCAGCGAGAGGTAGCTGCGGCGTTCAGGATCCGGACCACTGAGGCGGACACTGCCGAACAAATGAGGCTCGTCGGCTCCGGTATGCACGTCGCCACCGCCATGAAATGGCTCGCTGACCTTCACGCCGCGGCTGAGCAGTTCCTTGCACGCAGCCTCGATGTCAGCGACGACCAGGTATAGTCCCCTGGCGGAGCCCGGTGCCGCCGCAGTGACATTCGTGCCGAAGATAATCGAAGCTCCAGAACCAGGGGGCGTGAACTGTATAACGCGGAAACCATCGTCGAAGATGAAATCAGCGTCGAGCCTCCACCCCAGATCGCCGTAGAACTGCTTAGAGCGATCCACGTTCGAAACAGGGATCACGATAACCTCGAGCTTCATATCGAGTGTTGAAGAAGTTTTGGTCATGATTGCCTCCTGATGCTCAACTCAACGTGAACGTAGAACTCTAGCGGACCCCTCATGCAATGATATGACCCGGCTCTTCCGAAGGTCGAATGAAAAAGTGCACCCAACATCACACGCTAATGATAGAGGCACGCGATGCGAAAACTGCCACGGGAGGGATGAAGCCATGGCTCGTGCCTCGGAGCTTGTGCTCGGGGAAATCGACCTCGTTTCCAGATCGCGTTGAATTATCGGGATCCGTGATGGGACGCTTGCTTTCAGTCAATGTTGGCCGGCCGCAGGACATCACCTGGCAAGGCAGGACGGTCCATACCGGCATTTGGAAGGCGCCGGTCACCGGTCCGCGCATGGTGCGCCGGCTCAATATAGACGGCGACGGACAAGGCGACTTGAATGGCCACGGCGGCGAACGCCGTGCCGTATTTGTCTATCAAATGGATTCCTATCGGTACTGGCAGAACCATCTTGGGCGGAATGACTTCACTTATGGGCAGTTCGGGGAGAACTTCACTGTCGATGGCCTGCCAGATGCCGAAGTGTGCATCGGAGATCGGTACCGGATCGGCGGCGCATTGTTCGAGGTGACGCAGCCGCGCGTCACCTGTTACCGGCTAGGCATCCGTATGAACGAACCGGAAATGGCCGCGCTGGTGGTGAAGCACGGCAGACCCGGATTCTATTTCCGTGTGCTGGAGGAAGGAGAAGTGGAGGCAGGCAACGAAATTACGCAGGTCATCTCCGGTCCCGAACGCATGAGCGTGTCCGAGATTGACGCGCTGCTTTACAAGCCGGGACATCCCCGCGATCAGCTGGAGCGCGCGCTGCGCATACCAGTGCTGAGCGCCGGATGGCGTCATTCCCTCGAGGCGTTGCTCACCCAAGAGCGCAAGGGGGACGTGACGATAGGAAACGCCGGACTAACAGCATCCGTCTCGCCGCCGGCGTGGCGTGGATTCCGCCGGTTTCGCCTGTCAAACAAGGTACGCGAAAGCGACGACGTGACTTCGCTGCTGCTGGAACCCACGGATAGAAGCCCCGTCGCCGCAGCGCTCCCCGGACAGTTCGTTGTCCTGCGATTCGAGCCCGCCTCTTCGCCCGCATTGATGCGCAGCTATTCGCTGTCAGGGGAGCCCGGTGCCTCCTCCTATCGCGTGAGTGTCAAGCGGGAAGCCTATGGCGCGGCGAGCTCTTACGTTAACGACGAGCTGCGAGTTGGCGACATCCTACAGGCCAGCGCTGCGCGCGGCAGTTTCACATTACAGCCGGGCGATGCGCCTGTTGTATTGTTGAGTGCGGGGATTGGCGTGACGCCGGTGCTCGCGATGCTTCACGCGCTGGTTGCCGAAGCATCAACGCGGGAGATCTGGTGGCTATACGGTACCCGAAACGGCCGCGAACATCCGTTTGCCGACGAAACGCGCAGGCTGCTTGCAGCGCTTCCCCATCGCCACAGCCACATTTGCTACAGCTCGCCCGATCCCGAGGATCGACGCAATGTAGATTTCGACGATACCGGGCGCCTGAATGTACGAGTCCTTCAGGAACTCAACATACCGCGTAATAGCGATTGCTATATCTGCGGACCCTCCACCTTCATGAGCGATCTGACCGCCGGGCTCAAAGAATTGGGCGTCCAGCCGGATCGCATCCACACCGAAACGTTTGGTGCCGGTCTGTCGATCACCCCCGGCATTGCTGCTTCGCCGCGCCGGCTGCCGCATTTACCCGCAGGTCCTCCGGGCTCAGGACCAATGGTTTCGTTTGCCCGTACCGGACTCAATGTCCGCTGGGCGTCATCGTTCAAGAGTTTGCTCGAGCTGGCCGAGGCTTGCGACGTACCTGTGCGGTTCGCGTGTCGAACCGGGGTCTGTCACACCTGCGAGTCTGGCCTTGTGGCAGGCGCGGTCGGTTACCGCCCGGACCCGATCGATGCCCCGACGGAAGGGAATGTACTGATCTGCTGCGCGCAACCTTCAGGTGATGTCGTGATCGATTTGTGACGGTGTACGAGCTCACAGAGTTGCCGCACACGACGTCGATTATATCAGGGTATCAGCGGAATTATCCAACGAGGTGCGATCGGTAACAGCGTCCATGTTTCAGAGAAAGCGCAAGACGTAGGATATACAGGAGAGCGGCATGGATGAGCGAAGCGTGCGGGCGGCACTGGAAGTGCATTGGGACGCTTCTGACGCAAGCGACTTCGAGGTCGAACATGAAATTTACCGCGAAGATGCATTATCCCCAATCGGATGAGCGAATTCGCGGACGGCACAACAAGCACGCGCGATGCGCCACTGGCGAGACTGCGCGCGCTCACCCGCGAGGATGTTGACACCCTCTATCTCACGATGATGGGAACGTCCGCCCGAGACGCCAAGCGAAAGATCGTCGAATTGACGGCGGCGGACTTGCTCACTCATCAATACTGTTCGCTGCTCCCGTCATGAATCGGTGGCAGACCGAGATTTAAGCGGTGTGCTCCCCGCGGATCGCGCGGTCGATCGCGTCGATCAATCCCTGAATTTCCATGAACTTCGTTCGCGCGCGTTCCGCCTTGTCGCGATCGAACGGCGCCGCGAGCACCCTGGCATGAGCATCGCGGTCTTCGACCATGCGATCCCGCGCCTTCTTCAACATATCAAGACGGTCATTCATGTTAGATATCCCTGACGTTGAATCGGGGCAGTGATCATCCCGCCATAGCTTTCATCAGCGCGGCAATTTCGATAGTCGCGAAATTGGAAAACGTATCGGAGACGGCGTAAGGGAAGATGATTTTATCGTTGTGCCGCATCGCGCCGCAGGTATAGACGACGTTCGGAACGTATCCTTCGCGCTCCGAGGGATCGGGGCGAAGCAACGGCTCACGCAAACGGCCGATGACCTTCGAAGGATCGTTCTTGTCGAGCAATGCGGCGCCAATGGAATACTTTCGGACCGGCCCGACGCCGTGGGTCAGCAACAGCCATCCCTCGTCGAGTTCGATTGGCGATCCGCAATTGCCGATCTGCACGAACTCCCACGGGAATTGCGGCTTCAGAATCGCCTGTCCACCATCCCAGGTGCGCAGGTCATCTGAGTAAATC
This sequence comes from Nitrobacter sp. JJSN, assembly GCF_051912485.1. Taxonomy (GTDB): domain Bacteria; phylum Pseudomonadota; class Alphaproteobacteria; order Rhizobiales; family Xanthobacteraceae; genus Nitrobacter. The sequence goes on along the minus strand of NZ_CP196822.1, from coordinate 3,889,779 downwards.
AGATAGAGGTTCTCGTTATCCTGCCGCGCGATCATCGCGTATTTGCCCTCGATCTTGCGAGGAAACAGCGCCATACCCTTGTTGCGCGCCGCGTTGCCATTCAGAACCGAGAGGCGAAACGAGACGAAGTCGGAGGTCTCGATGAGCTCCGATCGGATCGCCCGTCCGCTATAGGCGGTATAGGTCGCATAATATGTTCTGCGGTCACCCTCGCGAAATTCAACGAAGCGCGCGTCCTCGATTCCATTGGATTGAGATTCCGTGATGGGGAAAATCACCCGCTCGCTGATGTGCTCATCGAGCTTGAAGACAACCTCGACATCGTCATCACGGCCGGACGCCGAAATGAGGATTTCGGGGCTTGATGCAAGCCGTGCAGTGGAATCGACGCTGACTGTTCCGTCGGCCGCAATGAGCCCGGATCGAAACGTCAACGACGACACATGACCTTCGCCGACCGCACGAAGGCTGAGGATAAAGCGCAGACTGCCTTCCGGCGCCCCCGACTGATCCGGGTGCGCCACAATGCTGGGATTGAACAGCGCGGACGCCTCAAACGAATATTCATTCAGGAAGTAAGCGCCGATCAGTTGGCGCTGCACCTGCGTGAAGGCAGCATGATCGGCCAACGCGGCTTCCATCTCTTCGGCGCGCGCCTCGAATGTTCGCAGCAGGTTGCGATGGCGGCCCTCAAAATTCTCCAGCACGTCGGCCAACTGGCTCGCTGCGGCATCCGCGTCGAGGCTTAAAACCCTGTCGACAATATGGTTGGCGCGGGTCTTGTCCGTCGGATTGAGGTCGCGCGGCTCGGTTGCCGGCTTAAACGGTCGCACGATGACGCGCGTCGGGTCGGGTCGCAGAGAAAGCGCCTGACGGCTCAGGAAGGGATGTTGCGACAAGGATTCCTCGGAGTTTTTTACGCAGATTGTGGGTTCGGGTGCTCAAGCCACGCGCGGCAGAAGATTCGCGCGGCTCTCGCTGAGGCGCGCAATCTGGCGAATTTCGCAAAGGCCGAGAAGATAAGATACCACGGATTCGCCCCCGCAGTTCTCGTTCGGGCGATCGGGGTGCAGGCCGTCGCGGCAACTCCCGGTTTCCAGATCGACCAGCGAGACCGACAAATCATTGCTGCCGAGGAACCATGCGAACACGCGCGCCGCTTCGGCCTTCCACTCCACGTCATGATCGGCGCGCCACGCCGCAAGACAGGCAGCGATGGTCGCGGCCGCTTCCAGTGGCTGTTGATCGAACGCCCGGGGCGGCTTTCGCTTGTCGGAAAATCCTTCGGTGCCAACAGGTCTGAACTGACCCGTGGCGGAGGTCTGCTGCGTCACGAGCCAGCGGAGGGATTTCATACCGGCTTCGAGATAGGCCGATGTCTTGGTGGCAACGCCGGTCAGGATCAGCGCTTGCGGCAAGCGTGCATTGTCATAAGCCAGCCCTTCCTCGAACCAGACCCAGTCCGGCGTCTCGACCGCGGCAAGAATCGACATCAATCTGTCGGCGAGACGAAGACGGAGGCTGATAGCTCGTTCATCATTGGCCGCGGCGGTGCAGTAGGCATCGAGCCCCAGCAACACGAACACCCACGCGCGCGGCGAAGCAAGCCTCTCTGCGGTCGACATGACGTCTGCGAACAGCGCCGCCGCCCAGGTTCGCCGGGACGGATTTGCGTCAGCAAGTGCGCACACGCCCAACGCCCATAGCGTTCGGCCGTGGCTGTCCTCCGATCCCGTGTCTTCGAGCCAGTTCCGGTCAAAGCCCATGAAATTGCGGAAGCGCCTGGTGTCAGGATTCCATGCATGCTGGACGAAAGCGGCGAAGCGGGCCGTCAGCACCTCCGGCAAGCGCTGCTCGCCGGGATTGTTAAGCGCGCATGCCAGCAACAGCGCGCGCGCATTGTCGTCGACGCAATAGCCATGAGAGCGATCCGGTACGCAGTGAACCGCATGCTGAAACAGGCCGGTATCGTCGCACATTGATAGCAAATGATCGATCTGCATCTCCGGCGGCGCCTGGCTATCGCGCAACAACGTGCTGGTGTCCGATCGGGCAATCGTCTTGAGCCGATGCCTGCGGCCGGCATTTTCAAACACGGACATGTAGCGGTCCGCCGTTCGTTCCCATGTCATGGAGCGGCTGCTCGAATAGGCGCGCTTTCGCATCGCCTGCCGCAGCGCATCGTTCTTCAGCAGCTTTGTAATCTCGCTGCCAATCGCGGCGGCATCGCCAAACGGCACCAGAATGCCGCGACCGTCGGCCAGCAATTCCCTCGCGTGCCAATACGGCGTGGAAACGACGGCTTTCCCCAGCCCAAAACTGTAAGCCAGCGTGCCTGACGTCATTTGGGCTTCGTTGAGATAAGGCGTGACGTAGACGTCGCACATGGAAATGAAGCCGAGCAGAGTCTTCTGATCGACAAACTGGTCGAGGAACACCACGTGATCCTCGACGCCGGCTTTCCGTGCACGCTCGATAAGACTTTCACGATAGACCTCGCCCTGATCCCGCACCAGGTTCGGATGGGTGGCGCCAAGAACGACGTAAACGGCATCCGGCCGGCTTTTCAGAATTGACGGCATGGCATCGATCATGACCTCGACCCCCTTGTTGGGCGAGAGCAGACCGAACGTCAAAATCACCGCTCTGTTGCTGAACCCGAGCTTGGCTTTGGCTCCGTCTGGTTCGAGGAACTCAAATTCCGGGATGCCGTGAGGGATCACTTCGATCTTTTCGTCGGGCACATGGTAGATGCTGCGCAACAGTTCGCGGCCCTTTTCGGCCATGACGACGATCTTGGACGATACGGCCACGATGCGCGAGAGCACGTCGCGCTGCGCCGTTGTCGGCTCGGTCAGAACCGTGTGTAGCGTCGTGACGATCGGCATGGTGAGCCGCGACAGCAGCATCATAATTCGATTCCCGGCCTCGCCTCCGAAAATGCCAAATTCGTGCTGCAGAGACACGGCCTGGAACCTGCCGCCATTCAGGAAATCCGCCGCCCCAATATAGTCTTCGGGGCAGCGATCGTTGATCTGGAAACCGACGGTGGGCGGATAGTCGTAGACCTGATCATGATCGGTCATGGCGACGATGGTGGCTTCGAGATCAGGACGCGAGTCAGCGACGGCGCGTTGGAGATCGGTGGTGAAGGTCGCAATTCCGCAACGGCGGGGCAATGAGTTGCCAATGAACGCCATACGATTGAGCGTGGTCACGTCTGTGCCTCCTGTTCTGCGAACGGCGGCAAGTGTTCGGACGCAGTCCGTGTTGATGGCACGCACGCAGAAACCGGACCGGTAGTGGTGCCGATATCGCTCTGCTGCTCAAGCGCGCTAGAATTTACATTTGGGCCGAGATAGACGAGCAAGCCCGTCACGCCTTCGTCACCGGTTTCGATTGCGGCGCGATCCGCGGCAACGAAGAAGGCATCGCCGAGAAATGCGTCAGTCAAACCGATCCGGGCATGACCACCGACAACCAAAACCCAGGTCTCTTCCGGCGCGTCGAGCGTCCACATGGAATTTACGGGAAGGTCGAACTGCTCCAGTACAAATTGAGGGCTGACAACGAGCGCGGTTCTTGCTTCGGTCAGCTTTTGCGGCGGCAGCTGAGATTCGGCCGGTCCTGTTTTGGCAACGGCCACGGCATGATCGACATGCAGTTCACGTTGCCGTCCATAGTCGAACAGGCGAAAGGTGACGTTGCTTTGCTGCTGGATCTCCGCGAGGACGATGCCGGGGCCGATCGCATGAATAGTGCCGGCGGGGACGGAGATCACATCGCCATCGCGAACCGTGTGCCACTGCACTTTGTCGGCGATGGAACGGTCTTCGATCGAAGCGCGCAAACCCGCGGACGACAGCGGATGCTTCAATCCAATAGCAACCTGCGCTCCAGGCTTCGCAGAAAGAATATACCAAGCCTCTGTTTTGCCGTTCGGCAGGCCGAGTGACCGCGCAAACGTGTCGTCCGGATGAACCTGTATGGAGAGCGGTTCGGTTGTAAACAACAACTTGAGAAGCAACGCCGATTTTGGCGCGGCGACATCCGCGCGTTCGAACCACAGCTCGCCGATTGCATCGCCATTTGCAGGTGTGGCAGCCCAGGGCAGCAGATCGGTGCTCCCCCACGGCTTGCGGTGCATTTGCACAACGGCATGTTCGATCGTCACATAGCCTCCGGGCCAGCGGCTCACAAACCGAGCCGACACGAAATGGCGCGACCTCGCCCGCTCCTGCGAGCGTGCCGCGATTCCTGTTTCAACAATTCAGCTAAGCTAATGCGTCGTTCGCGATGCACAGCATCGCGGTTCAGGCTCACGAGAGCTTCATGTCCACATTCAGCGGAGGTGTCGCGACCCGGTTATAATAAGGTCCTATTGCTGCGGACTTCCGCGCAGCGGCGCTAGTTGAGCGCTTCGTGTTCATGCGCTCTTTCGAACCAAATAGCCATGGCTATCTTCGGAGCGAATGCCGCACGATGAGCAAAAGCCCGCCGGCTTTGCGGCCAGCGGGCTTCCTACACTTCGATAACCTGAGCACACCTCTCACTGAGAGACGCGCACCCGATCTAGAGGTCCCAGTACATCCGTGGGCATCTCAAATCGGCAATTTAATCGACTCGAAGATTCTCCGCGCTGGTCTTGCCGCGCATGCTGTCGGTCTTGGCCTCGAACGAAACCTTCTGGCCGTCATTGAGGGAGCTCAAGCCAGCGCGTTCGACCGCGCTGATATGAACGAAGATATCCTGCCCGCCACCGTCAGGCTGAATGAAGCCGAAGCCCTTTGTCGCATTGAACCACTTCACTGTTCCAGTTGCCATTTATAATCTCCAAGATGCGCGAAAGCGCGTTTTGCTCGCACGACCTCCGTGCAAGCTTGATCCGAGTTCAGCGATGTCTTGGGGAATGGAGCCGGTTTCGGCGCGGTCAACAAGCCAGAGCGATAGTTCGAACTCAACCTACATATGGTGACTTAGGGAAAATACAAGGGCCCGATCAAACCGGGCGACATTTTGCTGCCTTGTATTAGTGAGGGCAGGCCCAGGCTCAGAATGAATAGCTATTAGACCAGAAAGAGCGCACGTTCATGGAATGGCGCCTCAAACACAATTTATTGTGCAGTCCTTCAACGCCGCAAAAGGCGATCAGTTGAAGCCAGACACGCCGATTGTGTGTCGATCAGCAGAGGGCGCTCGTCGAACCGCGCAGAGGCTTGGAGTGTCCAAGGCAGGCGTCATTGCCTTCTCCACAACCTCGGATGACGAAACCGGCGACTACGATGACGAGCCGACGGTCTTTTACCGGGAAGGACGGATTCCCGACGAATTCAGTGCAATGCCATGACCGGTGCGCTGTCGGTGCTGTTTTCTAAGAACGAATTACCCGATCTACCGATAATCCTGATCGAGCCGCATCGAAATCGGGAAGGCGTTTGGCGCATCAAGTTCTGCTACGCGGATGGCGAGCCGCTCTCCATGAGTTCGATTCAGGCATCGGCGCTGGCCTGCGATCTTCATCAAATGGGCGAAACTCAGTTGGCCGATGAGATCGATGATGCAGTTAAAAATGCAAAACGCTACTGCTCGATGTGAGCACGCCTGTTAACCGGACGCGTTTTCGATCCAGGAGGAGATCGCCCTGTCAAAAAGTAATCGAGAGTTTCAATGCTTTTGAAATCTCAGGATCGACGCTAAGAGCGCGTCCCGTAACGTCGAACTCAAGGGAGTTCGGGACAATAAGGTTAGTTGGACTATCCCGGACAACAAAATTTTCGATTAGGGTCGGGTGAAGCCGAAGCTCTCAAGATGTGCCCGAAGAGTTCTTCTTCCCGAACGAGAACTTCCAGATTCGATTCCCGCTATCCGATACAGGTGCGTCAGCAGTTTTGCCAGTCCACCTGCCGTCATCGCGTCTCCTCGCTGAGAGCGAATGACCGGTGTAGCGTTGTCGATGTGACGACTGCGGAAACCGCACTCAAAGTGGCTGGCGAGAGCTGATCGCAATCTACTTGATCGAATTGGTAGTAGTCGTAAGCGCTCAACCGCTGCCCCATTGATGTGGGCTTGACGTTTTGCGGAATCTCCAGGGCATGAGGTCTTCGATTTTGCTTTGAGGATGGCCGGCGATGATTGCCTCGAGTGTTTCGGCGATGTAGGCGACGGGGTTGACGTCGTTGAGCTTGCAGGTGGCTACGATCGACGCCAGCAAAGCCCAATTCTCGGCTCCAACTTCATGACCAGCAAATAGCGCATTTTTTCTGGTCAGGCACACCGGCCGGATGGCGTTTTCGACCGGATTGGTGTCGAGCTCGAGACGTCCGTCTTCGAGGAAGCGGGTCAGCCCCGGCCAATGATTGAGCGCGTAGCGGATGTCCTGGGCGAGTGTCGAGCTGCTGGAGATCATCGACAGCTGTTTCTCGAACCACGGCTTCAAAGCAGCAACGACAGGCCGCGAATGCTCCTTGCGCGCGGCCAGTCGGATGTCCGGCGATGAGCCGCGCACCGTGGCTTCGATGGCATAGAGAAGCGCAATCTGCCGGACCGCGTCTTCGGCGATCGGCGATCTGCTGTTGCGCGCCAGCTTGACGAAGCGCCGACGCAGATGACTCCAGCAATGCACGAGCGTCCAGGGGCCTTGCGGTCGCGCAACGCCGGTCAGCCGATCATAGCCCTCGTATGCGTCGCATTGCAGGAAGCGCCCGTTAAAGCCGTCCAGGAACTGCCTGGCGAAAGCGCCGCTGCGTCCGGACGCATATCGGAACAGCACGATCGGCGGACTTGGGCCGCTGTGGCCGCGGTCGTCGGAGACAATAGCCCAGAAGAAGCCTTTCTTCGTCTGGCCGCGCCCGGGAGCAAGCACCGGCGCCGTGGTCTCGTCCATGAACAGGCGATCCGCCGCCGCCAGTTGGCGGCGCATCCGATCCCCAACAGCCTGGAGATGGAAGCAGGCGCGGCCGGACCAGTTCCCCAGCGTCGCCCGGTCGAGCCGGATCCCTTGTCGCGCGTAGATCCCGGCCTGCCGGTAAAACGGCGTATGATCGCCGAACTTGGCGACGATCACTTGCGCAATGGCCGCTTCGGTCGGCAGTCCGCCAGGCACGACATGCTCCGGCGCGTGCGCCTGAACGACCGCGCCCGAGCAGCGGCGGCAAGCATATTTTGGACGACGCGTGACCAGCACGCGCCATTGCGCCGGGATCACGTCGAGACGCTCGCTGACGTCTTCGCCGATCTTCGTCATCGCGCCGCAGCCGCAGGGACACAGCGTGCTCGCAGGCTCGATGATCCGCTCCACCCGCGGCAAATGCGCAGGCAGGCAGCCCCGATTGCGATGACGGGCTTGATCTGATGCGCCGCGCGATCGGCCCTGGATAATCGCTGCCGCGTTCTCCTGCGCCGCGTCCAGGACGCCTTGCGCGATCTCGACGTCTTCGAGCGGCAAATGATATTGATCAGGCCGCAGCTTCTCGGACTTCGCGCCGAACTTCTCGCGGCGAAGTTCTCCGAGGATAACCTCCAGCCGGCGCCGCGCCTCTTCCGACGTTGCCAGCGCCGCCTGATGCTCGCCCAACGTCGCTTGCGTTTGCGCCAAAAGCGCCTTCAGGCGTTCGTTCTCGTCGCGCAGCGCCGCGGTGTTCATGCGCTATTTCCAGCACATCGCCGCCGTTCTCGCCATGCGCAAAGAGCGTCCCGAGTCACTCTGCCGCAGTTATCCCGCCGCTTGCGGACGCCGTGCTTCCTCCGGACGGACCAGCCTCCAGTCCAAACCTTCAAACAAGGCCGCAAACATCGCCGGCGATACCCGCATCACGCCATCCGCAATCGTCGGCCACACGAACTTGCAGCCTTCGAGCCGCTTGTGCACCAACACCAGGCCCGTGCGATCCCAGACCAAAATCTTGATCCGATCCGCTCGCCTCGATCGGAACACGAACGCCGCGCCGCAGAACGGGTCGAGACCAAGCATCTCCTGCACCTTCGCCGCAAGCCCATCGTGACCACAGCGGAAGTCGACAGGCCGCGTCGCGATGTAAATCTTCAACTCCGCGCCAGCAGCGATCATCGTGACGTCCGCACCGCGCGGATCACCTGTGATAGTTGCTTCTCGCCGATCGCCGCGTCCGTCCGCACGACGATGTCACCGATCGCAATCTCAATCTTGACCATCGGAACGTGACGCTCGTCTAACGGCTCTTCCACAACCAGCGGTGCGAAGCTTGTCGTCGGAGAGTCGCACGACGGCAAGCCGCCTCTCTGTCGAAAGCGTCGGCGCCAGTCGTAAATCTGCCAGCGCGTCGCACCATGCTTGCGCGCCACCTCCGCTACCTGAGCGCCAGGCAATAAACTCTCGGCAACGATCCGAGCACGCTCAGATTCCGAACGTACGCGCCGCCCCGTCGGTCCCTCAAGCACTTCAAGCCGGCTGACTATTCCAGTCGATGAGCCGTCCAAATGGACGTCCTTTTTGCCGTCTAACACCATCCAAAACCTCCGTCACAACCGGAGGATTCTTCGCATGTTCGATGCTAACCCGATACAAGGGGATCAACTGAGCGCTTACTAGTAGTCTCTCGCTGCCTGAGGAGGTTATGCGCGCGCTGTGTGCCACATTGCCGTTTTCCTCGTAGATGTCGGCCACACACAGGTTTGAGATCTGGGAGGCGCGAAGGCCTAAGTCGAAGGAGAGCAGGCGTGCTCTTTGGAGACGATAAGACGACCGGTCGATTTTGAGGGATGGATTGAGGTATGTGTAAACTTGACCAAACAAATTCTTGTTTGAAATTAGGTATTTATGTCAGCATACTGGCGGAGAGAGTGGGACTCTGCGCCTATTATTACCTTAGACCCAATTTGCAGGCGTTTCTTCGCACGTACGACGCCGCTGGTACTGATGCTGGTACAATGGGTGGTACACCGGAAAAGCGCAAGCCCATCGTCAGCATCGTAGCAGCTGGAGGTTAATGCGCCGCCGGCGACGTCGGTTGCCGCTGACGCCGTAGAGTCCGGCGGACGGCATCGTATCCGCGCCGCGCAGCCTGGTCGTCTGGCGCACGCCGAGCGGCGCCGGCACAGCCGCGGTCAGAGCGGCGGTTGCTGGCTTGATAGATGCGGTCTCGTCTCGTTAGCTTGTTCGCAGGCTGACATGCTTGCTTGTGAAGATGATATCTTGATAACTCGCTAACCTTGCGACCATGGCTGAAACCCCAAAATTAAAGGATCGGCGCGGCCGCCTGAAGAGGCGGCCCTCAGGCATTGATAAACAGGCGGTCGGAGCATTCACGTATTCCCGGATTTGGGACTGGTAGTTGGCGACGCTTCCGATCGGTAGCGCCACCGCTAGGTTTCATCGCCGCCTATCTCGATATCGAAAATATCCGCGTCGGCTTTGCGCCTGACTTTCCATATTCGGAACAGCCGCCAAAGGTCCGGCAGCGCGTCGGACAACTCGCGCAGAATAAGATTCGGCTCTACCCACTTCTGCAAATGGCCGAACCGCCGCCGGCGGGCACGGTGCCGAGCTGCCAGCAAGCGGGCATTCTCAGCGCGCTGGCCGGCATACTCGGCTTGATGACGGCGCTGGAGTCATTCGCGCGATCGTCGGATTCGGCGAAGGGCTGGTCGGACGCCTGCTGAGGATCAGCGGCCGTTTGAGGCTAAGGCGATACCGGAGCTGCTCAAGGATCTCCGAAATCAAGCCCTAAAATGCTTCGACGTTTAGCATCGTCCGCAGCGGCTTCCTAAAGATCAGGAACACAATCCCCGTGATGCTGGCGAGCGCAGCGATCATCAGAAAGAAGCTCATCTTGTCCATGGTGCTCCAAAAGCTCCCGAGCCAACCGGCGAGGAAGTTGCCAACGAAGTTTGTGGTGAGCCACAAGCCCATCATCATCGAGACCGTGCGGGCAGGGGATAGTTTGGAGACTAGCGAGAGCCCAATCGGCGAGAGGTAAAGCTCGCCCACGGTGATGATCACGAAATAGGCAAGGAGCCACAGCCAGTTCGCCTTGCCTCCACCCGACTGCCAAGCCGCCACCGCCATGATCAGATAGGAGACGGCGCAGGCAAAGCAGCCGAAGGCCATTTTGCTTAGGGTCGAAGGCTCCTGGCTCCGTCGCGCCTGCCAACTCCAAAGCCCCAAGACGAGCGGCGTGAATGCCAAAATCATGAAAGGATTGAATGCCTGAAACCAGGTAACCGGGATTTCTCCGCGCCAGAAAATGAGGTTGATCGAGCGGTCGGTGAAATCGCTGGCCCACAGTGCGATGGTGTTGCCCTGCTGTTCATAGGTCGCCCAGAACAGGCTCGTCGGCAGAAGTAGAAAGAGAAGCGCAACAACCACGCTCCGTTCGCTTGCGTCGAGCCGGATTTTGTCGCGGGGAGCGCAACGCAATGCATCCGGAGGCAGTAGCGGGGAAGCGTAGATATAGACGGCAAGCCCGATCATCATGCCGATGCCTGCGGCTCCGAAGCCATAAGGCCAGCCAATCTCCTCGCCTAGTGTGCCCGCCACCAGCGGCGCCAGCATCGCTCCGAGGTTGATCCCGACGTAAAAGATTGAGTAGGCGCGGTCACGGCGGGAATCGCCTTGGGTGTAAAGACTACCCACCTGCGACGATATATTGGGCTTGAAGCAGCCGCTCCCCAGAATGATAGTCAAGATCGCGAAGAGAAACAGCGGCTCGAATGCCATCATGAAGTGGCCGAGCGCCATCAGCGAGGCGCCCAGCATCACGGTTCGCCGCTGACCCAGAAGACGGTCGGCGATAAGCCCTCCGAAGATCGGTGTGAGATAGACGAAACCAGTGTAGAAGCCATAGAGGTGCGAGGCGAAGGGCTGCACGCCAAGCGGACCAAAGATTGATTCGAACAGGCTGCGGACTGGCGCGAGCCCGATCACCAAATCCGCCCGCTCGGGCAGCAGCAAATATCGTACCATGTAGATGACGAGCAGCGCGCGCATCCCGTAATAAGAGAAGCGTTCCCACATTTCTGTCGCGAAGAGGAACATCAACCCGCGCGGATGACCAAAAAGTTGTCGCTGGCGTCCGCACCAGTTTCTGTGTTGCATGTCCGACATGGCTATTGTGCTGCACTCGCCGTCTATCACGTGCATTAGGCTAATTGCTGTGGCATGTCCGTCGTCAGATGATTTGAGAATGATCGGGCATTTTGCGAAGAGAGGTTCTGGCCCATCAGTGGTTAGAGTTTAAGCGGCCTGCAATCGATGCTGCAAGCGACGGTTTGCCATAGTGTCGCGTTTGATGCGTTGACGCTCGGCCAGGATTGTCGCGGCTGTGCCGAAGTAAATGTCAGCCGGGGTCAGGTTGTCGACGCTCTCGTGATAGTGGACATGGATTGTAGTGCTCGACGAAGGCGCCGACCTGCCGTTCGAGATCGTCAAGCAAGTAGTGGTTGTCCGTGGCGCCGAAGTGCAAGCCATCCACCATCAGCGTAACGGAACATCGTCAATACCTGGCTAGTCGGTGCTAACCGGTCGATAGCAAACTGGCTCAGTCTTTTGATGACTTCCTGAATCTGACGCCTTCGCCTGAATCTTCACTCGCTGCAAAAAATTCGACGCCATATTCATCCTCAAGAGTGCGCTGCATGGCCTCGAGCACCTTGCGCCGGCGCGGATCCATTTTCTCTCCGCTATCCAAACAAACGCAATCTTGTCCCTCATCCCGGCGGCGGTTCAGACATCCGCAACTCAGCGTTGCACCTGGAATGTGCAAGGCGTCGCGGCACAGCGGAGTGCTGCATCGCAGGCACTGCTAAATGCGTCCCCCAAGTGCAACACCGCGGCTGAATCAAAACTTGCTGGCAGACGAGAGCGGCGCGGAATGCCCGATCAGATGGCAGGTAAGATAATATTAGCCATAGGTAAGATAATATCAGTCACGCGATTCGGTCACGGCTTTGCTGGCGACCTCCAGCACGCAGCCGGAGGAACGGGGCATGGGCAGGCTGACAATGCACAAGACGCGATTGGCGGCGGGGCTCGCTTCGGCGTTGACGTGGGCAGCGCCGGCAGCGGCGCAGGATGCCAGTTGGCTCGCCGCTCCGCCCAACAGCAATTTTAATGACACTGCGAACTGGACCCCGACCACCGTGCCGATCGGCACCGCATCGTTCGGCACATCGACCGGCACGAACATTACATTCGCGAATGACACCACCCTGGGCGGGTGGATCTTCAACGCCGGCGCTTCGAATTATTCCTTCACGAACAACCATTCTCTGATCTTCGCTGGCGCCGGGATCGTCGTCAACGGGGGCAGCGTCAGCATCACCAGCGACAATTTGCTGAGCTTCGCCTACAGCAGCACAGCTGGCAGCGCCAGTATCACTAATAACAGTGTCCTGGAGTTCTTCGATACCAGCACGGCCGGCAGCGCCAGCATCACCAATAACGGTGGCCTGTACTTCTTCAGCGGCAGCATGGCCGGCAGCGCCAGCATCACCAATAACAGTGTCCTGCAGTTCTCCAACACCAGCACGGCCGGCAACGCCAGCATCACCAATAACGGTAGCCTGTACTTCTACAGCGGCAGCACGGCCGGCAGCGCCAGCATCACTAATAACAGTCTTCTGGAGTTCTTCGACACCAGCACGGCCGGCAACGCCAGCATCACCAATATCGGTGGCCTGTACTTCTTCAGCGGCAGCATGGCCGGCAGCGCCAGCATCACTAATAACAGTGTCCTGGAGTTCTTCGACACCAGCACGGCTGGCACCGCCAACATCACCAATAACGGTAGCGGTTACTTCTACAGCGGCAGCACGGCCGGCAGCGCCCGCATCACTAATAACAATCTCCTGCAGTTCTTCGACACCAGCACGGCTGGCAACGCCAGCATCACTAACAACAGTGTCCTGCAATTCGGCAGCGGCAGCACGGCCGGCAGCGCCATCATCACTAATAACAATCTCCTGCAGTTCTTCGACACCAGCACGGCCGGCAACGCCAGCATCACCAATAACGGTGGCCTGTACTTCTACAGCGGCAGCACGGCCGGCAGTTCCAGCATCACCAGTGACAATTTGCTGAGGTTCGTCAACAGCAGCACGGCCGGCAGCGCCCGCATCACAAATAACAGTCTCCTGGAGTTCTTCGACACCAGCACGGCGGGCACCGCCAGCATCACCAATATCGGTGGCCTGTACTTCTTCAGCGGCAGCACGGCCGGCAGCGCCAGCATCACCAATGGGGCTGCTGGTGCGGTGACCGACTTCTCGGGGTCGAGCGGACCGGTCAACAACGGGCAACTCTCCGCCGGTTCGATCGCCGGCAACGGGCAGTTCTATCTCGGCGCCAATCAACTCACGGTCGGCGGCAACAATCTGAGCACCATCGTCAGCGGCGTCATCAGCGACTGCGGACCGTCAGGCTCGAGTTGTATTTCTGGCGCCTTCGGCGGCTCGCTGGTCAAGACCGGAACGGGGACGCTAACCTTGTCGGGGTCGAACATCTACACCGGAACCACCACGGTCGATGCCGGCACGCTCAACGTCACCGGCTCGCTGGCGGCATCAAGCCCGGTCAGCGTCAATACCGGCGCGGTGCTTGCGGGCACCGGCAGCGTCGGCAGCGTCAGCATCAACAGCGGCGGCACGCTGGCGCCGGGTGACGGCACACCGGGCTCCTCGATGAATCTCGGCAGCCTGGCCCTGCAAGCGGGCGCGACGTATGTGGTGATGCTCAACCCCGCTACCACGTCATCCGCCAATGTCACGGGTGCAGCGACGCTCGGCGGCGCCACCGTCAAGGCGATCTATGCCAACGGCAGTTATATCTCGAAGCAATACACCATCCTCACCGCAGGCAACGTCAGCGGCACGTTTGGCTCGCTGGTCAACACCAACCTGCCCGCAAATTTCACGACCCGCCTGAGTTACGATCCGACCCACGCCTATCTCAATCTGGCGCTGAACTTTGTTCCGGAGCCGGCGAGAGCCTTTACAAGCTCCAATCAGCGCAATGTCGCCAACGCGCTGATCAATTCCTTCAACACCGCCGGCGGCATTCCGCTGGTATTCGGTGCGCTGACGCCGGCAGGCCTGGCGCAGGTCTCGGGTGAAGCGGCGACCGGCTCGCTACAGCCCACCTTCGATGCGATGAACCTGTTCCTGGGGATCTTGAGCGATCCCTTCATCGCCGGCCGCGGCAATGGTGCAACCACAAACGGTGCGGCCCCAGCCTATGCCGAAGAGGGCTACGATCTCAGTGCCTACGCGCCGGGAGACACCCCACGTTCGAAGAACGAGCGTGACGCCTATGCCGCAATCTCTCACAAGGCGCCTGCAATGGCCGATCCCCTCATCCCGCGCTGGAGCGTGTGGGCCGCGGGCTACGGCGGCTCGCAGACCACCGACGGCAATGCGTCGCTCGGCTCCAGTACCGCGACCTCAAGTGTCGCCGGCGTCGCGGTCGGCGCCGACTACCGCATCTCGCCATTCACAACCGCCGGCTTCGCAATGGCGGGCGGCGGCACCAATTTCAATGTCGCCAACGGGCTGGGCAGCGGACACTCCGACCTGTTCCAGGCCGGCACCTTCATTCGACACACCGTCGGCGCGGCCTATCTCTCCGGTGCGCTCGCTTACGGCTGGCAGGACGTCACCACCAACCGCATCGTGACGATCAGCGGCGCAGACCGGTTGCAGGCGCGCTTTAGCGCCAACGCATGGTCGGGCCGTGTCGAAGGCGGCTATCGCGTGGTCAGCCCGGCAATGGGCGGCGTCGGGATCACGCCTTATGCGGCCGGCCAGTTCACCACCTTCGATCTTCCGGCCTACGCCGAAAGCGTTCTGTCCGGCGCCAACACCTTTGCGCAGGCCTACAATGCCAAGAGCGTGACGGATACCCGCAGCGAACTCGGTGTCCGCACCGACAAATCCTACGCGGTGCAGGACGCGATCCTGACGCTGCGCGGGCGTCTTGCATGGGCGCACGATTTCAATCCGGATCGCACAGTCGCCGCGACGTTCCAGACCTTGCCTGGCGCCAGCTTCGTCGTGAACGGCGCGGCCATGGCCTCCGACGCCGCGCTGGTCACCGGCGCGGCCGAGATGAAGTGGATCGGCAACTGGTCGGTGGCCGCCACCATCGAGAGCGAGTTCTCCAACGTCACACGATCCTACGCCGGCAAGGGCACCGTCCGCTACGCGTGGTGAAGCAATCAGCAGAGCAGTTGCAGGCTGTACGCGGAAGCAGTAGTGCGCGAGCCGAACGAGAAGCTGTGGCTCGACACGCCGGAACTCGTGAAGGCCCACGATGCAATCGTGGCCACGGCCAAGGAGCCTAACTCTGGTTGACGACCTCGCCGATCTCGCCGGAGAAATTCGGAGACAGCCCGCTGCTGCCTCGTTCGTAGCGCTGGCTGAAGACCTCGAACAGCAGCTCTGCCCCAGTCGCAGAGAGGGGCACATAGCGCCTGCGAACTCTATGGTCAGAGCCGACAGTTATGGATCGTCAGTGTGGCCGGCCTCGTCAACAGCACTCTTTAAATATTTTCTAACAACTTAACATTATACCAGCCACAATTTGTCACAGGCATTGCACTGGGGGCAAGATGAAGGGCGTAGTCTTTAATCTTCTTGAAGACGCTGTCTGCGAGCACCATGGGGATGACGCATGGGACGATCTGCTCGACGCCGCCGAAGTGTCCGGGGTCTACACATCCCTTGGCAGTTATCCCGATGCCGAGATGGGCAAGCTCCTTGAAGCCGCATCGCGTGCGCTGAATATGCCTTCGCGAGAGGTGCTGCGTTGGTTCGGACGGGAAGCCATGCCGCGGCTGGCCAAACGCTATCCGGCGTTTTTTGAGGCGCACCAATCGGTACGCCCATTCATCCTCACATTGAACAGCATCATCCATCCCGAAGTCCATAAACTGTATCCGGGCGCGCATTGTCCGCACTTCAATTTTGACGACGCGGCGGATGGTGCGCTCCTGATGGGCTATAATTCGCCCCGAAGATTTTGCGCTCTCGCCCATGGATTCATCGAAGGTGCGGCGGCCCACTACCATCAAAAGGCAGAGGTCGAGCATCTGGAATGCATGCATCACGGCGACGCGAAATGCCTAATCCGTGTAACTGTCTCCTAAGATGGGCAGCGCCTTCCCATCGCGAGAAACCATGCAGAACCTCACAGAAGCCGACGAAGTTTCGAAACTGAAGCGGCGGTTGAAGCGCGAGCGCGGGTCCCGTCATGAAGCCGAGGCCATTGCCGAAAAAGGTTTGCGAGAACTCTATGAACGAGAGCAGCAGCTCAAATTGATCGCTCGGATCGCTACCGCTGCAAACCATTTGCAGTCGATTCCAGACGTTTTCCAGTTCGTCTTAACGGAAATCTGCCAATTTACAGGCTGGCTGGTGGGGCATGCCTACGGTGCGGAAGCTAACTCCGTACCTGTGCGCCTGAGGTCAATGGCTGTTTGGCGTACAGTTGAGTCCGACAGCATTGCCGAATTCTGCTGCGTGAAGCAAAAAATAGATTTCGAAGCTGGCGTAGGGTTGTTGGGACGCGTGTATGAGAAGCGGGCACCCGTGTGGGTCTCCGATGTGACCGCAGATCCCAGCTTTTGTCGTTTAAGGGTGGCCAATGCATGCGGTTTGAAAGCGGCCTGCGCATTTCCGGTTCTGTTGGGGAATGAAGTGGCAGCCGTGCTGGAGTTCTTCACCGACAAGATAATCGAGCAGGACGATGTGTTGCTGGAAGTAATGTCGCAGGTCGGCATGCAGCTGGGTAGGGTCATAGAACGCAAGCGCGCCGAGGATCGCCTGGTTCATGATGCTTCGCACGATGCGCTCACAGGTTTGCCAAACCGGGCGTTGTTCCTGGACCGGCTGGGCCAAGCAATTGCCAGGCAAGAACGCGATGACCGCGAGCAATTTGCCGTCCTGTTCATTGATCTCGACCGCTTCAAGATCGTCAACGACAGCTTGGGCCACCTCGCTGGCGATGATCTGATCGTTCAGGTTGCCAGCCGGCTCAGGGGTTCGTTACGACAGACGGATATTGTCGCACGATCTGTCTACGAACATGGTAATGACACGCTGGCTCGGCTGGGTGGAGATGAGTTTACGATCCTGATAACCGCAATCATCGATCCGAGTGACGCGGTCAGGGTTGCCCAGCGGGTTCAAGAAGGACTGCGTATCCCGTTCCTGATCGGCGGGCAGGCGATCTACACAAGCGCCAGCATTGGTATTGCATCCAGCGCCACCGCCTATTCCTGTGCCAACGATATTCTGCGCGATGCCGACCTTGCCATGTATCGCGCCAAGGCTCTCGGGAAGGCACGCACGGAGCTCTACGATCAGGATTTGCATTCAGCAGCGGTGAAGCGACTCACACTGGAATCCGATCTGCGCCGGGCCCTAGCGGACGAGGAATTCGTGCTGCACTACCAGCCGATCGTCTCGCTCGGGAATCAGGAAATTGTCGGCTTCGAGGCACTGGTGCGCTGGCAGAAGCCGGATGGCGAGTTAGTCCCTCCGAGCGAATTCATCGATGTAACGGAAGATACCGGCCTGATTGTCTTTCTCGGGCTTTGGGTGCTGCGCGAAGCATGCAGCACGGCGCGCCGGTTGCAGGAAGAGTTTCCGCGCCAGGAATCCTTGACGATCAGCATCAACATTTCGCCACGGCAGTTCAGTCAACCCGATTTGGTGGCACAGGTTCGCCAGGTCATAACCGAGACGGGGATCGATCCGCGCACGGTCAGGCTGGAAATCACCGAGAGCATTACCGCCGGTGATGCCGAACGGGTGGTACATGTTCTCTCGCAACTCAAGGACATCGGCATCCGCCTCAGCATCGATGATTTTGGAACGGGATACTCCTCGCTCAGCTATTTGCAGCGTTTCCCACTCGATATTCTGAAGATCGACAGGTCTTTCGTTTTGGCCATGGAGAAGAGCGACGAAAGTCTGCAAATCATTCGCACGATCATGGCTTTGGCAACCAGCCTCGGCATGTCCGTTGTCGCCGAAGGCACCGAAATCGAGGGACAGGTTTCGCAACTCAAGTCTCTCGGTTGCGAGTTCGGTCAGGGGTATTACTTCTCAAAGCCGATCGATGCCGCCGCGATACGTAGTCTGCTTCGGGGGCCGCTTCATTGGAGGGCACAAGAGGGGTCGGAAAATGGCATCCCCACTTGGCACGACGATCAGATGCACAAACTCAAAAGCCTCATTGCTCCAAAACGAACCTCGGCGGCTTGAGCGGATACAAAACGGCTACCAAGAGCAGCATCTTCGGCGGTTGCCAAGGCGATGGAAACCCTCGGTTTCCTTGGTGCTAGGTGCAGCGGAATCGAATTGTTGGGCTTGACCGACGTGTTCAAGCGATTGCCGAACAAGCGCGGGCTCTATCGGCCAAGCCGCGCGCGCGAAACATCTGCACCAGCCGTAACAGCAGTACCAAAAGATGGCGGGACGGTGAGGAATGGCAGAGGAAGGAAAGGGAACGGATCGGATCACGTTCAGCCAGGGCTATGATGTCTGCATCATGGCCATCGACGGGACCTGGCGCCGGGAATGCCAGCTCAACGCGATCTCGGACACCGATGCCGTCCTGACCGTGGAGGGTTCCATCGGGGGCCTCAATCTCAAGGAGTTCTTCCTGTTGCTGTCGTCGACGGGCCTGGCCTATCGCCGATGTGAACTGGTGCGCGTCAACGGCACGGAAATGGACATTAGTTTCCTCCGGAAGAAGGGGCTGTGCGCGAAGTGGGACGCCGCTGAAATGTCGGGCTGAGTGCAAGCGCCCCGCGCTGGTCGACACCGACGGCCGGGCGCTCCTTGTCGAACCGCATCCCGCCACCATTCAGGACCGTGATGGCGGCGGCCTCCCGATTGGCTCTAGCGATAACGATCAATGACGGGATAGTACCACCCGTCGCGCCCCATTTCTTGCATTGCGGTCCTGATGTCGATGAGTTCCTCCAACGAGTAGCGGTCCAGGATAGTCAGCACCGGATCGCCACTCGCCAACATTTGGTCGGCGGCAATAACCATCAAATACTCACCAGTTGACTCGGTACCTCGTGCGCCTTTTCCGGACGCTCCCCGTCTGATCGGCGCGCCCAGACAGCGGCGCATCCCTCACGAGCCTTTAGCTGCCTCTGACGAATTTCTTGAGCCGCGGCGGGCTGTGCCGCCAGACTGAGAGCCGTACGGCTAACCGCGAGAAGGTCTTCGTCCCCATGCAATTCGCCAATGGCCGTCCCCCGACCACGATAGATTTCGTCCGGAGTCGACCCGCAAGTCCAGCGACCATTGTGATGTCCCAGAACGACCGTGTTGCCGGAGCCGGTGATCAAGTAACAATGTGGCCAATGCGAAGTGGCTCAATTCGTTCGACAACGACATTCTCTGCAAGCATTTCAACTCTCCATGCTGGACCGATGGCCGCATATGGAAGGTTTTTCGTCCGCCTCAAGTCAGCTAGAGGGAAATCGAACATTTATGGTTACCGCAACCGAGACCGAGCGCGACAGGCAGCCACGTTGCTCGCGCAACCAGGCTTCCAGAGCCTCCAGTAGCGGCACGCTTTGCTCTTGACGGACGCGCAGCCGCGTCTCCAACGATCCACCGAGAGTTCAGCGGCGACCGACCTGACATTCGAAGCCTAATCGGCTCAGGGAAGATCATAATGCTTCTAGTTGGAGCGCAGCTGACCGCAAAGGGGATCGCAGCCGGCCGCCATCGGAACGGCGAAACCGGCTTGGTCGATCCGTCGCGCTAGACCACCTTGCTGCTACGGCGGCAGGCGGCAAATTCGTCTGCAAGGCTTCGCCGATTAGATGAGGAAGGTAGGCCCGAGCCAGACACGTCGTCAGTTGTTCGCCGCGAAGGCTGAGCCGGTCAATCCAGTCCATCGGCATCGCGTTGAAATTGGTCGGATAGCCGTAACGATCTCGTGGAGCGTTAGTACCACGAATACGCTCACCCTTTAACGAGCTGGTGGCCTTAGCGGGTTCCGGAGCTTGTCGCTGTCCGCCGCCTTGGCAGCAACGCCTCGAAAGCTTCGGATGCTCTGGTGCGATAGCGCTCCTTGTGCCGAACCAAACTGAAGGCGCGTGTGCCGAGATCGATTCTGATCAATGCGAGACGACCTGCATCGATGTGAGGACGAGCTACCAAGTCGGAGACCGCGGTCAGATGAGGGCTGGATCGTACCGCAACGCAGACGGCTTCGTTGGTCGGCAATACAAGGATCGCCGTTAGCAGCGCGGAATCTATATCGTGTGCGCGAAGTGCCGCCTCGAACGCGGATCGCGTTCCGGAGCCGGGCTCACGCAATATCCAGGTTGCGTTGACCAAGTCCTGTGGCGACGCTTTTCGTTTCGCTAAAGGATGATCGGGCGATGCCACCACGACAAGACGATCGCACGCCATCGTAATCAGCGTGAGCGCCGGATCGTCGATGCCCCCCTCCGCAAAGCCGAGGTCGGCCGTACCATCAAGGACGGCGGTCGCGACGTCGGCGGAATTGCCTTCGCGTAGTGTCACGCCGATTGCCGGATGCGCAGCCTTGAAGCCCACCAGGAATGACGGAAGCCAATAGCTGGCGATGGTCTGGCTGGCTTGAATTGTGAGCGTGCCACGCTGAAGACCACCGAGTTCGATCAGTGCCCGCTCCGCAAGCGCCGCGCTTTGTTGCGTCGCCTTGGCTTCAAGGAGAAACAACCGCCCGGTCTGGCTCAGTTCGATGCGGCGTCCAATTCGATGGAAGAGGTGGACCCCATAGCGGGCTTCCAGAGCATGGATCGCCGCACTCACTGCAGACGGGGTGAGGTTCAAGGCCTCGGCGGCGCGCGTGAGGTGCTCGCGTTCGGCCACCGCGATGAAAATCCGCAGTTGATCGAGGGTCATGATTATCCATCTTAATCGAATGAAATATGTATTACATTAAGATAGACTTAACAATTGCTCTCAAGCACGGTCACTCTCAAAGGAGAATGACCATGCCCGATCAAAACCTCGCCGAGACTCGTTCAACGATCCCGTCGCTAGTTCGCCTTCTCCCAGGCATTGCACTCTGCATTCTTGTCACGGCCTTCGCTTATCTGCTTGAGGCCGTCGAAATCGGGATTGCCGGTCGTCCCTGGCTTGAGGCGCTGGTCTTTGCCATCCTCCTTGGGGTCGCGATACGAAGCGTCTGGACGCCGCCAGGTGCATGGCTCAGCGGTATCGACTTCAGCGCCAAGACTTTGCTCGAGATCGCAGTCGTACTTCTGGGAGCATCGGTGAGCGTGCGTGCGGTTCTGGCGATCGGACCGGCACTGATTGTCGGCATCGCGATCGTCGTCGTTGTCGCGATCGCGACGAGCTACGCGATAAGCCGGACGCTCGGGCTCCCGCGGCGAATGGCGATCCTTGTCGCTTGCGGCAACTCGATCTGCGGCAACTCCGCAATCGCGGCCGTGGCCCCCGTCATCGGCGCGGACGGAGAGGACGTTGCTGCGTCGATCGCCTTCACAGCCGTGCTCGGAGTGATTGTCGTGCTTGTCCTGCCGCTGCTCGCGCCGCTTTTGCAGATGTCACTGACCCAATATGGCGTCATGGCCGGGCTTACGGTCTATGCCGTGCCGCAAGTTCTCGCCGCCACGTTGCCAATCGGGGCCCTCAGCAATCAGGTGGGAACGGTCGTCAAGCTCGTGCGTGTCCTGATGCTCGGTCCTGTCGTCCTTCTGATGTCCCTTCTGGCTTCCAAACTAGGTGATGAATCGAACGAACTGGCGCCGCAGGTGACGGCGCGCGATCGGCCAAAGCCAGGAAAGCCAAGTCTCCACCAACTCGTACCCTGGTTCATCGTCGGCTTTCTTGGCGTCGCTGGCATTCGCACCGCCGGATTGATCCCGAGCGTCGTCTTGAAACCGACCGCGCTCGTCGCCAACCTGCTGACAACGGTCTCGATGGCCGCTCTCGGGCTCGGCGTCGACATCCGGGCCGTGGCGAAGGCGGGACTACGGGTGACGGGCTCTGTTACCCTGTCGCTGATTGTCCTCGGATTGATCAGCCTCGGGCTCATTCATCTCATTGGCGTGGCTTGATCATCCGACTGTGTTTCGGCGCGGGATCATCTGCGTCATCGGGCTGACTTTGAGTGACGCATCAAATCACATGCCATCCTTGGCGAACTTCACCACCACTACGCCCGAGCTTAAGTTTTCGGTACACACAGGAGACTCGGCGCGCCGCGAGCAGCGCGCGACAGCGCCAATACCCGCATTGGGCGAGCGCTGGTACTTGCGGTCGATGAGAGTGGAAGTCCGTGCCTCAACAAAACCCGCCGGCAAGGGAGACCACCGGCGGGTCTTTGGTCGGAGACCGCAGCCCATCCTGGATGGCTAGATCAGGGAGTGGGCTGCACACCCCGTCCGAACTGACAATAACTGATGCAGTGTGCGGCACAAATTCACTGAACCGTGAGCAACTAAAATCAGAGATAGGAATTAGAATTACCTAACAGGTCGCGGCAAGACCAGATTCCTTGCTCTCGCGTCTGGGCTTGATCGTGATCGGTTTCCGAAGGGCAACTCGCGCCCTCTGGCGGCTCGAGGTTTGACCCTGCGAAAGGGAGACAACGAACATGGCCACATATTATCCTCTCGAAGACACATCACATCTACACTCAGAAACTGTCGCCGCAGACGGACCGGTGATCCGTCACATCGGTTTCTCTGACCTTCTCGATGCGTTGCGGCTGGGTTGGGAAGACTTCAAGGCGGTACCGAGCCACGCCCTTGTCCTTTGCGCAATCTATCCCGTGATCGGAATTCTGATCGCGAGGATGGTGCTCGGCTACTCGGTCTTGCCGCTGCTGGTTCCGATCGCCGCTGGCTTTGCCCTGATCGGGCCGTTTGCGGCACTCGGACTCTATGAACTGAGCTATCGGCGCGAACTCGGCATGGAGGCGTCCGCCTGGCACGCGTTCCACGTGTTGCGGGCACCGTCGTTCGGGTCGATGCTTGGACTGGGTGCGCTGTTGTTTGCTATTTTTGTCGCCTGGGTGGTAACGGCGCACGCGATGTATGTGTCCGCCTTCGGCAACACACCGGCATCGGCAATTCCCGATTTCCTCACGAAGGTTTTCACTACCTCTGAGGGCTGGCGCCTGATCATGGCCGGCTGCGGCGTCGGATTCCTGTTTGCAGCCGTCGCCTTGTGCATCAGCATTGTGTCGTTCCCGCTGATGCTTCACCAGCACGCCGACATGACCGATGCCATGATGACGTCGATGCGCGTGGTTGCGAAAAATCCAATCGCAGCCGCGGAATGGGGTTTGATCGTTGCCTTCCTGCTGGTGATCGGGTCGATCCCGTTCTTCCTCGGCCTTACGGTCGTGATGCCGTTGCTCGGTCATGCGACCTGGCACCTCTATCGCAAGGCGATCGAGACCCCTTTGATGTCGTCATCGCACGAGCCCGAGCAAGTTGAGAGAGAAAAGCGCTACGCGGCAGATTTCCCGTCCGTCTTGTTCCCGCCTTACGGGCACAAGCACCGATACTTCGATAGTTCGGATTGATGGAACGACGTTCACTCTCTGGCAAGGCTGTCCCGATGTCCTGGACTCTTGAGTTCAGTGGCAATCGAGGCAGCCTTTGTGCGCGGATCGTTCGGGACAGACTCCCGCCAGCCATCGTCTTTCGGCGCAGAGGCGCCAATACGCCGACCAGTTAGCGATGGCGCATTAGAACAAAGAGTCGAGCCGGATTTTGAGGATCCGTCCCGCGAAGACGGCTTCGGCATCCGTTTGCTAAGGACGGCGGCCAGGCATTCCTCCAAAGTCTTTTCGCTGCTCGTCTAGCAGTCTGCTGAAAAACCGCTCGCGCGTGCGAGAGTTTGCTGATTCGATTTTCATCGTGAATCGGTGGAGGTTGGGATGCGCGGAGCCTTTGTGGATCAGGGCGGGTTGTTTTCGTACATCTCGCCGGAGGCGCGGGTGCCGCCGAACCATCCGCTGAGGAAGATCCGGGCGCTGGTCCGTGATGTGCTGGGCGAGTTGAACCGTAGCTTTGCCAGGCTCTATTCAAGTGAAGGGCGCCCCTCGATCGCGCCGGAGCAATTGCTCAGCGCGCTACTTCTGCAGGTGCTCTACGGCATTCGCTCGGAGCGCCAATTGATGGAGCAGTTGGACTACAATCTATTGTATCGCTGGTTCGTGGGGCTGTCGCCGGACCATCCGGTCTGGAACCCGACCAGCTTCACGAAGAACCGCGAGCGGCTGCAGAACGGCGATGTGTTCACGAAGTTCATGACCAGGCTTTTGAAACACCCTCAGGTCGAGCCGCTGCTCTCGGACGAGCACTTCTCGGTGGACGGCACGTTGATCGAGGCCTGGGCGTCACAGAAGAGCTTTCGTCCCAAGGATGGCCGCGATGGCGACGACGGCACGAACTTCCACGGTCAGACGCGCAAGAACGACACCCATGTCAGCACGAGCGATCCCGACAGCCGGCTCTACCGCAAGGCGGCCGGACGCGAGGCCAGGCTCTGCTACATGGGCCACGTCACCATGGAGAACCGGCATGGGCTGGCCGTGGCCGGCATCGTCACGCACGCGAGCGGCACCGCCGAGCGCCGCGCCGCGGAGATAATGCTCGAGGCCGAAGGCAGGAAAGCGGGTCGCCGCATTACCGCCGGTGCGGACAAGGCTTATGACACGGCCGATCATGTGGCCAATCTTCGCGCCATCGACGTCACACCGCATGTGACGCAGAACAATGGCATGGGCAAGACCGGCAGGCGCCGCCGGAGCGCTATCGACGCACGGACCACGCGCCATCAGGGCTATGGCATGTCGCAGACGCGCCGGGCGATGATCGAATGCATCTTCGGCTGGGGCAAGCAGCACGGCACGATGCGCAGGACCAAACATCGTGGCATTTGCCGCGTTGCCGCCGACTTCATGCTCAACTTGATCGCCTATAACCTGATCCGCGTTCCCAAACTGGTCACGGCATAACCGCGTCGTCGCCAGGACGACAACGACTGCAACGCGCCGCCGAATACACATCATCGCGATGAGGCGTTCCGAGGATCATCGAAGCGGTCAATTTTGGCTTTTTCAGCAAACTGCTAGAGGCGGGGCGAACGTGTTGTCTTTGGTCATGGCCGAAGGGGCGATGTAAACCGGCGCTGAACAAAGCCCCTTGAAGCTACAGCGGTAACTTCTTGTGACAAGTAACGGAATCTACGTCGGAGTGGGGTCACGGTCGGCGCCGATCGCGACCCCATTCCGATCGGCTTTTTTCGATTGTCTTTATGGCGTTACTGCCGGCACCTGTCACAGTCATGAAGCGTTTAGTCGTCTCCTTGGCATCAGTGTGTACTCTTTCGGCTTGCTCATCTCCGCCGCCGTTCGACGTGCCTATCGACGTTCAAGGCGGTCCAACCGTTTCCTCGGTCATCGACAAAATCGAATGCGAGATTTCCGAGGCGGCGCAGGACCCTAAAAACTATATAGGGTTGAAGGGCTTGGCCCCGTTCGATCAGTGGGTCGCTTCAGTGGCACTAACTCTCACCGTCAATGACACCACCGGTACCGCCACGGCCGGCCTTCCATTGTCCTACATAGATCCGTTGAAGGCGACCGGCACATTGTTCACGTTCGGCGCCAGTCCCGTGCTCTACGAGACACGAACAAGAACGTACGCCCAGAACTATACAATCAATATTGCAGCCATCCCGAAGACATTGACTTGCGAGGGGATGAAGCTCAAGCGGCATGGATTCGATCTTGAGGGAGATTTGGGCCTTCGCGAGCAGATCTACATGGGTCTGCACTCCTTCACCGGAGAAAAGGATGAGGCCGGCTACTATCAGCCCGCCTCCAGCGGGGCCAAGGCGCTGGACAACTTTGGTGCCACCGTACAATTCCACATATACAAAGGCATCACTGGAGTCGGCCCGACCTGGACACTGCAGACCTTCAAGGGACCAAGTGCCGGTGTGGGGTATGTACGAGACGACCAGCACCAGGTGGTGATCACGTTCGCGCCGACTGCGGGCACATTCGTCGAAGTACCACCGAAGCCGACCGAACCTTCGCCGCCGAAGGAGCACAAGGGAGTTTTGGGTCCCGATGATGCGAAGATCGCCAAGGCAGAGCAGGATCAATATAGGGCGGACATGGCAGACTATAACCGCAAGAGGACCCGCCGTGCTGCAGCCATAGCTCACAACGCAGCGGTCACTCAGGGTGCTGGCCCTTACGGATCTGCCAGCCCCAGAGCGGCGATAGCAGCAACGGCAAGAAGGTGGCGAATAGACGAGAGAGCCCGGCAAAGTAAAGGCATTTGATTTCTCATTTCTAGCTATCAAAAAAGCGACAAGCATAACGATTGGGGAGACCGAACTCTTAGAGAAGGGCGCCGCTCCCCAGACGCCAGTGCGCCCATTGAATACCGAAGGCACCTAACCACGCACGCCACCGCCGGTCGCATGCCATTACGGACTCACCGACATGGTGGACGATAATGAGATCGGGCATGTGCTGAATGCCGCCAACGAACCCATCCGGTCCCTCCGCGACCTCGTCGGCAAGGCTTTCAGCGGCGGAGCACGAGACAACGTCTCTTTGATCGTTGCAAGAAGCTCGATTGCCCGGCCGCCATGACAGAGCATAATGCTTTACCGGTGAAGCTCTTTTCACGTCACAAACGGATATGGGCTGAAGTATGGGCCAACAAGCGGCCTGACTCGTACGATGCTGATTTATAATAACTTTTTCGGTATATGGCGGAGAGGGAGCCCGCCGAACGTTTGTCCCTAAGTGTTCGTTCATGATCGCCAGTGCTTTGAATAAATACACGTTTTCTTGGCCAACAAGGTCAATTTGTCCGTAGCCGTACGTCGCTATTCGCCGCTAATCGCGTTTTATTTGGGGACTGAATTGTGGACCGGGGTGGCCCGACGCGGCAGAGGGGTGGACCTTTTATAACCGGGGCTAATCCAGGCCTGGGGTCCACAAAAGGACCCCCTCATGGCCGGCCACCTTACTGCTCGAAAAGTCGAAACTGCTAAGCCAGGAAAATATGGCGACGGCGATAACCTCTACTTGATCGTCTCGCGAAGCGGTTCGCGCAAATGGGTCTTGCGTTTCACATGGCGAGGCAAAGCCAAGGAAATGGGCCTTGGAAGCGCAGGAATTGTGACACTCTCCAATGCGCGAGAGAAGGCGATCGCTGCCCGTCGCAAAATAGCACAAGGAGTAGACCCGATCGACGAACGGAAGCGCGACGGGGGCATTCCCACGTTTGGCGAGATGGCCGATGTTGTGCGGGAAGCTTTGTCGGCTGGTTTCCGCAACGAGAAACATAAGGCGCAGTGGAAGTCGACATTAGAGACCTACGCGGCTCCATTGCGCGAAATCCCTGTCGATGCCGTCCGTACTGACGACGTGCTTGCTGTCCTGAAACCTATCTGGACGATCAAGCCCGAGACGGCTTCGCGGGTACGGGGCCGGATCGAAAAGGTGCTCGACGCGGCCAAAGCCCGGGGCTTCCGGCAAAGCGATAACCCCGCGCGGTGGCGTGGTCATCTAGACCACCTTTTGCCGCAGCCCTCAAAATTGTCCCGTGGTCATCATGCCGCGATGCCCTACGAAAAAGTCGCAGGCTTCATCGCACAGCTTCGGAGGCGAGAAGCCACTGCGGCGCGGGCTCTGGAATTGTGCATTCTCACCGCCGCTCGCTCTGGCGAAATATTAGGAATGCAATGGTCCGAAATCGACCTGGACAAGGAACTCTGGACAGTTCCGGCGAGCCGAATGAAAGCGGGTCGCGAGCATCGCGTGCCGTTGTCACCGCCGGCCGTCGCAATCTTGCGGCAACTGGGAGAACTAAAAGCAGGGGACTTTGTGCTTCCAGGGCGGGCGCACGGCAGGCCATTATCCTGCATGGCCATGGAAATGGTTCTGCGACGGATGAACATTCAAGACGCCACGGTGCACGGCTTCCGTTCCAGCTTTCGTGACTGGGCGGGGAACGTCTCGAACTTCCCACGCGAGGTCGTGGAGACGGCGCTGGCCCATGTCATCGGCGATAAAGCTGAACAAGCCTACCGACGCGGCGACGCACTGGAGAAACGTCGCAAGCTCATGGATGCTTGGGCCGCATATTGTAAGCCGTCCAAGGAAGGCGCCGTGACGGTGCCTCTGCGGTAACCACGATACGCGACTGTATTGCACCATTGGTCTTTCCGGCGTTGTCGATTGAGGCCGCCGCCCTAAGTCCAATTTAGAAGATGACAGCGAAAGAAAGCATATGCCGAAACACATGGCACAGCCGACGCTCAGAAATGACGTGCTGCGGGTTGCTGACCTAGCCCGGATATCCGTCGATGAGCTGCGCGATCAGTTCTGCATTTCCGTCTGCGATAGACTGGAGAAAATCTGGAACAGCGATGAGCTTGTAGCCTCGTTAGCTCCCGGACCCGCCCTGATTAAAGCGGCTGAGGCGGCGCGCACTCTTAGTGAAGCAGTTTGCAGTATGAACAAACAGGATCGGGTGGATCTCGACAAAATAGCCCGTCAGGATCCAGAGCTATCGCAAGAGCGGTTTCGTGGAGCTACAGAACCATTTCAAATAAATGAGTTAGATCATACCGTTTGGTTGCTGGCCCTCCTATTCAGCACCGCTGTTGGCAAGTCCTGGCCGCCGATGCACGGCCTTAGAGCACTACGAGAAACATCGGGTAGGCCAAGAGGAGATATCGGCAACCCGGTTTTTCAGGATCTTGTTTTTAGCATTCTGTCGTGTGCCATGGAGGCCGGCGGAAAATTGACGGTAGATAAGAACAACAATAAGGGAACCTTGATTGAGGCCCTCGGCATTCTTCGCCCGCACTTTCCTCCAGGCGTTGTGCCAAATGTGTTGTCCGGCAGTACGCTCTCCAGACTAAAATCAGCTCATTCGAAAGCCGGACTTTTTATCTTGGCATTTCAATCAATGGTGCCAAACGGCACTGGACCATAAATAGAGAAAAAGCGGCCATTTTTTCGCAAGCCTCATCACGGTAGATCAGCTGCGTTCGCACGGACGCAAGCGTATCCACTTGGAAAATGAGGCTTCGATGAATCGCGCCCCTCTTGCTCATAGCATCCTTCAAGCATGTTTGATCGCATGCGCTGGACGTACGTCGGTATACGACGCAATTAAAACCGGCAAACTGCGTGCCGTGAAACGTGGTCGACGCACCCTAATTCTCGATGACGACCTTCGACGTTGGGTTGAGAGCTCGCCCCAGGTCATCGCGAAGCCATCCTCCGTCGCTCATTCGGACGCAACCAGGTCAAAGCGCTTCGCTCCGGGTCGATCACATGCACTGGCCGACCACTCGGTCCTGGCAAATCTCCGGAAATAATGAAATGGGCGATTTAACAAGCTCTCGAAAAACACATAACAAGGATATGGCGCGAGAGTTTCTCTCGTGCCTTGATCCCAGCGCGGACAAATTTACCTTCCAATTTTTCAGTGATGGGAAGGATTGCTTCGCCAAGATTTTCCACGGCACTCTTGATCAAGTGTGGCCAGAAGTGCTTGCGCTCAACACGCTAGAACGGCGGGCTGGCGTGTTTGTAACTGTCAACGCGACCGATTTGCAGGGTCGACGCACCGAAAATATCGTTCGTGTGCGCGCTCTATTTGTCGACGCAGACACCGATGAGCAGACCAAGCGTTGTATCGCGCAAATGAAGGCGTGCGGGGTTACGCCAAGCTTGGCCGTTAAGAGCGGGAGGGGTTTTCATTTTTATTTCTGCGCCGATGATATTCCGCGTGACCAGTTTGGTGCATTGCAAGAACGTCTTATCGAAAAGTTCGGAACCGATCCTGCGGTGAAGGACCTTCCGCGGGTAATGAGGCTTCCCGGTACACTTCATCTCAAAAAACCGGATGATCCTCGACCAGTCAAGTTTTTCGCCGCGCCTGCCAAGCTCTGGCAGCGCGCGGAGTTGGTGGCGAAATTGAGATTAGCTACCGCACCACCGAGCGCGAATAGTCAAACTGAGCCCAACCGTTCCTTGCCAGCACGTTATGACTTAAAGTTGGGTCCCGGCGAGCGCGAGCGCCTTCAAAAGCTATCTGGCCATCTGACTGGCTCTCTAGCAGATGGCATCGACACCAACATTGAGAAAATCCGCTCCGCGATGTCGGCCATTCCCCCGTCGGCAATTGCGTCGGAGGGTGACTGGGTGAAGGTTGCACGGGCTTTGGCGCATGAAGCCGCCGTCTACAAGGGACAAACTGATGAACTCTGGGAGATACTCGACAATGCTTCGCTAGCCGCGCCCGGGTATAACGAGGCAGACAATCGAAGCCGTTGGCGGAGATACACCAGCGAGGCGCTCGATCGCGAAAATCCCATTACCATTGCGACAGTATTCGACCTAGCCAGGAAGAACGGGTGGCAGGGGTGGGCGCCGCAGGCAGTGAATTACCGTGGCGGTAACACGCGGGTCTCGGCTGGTGCAGGAGCCACGGTCTGGCGTCCTAGTGGGTTGAAAGTTTCCTTTTCCAATATCCCTCACCGCCAATGGCTCTACGGTTTTGACCTAATCCGGGGCGAACTCACAGTGCTCGCTTCCCCCGGCGGCGTCGGCAAGTCGTCGCTCGCAATTGGGATGGCGATCTCTGCTGCAACGGGCAGGGAACTGCTCGGGGAGAAGGTTCGAGGAGGCAATGGCCTGGAAGTGCTACTTATCAATGCCGAAGACAGCGGCACCGAAATTCGGCGGCGCGTTTGGGCGTTCTGTAGGGGGCATGGCATCGCGGAGCAGAGCCTATCTCGTCTTAACGTGGCGGGGGCGGATGATCCGCACGTGCAGTGCCTGTCGTTCCTCCGGACAAATAGCAAAAACGTGTCGGAGCTCGATGTCAGCGGGTTTGCGGCTCTTACGTCTGCTTTCGATACATTTCGGCCGGACATCATCGTACTCGATCCGCTCGTTGCATTGTGTGCCGGCGGCAACATGAACGACAACGCTAGTATGTCGTTGGTCATGCGGGAGTTAAAACGGTGCGCCGGAAAATATAATTGCGCCGTTCTGATCGTTCATCATACCAGAAAGGGCGCCGACGTTGGTAGCGCGGAGTCGGTAAGCGGAGCCGCGGCCATCGTTAATCTGGCACGACGCGCTATTATGCCGGTGCCCATGACAGAGGATGAGGCCAAAAAAAATGGGGTCCTTCCGTCAGAGCGCTTCCGCTATTTCAAACTTGTGGATGCCAAATCCAACCTGGCGCCTCGCTCGGCAGATGCTCCGTGGTACCAACTGCATAGCGTTGAACTTCCTAACCCTCAGCCTCCAGTTTATCCGACCGGCGACAGTGTGCAGGCCATCACTCGGGCAATTCTGCCACTGCAGGTAAGCGCTGCCGCTACCGTGGAAGATCAAAAGATGCGGCGTGCCATCCTGGAGCTAGTAGATCGTGGCAAAGTAATCGACGGGATAGCCTATCCTTACAGCCCTAGCCTTGCTGGCGCTAAGAATCAGCGCGGGCTTCTCGACGATGCTATCATTGCGGTCGAAGCAGCCCTCACCTCTCATCAGTTAAAGCCTATCGACCTCGAAACAGTTACAAGGCGAGCGATTGAAGATTTGCAGAAGGATGGGTGGCTTATCGCAGACGCCGTCGAGAAGCTTAAGCCGGACGCTGCCTCTCGGTTCCGTAGAGGTCGCGGGCTCGGGGTCGTTTGGTCCAAAACCCCTTGGGATAGAGGCGTCGGTGACGCCAGCGCCACGGACACCGAACCGATGCTCAACGAGGGCGGTCAATTGGTCAATGCATCGGCAATTGATTGACCAATTCCCCCATGGCAGCGGTGGTGGTCAATCGCCCCCCCTTTAAGGGGGCATTGACCGCCTGCCATCCTCACCTAACAAATCACCACTCGTGCAGCGCATATGCCGGCATAGGACGAAGGAGCCGCGGTGTGGATCGTGCTCGCCGAGAATGGTGTGCCGGGCCTGTAAGGTGGCAAGTACCCCTCCTGGTCACTTACAGAATGTTCGACGCCACCACGCGCGTTCGATCTGCCACCGTGAAACCTTCACACGCTTGAACAATTAGAGCGTCGACTGGCATGTACGATGTCACGATTCGCCGGCGATTATGAGCAAGCACTCAAACAATTGGGCCAACACATGCCGAGCCAGATCGCCAGCGCTATTTACGCAGATAGTGTGCTCGCTGACTGACGAGCAAGGTAAAACGGTCGTGACGTAAAAAATCCGCCACCAAAATCTTCTCTTAAATCAGGTCGCGTAACGTGATCCTAGAAATACCGATCGCCACATCGGTCTGAAACAAATTCAAATGGAGGATCGTTACAATGACAGCCAATTTGAGATCGACGCCCAAGAAGAGGGCCGCTGTTTCTGCGCTTCGCGCTCGAGAACGTTTTGCCGTCAACGGTCCCTCCGATGCGCCGCCACTTCCCCTTTGTCATAACGAGGTCGAAGACTACAGAAATGCGAGGGGTCTAAAGGCCATGGTTGGGTTCTACGCTCGGTCGCTCGAAAGGCTGCGTTACGACGACCAAGAGCATCCATGTTTCAACGATTTCGCCTGCGGTCTAATGGCAGCCAATACCGGGATGTGGCGCATGGAAGAAGATGAAGAGTTGAAGAAGCGTTACCCGCCCCGCCGCCTCGCCGGTATGACGGCGGGCCTCT
This sequence comes from Nitrobacter sp. JJSN, assembly GCF_051912485.1. GTDB lineage: Bacteria > Pseudomonadota > Alphaproteobacteria > Rhizobiales > Xanthobacteraceae > Nitrobacter. The sequence continues at coordinate 3,857,078 of NZ_CP196822.1, read as the reverse complement.
ACTGGGAACCACCTAAGGCAAGCTACAGCCGTAGTTCGGCGCGCGCCGCTTAAGTTGCGCCTGCCGGCAACAGAGACGACGCGTGTCAGGTCAACGTCGCTGGAAGGAGCACAAATGTCGTTATTGGAAAAGCTCAGGGCAGCGAGTTTGGCTGTCGAGGTTCCCGTTGATCCGTGGCTGGCGCCGTTGCAGCGTATCCGCGGCAAGGTGGAGTTCGACGGCTTGGAACGTGTGAGTACCCAAACGTTGCTGGATATGCTTGAGGTCCCGCAACACGGCCGCACGGCCGGCACCTACCGACGTCTCGCGAAGTTGATGGCGGAGTTGGGCTGGGCGGCAGTGCGGGTGCGCGACCTCACGCGTGGCGGTTACAAGGAACAGGTCCGTGGCTATGTCCGCGACGGAACCCGGTAGCGGAGCGCACAGCGGGCATAAAAAGGTAGCACGCAAACAGCATTGCGCCCGTGTCAGGATCTGAAGAGGAATGATGCGGTACAAGGCTGCATTGCCGGAATTCCTGCGCTGCGTCCTCGGACACCGTGGTCATCATTTTTCGGCAACATCCGATTAGCGAATCTGATGCAACAGGACCGAAATCTCCTATGAACATCTCCAGAATTGCTACGGTCGGAATATTGGTCATCAGCGTCTTGCTGGCGGGTTGTGCGAACCCCGAGCAGCAGCGCACCGCCACCGGCGCGGCCTTGGGTGGTGCCACCGGCGCGCTGCTCGGTCAGGCCATTGGTGGAAGCACCAGAAGCACGCTCCTTGGCGCTGGCGCCTTACTCGGAGCGGCAGTCGCCGACTCAACCATCCTCGCCCGAATGGGCCGCCGATGTGCCGCTATGCGCGCCTGATGCCCGTATCTACGTCGCTGAATGCGACGAACGATACTACCGAGGGCGGTACTGATCACTGCTTGCCTGATCTTGATTGTCGGCCAGACACAGGCTCACCGATGGCGCCCCTCTTGAATTCGGACGATTGAGCATGTCGGTTGGTTGCTTACCGACGCAAGCGTGTTGGCGTCGGCGCCACGTTTTACTTTTGACTCTCGTCTTCCCAACCAGATGTGAACTGGTAGCAGCAGGACCACGGAACACCCGGCAGCAAGGTGGATCCAACTCATCCAGGGTCGCAAGGCCTCCGATCCGAGATAGTACAACCCGAAAGCCGTAGTGATCAGCACGGCGTTGATGGTCACCACGAGCGATCCTGAGATGCGGTTCTTGCGGCTTCGCCAGGCCCGTAGCAGGTGTATCGGAATGAGAGCCCCCAATAGCAGCAGAGCAAGCATGGCGGTGCCGCCGTGTATCATCAGCATATTAGCTGCGACCTGCTGCCAGATCTCACCGGTGGAAAATTCTTTCTGCCAGTCCGCCAGGAGCCAGACGGCGCCGCTCAGGCTCAGAACCGCGAAGGCTGCGTAGGTCGAGACACGAAATGATTTCTTAAGCCGCAAGGTGCACCGCCTGAGGCCAGTCGGACGTGATCTGAACCTCCCCATCGACCGAGATCAACAAGGCGCTCGCTCCGTAATGCGCGAGTAGGTCGCCGGCGCCGACCCCGGAGATCATGACGACCTTCGTGAGCGCATCGGCGACCATGCATGACGGCGCGCGAATGGTGGCGCCATCGATTGAGCCGGCCGGTCTTTGTGTTTGAGGATCGATGACGGCCGAACTGCTGGGCCCGCCGCCGACCATCAAATCGAAGCGGCGTGCGCTCGACGCCAATGCTTCGTCTCTAACCTCAACCTGGCCAATTGATCGCGACGGGTCACGCGGGTCACGGACGTGGATCATGTGCGGCTCCTGCCCGAATGCCCGGAGATCACCACCGGCATTGATCAGCCCGCGCGGTATATCGAAGCCACGTAGCACCTCGATTCCGCGATCGACTGCAAAGCCTTTGGCGATCCCACCGAGATCGATCGTGATCGCCGGTGACCGAAAGCGCACTGTCTGTTCAGGCAAAAGCTCGATGGCATCGGTGACGCGCCGTTCCGGCCTGATGACCGGATCGCCATCCAATCCAGGCAGCAGACCCATGGCCTGCAACACCGGCGCGACGGTGACGTCGAAAATGCCCCCGGAGCGTCGATGCATCTCGACCGCCGCCTCCAGGACCTGGAACGTCCAGGCGTGGACCCGTGTCGGGCGGATTCCGGAGTTCCGATTGAGGCGGCTGACATCGCTGTCGCGCTCGTGGAAGCTCATTAACCGATGAGCTTCGGCAATGGCCTCGAATGCGGCGTCAATCGCGGCGTCCGTTTCGGGCCCGGCAGCAGTTGTGACCTCGATCTCCACAAAGGTACCGAGTAGCGGCCGCGCGCGGCGAATGCTATCGAAGGCGATTGGCATAGGCGGCTAAGATCCTCTTCACGCCCTCGGTGACATGCGTCGATGACAGTGTCGCGCCCGAGATGTTCCGGATGTCGCCGTTGATCTTGAGCGCGCTGCTGCTGGTCTTACCTGCGAATTGGCCCAACCAGCTTGGGCTTCTGACCTCGCCGCCATATGATTCCCGGTATTGCAGGATTTCGACCTTATGCACCGCGCCGCCAGGGGTCAGCGCCACCGCATAGTCGATGTACAGGTGCTTGCCGATAACCCGGTCGAAGATAAAGAAGCCCGCGACCTTGCCGCCGGCTTCGGCCTTCCAGACACGGCCTGCCTGAACTTCAGTGAAATGCGTCGCCGACGGAAATGCGTGCTTCTGCGCCTCCCCGATCGATAAGTACTGGACCGCATAGGCAGGCGAGGCAGCTGACACGATCGCTGCGGCCGGCAGCGTATATCGAATCCACGTCATCTCTCACTTGGCTCCCATCTCGTTTCTCGTTTTGCCTTGGCGCTCCCCGTTGCGACGTGCCGCGCTAATCTCAGAAGAAGAATCCGACACCGCCGAGGAACGAGTCCGACATCGCGCCGGTGATGCTCTTGTCGATCACATGCTGATAGGTCGCCTTCAGCACGATTTTCGGCGACGGGAATAGAGCAAATCCGGCGGTATGGAATTGTCGCTGACCGGCGCCGGTCGGCAGATTGGCATCGGTCCCAGCAAAGCCGCCGGTCTGCAGATTCTGGTAGGTATAGCGATAGAACGGCACCGCCTCCCACTCGCTGTTTAAGACGGTTCCGAGTGGCACGTGATAGGCGATCTCGCCGGAATAGCCGTACATGGCCTTGCCGACGTTGTTGGTGGGATCCGAATCGTTGTTCGCTCGCAAGTTCTCCGGACGCCCGAATTCGGCGCGGACATATTCGCCGCGCAGCTCTGCGCCAGTGTTGGGGACACGGTACCGGAATTCGGCGTCGAACATCGCAAGGCTTGACCTACCAAGGAAGTTGCCGAAATCGTCATGTGCGCCGCGCGGCGTCGTATTGGGCGAGTAGTAGCCGCTGACGCTCCCGGCAAAGCCGGGCACGAAGGTTGGCGCGTAATCCAGCCGGCCTGATACCGCCACGGCATTGTTGAGTTGCTGGAAGTCGCCGAGCGGTGGCCTGGAGAATCCAAGAGCATCCAGGCCGTTGATGCCCGCTATGTATGACGTGCCGGGCAAGGAGACTGTTTTCGCTTCAGTACGGTTGTCAAAGGAGTCGCCAAAATCCTCGTTGCTGGTACTGACCATCACTTGGTATTTCAGGTCTTCCGTGATGGTTCCGTAGACACTGGAGGACGGCACCTTCCAGGTTGAAGGAATAAGCCCGTTGTAGAGTTCGGGCCGGTTCACGCTATAGAACTGCGTCGGCTCGTGGTGCTGGTTGATGTAGCCGATTGGCACGAGATCGATGCCGGGCGCGCGCCAGTTAAACTGATCGAGGATCTTGAAATCGACCCAGAGCTGCTCGATCTCGGCGGTACCGTGCAGCTTGTCGTCATTGTCAAAGCCCGAACCCGCGTGCTCGAACTCGATCTCCGCATTGAGGATGATGTTTGGCGTGATCGCGTAGGTCGGCAACAGGACGAAGCGATGCGCATCGAAACCGTTCTGCCACTGGCCGTTGGCGGCGGGGTTTTGCATCGCACCAAACTTGACTTCGCCATAGGCGCCTATGCTGAGACCGGACACAGGTGAATCCACCAACCCGAGAATGGGCTTGTCTCCTGCCGCTGGAAGCGGCGGGAGGTTCAGCATCGGCTTAGCCGGCGTCTCCGTCGCCTCTTTCGCGTCGCTGGATGATGCCGTCGCGTTGGCGTTCCGGATCGGGCCCGTCCGCGATGAGGGCTTGGCGCTGACGCCAGCCTGCGAGTGGCTTTCCTTCTGCTTCAACTCGGCTTCGAGCGTTGCGATACGCCGCTCCATCTTGTCAAGCTTTTTTAGCAACACCTCGTTCGCACTATTTTCCGCTGCAAAGGTGCTGCTACTGGTGAAGATTGACAACGCGGTCGCCGCGAGCAGCGCCGTGCGTATCGATGGGAAGCCAAGCTCGAATTTCGATGCACCCAAGTCCGTGTAATGATGTGATGACATGTGCCCCCTAGATCTGCGGAAAATAGAGAATCCGTGACATTAGAGCGCACCTAGCACTTCCGAGAATTGTTTCGAAACGTTTCGAAGATCTCACGAGCCGATTCGGTGTTAGAATTCCTCTATTCTAGAATAAGAATAATACGCAACTGGGGCTTGCCATACGGTCGAGCGGCCCGCTCCCCTGATAAGCCTGGCCGAAGATCAATGTGTCGCACGGTACCGTCTGCGGTCTCCCCGTAAAGGACCGCTCCCAGAATGCGGGTTTTCCTTCAGCACGAGCCTCTTGTAGACGCCCGAGCCTGCCTCCCGCAGCACGATCTCTTCTCGATCAGGCACATCGGCGAAGTCGCCTGCCGAGTAAAGGCTCACGCCGGTCACCTTCAACTGGGTTGCCATTTCGACGGCACGAAATGTCGTTCAACTCCTGTCAGAGTCTTCGCCGCGACCTTGGCCATGTCGCAGAGCGGCGCGACGAGGCCGTAGCAGACGTTCCTGTGCTCACAGCATTCGCCGATGGCGACGATGTTCATATCAGAGGTCAGCATCTGGTCGTCCACGACGATGCCGCGCTCGACATAGATGCCTCCATCGGTTGCGAGCCGCACCTCCGGGCAGAAGCCGACCGCCATCACCACGATATCGGCAGGAAGAACCGTGCCGTCATCGAGCAGTACGGCTTCGGCGCGCTCGTGGCCGAGGATCGCGATAGTGCGCCTTACAATGGATTTTGATTCCGCGGCCCTCCATCTCCTTCTGCAGCAGATAGCCGGCCGTGGCGTCCAACTGACGCTCCATCGGTCCGGAAACCGAATTCTGGCCGCGGTGTCCAGGGGATGGCGATCAGCGGCCTGGCGGCAGGACGCCTGTCCGGATGGCCGTCGTTGCAGGAATCTGCCCCGCAGCCTGAGTTTCCTGAAGGGGAATGATCCACGGCACCCCAATCTTTGTAATCTTAGCGTAAGTCACGCCTGATAAATCATGAACATGGGCTCGGCGGGTAGTGCCGACGGGATAAAAAAACAATTGTCCAGATTTTGATGTCGGCTTTTCAGCGGATTTGCTGACGGCGAAGATCAGCCAATGAAACGGAAACTGTGTGAGAGGATTGTCGAGGTTTTGAAGCAAGCGGAGCTGGGCCTGCCGGTGGCGGATTTAATCAGCAAGGTAGGGATATCAGAGCAGACCTTTTACTTGTGGAAGACGCAATACGCTGGATTGGGATCGGACCAGGTCCGGGAGTTCGCGCAGCTGTTTGAGGAAAATGCGCGGCTGAAGGAGCTTCTGGTAGTTCTCAGCCTGGACAATGCGGTGCTGCAGGACAATCTGTCAAAAAAGCTTCCCAGTTCGCGCTGATGAAGCAAGGTCGTCGCCTACTGGCTGCGGACCGCTTAGACTCTACCTTCCGACGACAATCTCTCTTCTCGGATTTTCTCCAATCATTCCGGTTCTGGGCTGATCGCTCATGGCTCACAGGGGTTAATGTTGGCGACGATAGCCACAGGCGGCCCGTTCGCCGCGATCTGGAACGGCCGCCTGATGCAGGCGAGCGCCGATTTCGTACGGCAGAGTAGCGGCGCCCGGTTGTTGGGTGTCACGCTGACGGCCTATGCCGTGCTGTGGTTGCTGTATTTCTCAGTTTCGCACGCCACCGTGGATATCCACTTTGACGTTAGCGAGGCGTCGGTGTGGGCGCGAACATTTTCGCTCGGTTATAAGCATCCGCCGATGATGGCATGGATTTTCCGTGCCTGGTTAGCGGTGTTTCCGCGCACCGACTGGGCGGCATATCTCCTGGCTGTCGCCAATCTCGCCGCGACACTGGCGATAACCTGGATGATCCTGCGCGATCACCTTGATAAGGAGCGGGCGCTTGTCGGGATGACGGCACTGATCCTCGTTCCATTCTATACGTTTCTGGCGTCGCGCTTCAACGCCAACACGGTGATGATGCCGTTCTGGGCAGCAACCGTGCTGTTCTATCTCCGTGCGCGCCGCAATGTCCGGTGGACCGACGCGGTTCTTGCGGGTGTGTTCGCTGGCCTGACGTTTCTTGGAAAATACTGGGGCGTCTATCTGATCGCAGGCATCGCGGTTGCGTCATTTGCGGGCGATGATCTCAAGCGTTTCTGGCGATCTGGTGCGCCATTCCTGATGGCCGCCGCCGCGCTGGTCGTACTTGCGCCGCACATCCACTGGTTGCTCACCGAACACAATCACCCCGCAGAAAGTTACATGACGACGAGCGTGATGGTCTCTGCATCGTTCGGCTCGGCGCTGAAGACCTCCGCATTCTATCTCGGTGGCGTCATCAGCTATGTCGTGATGCCTCTCACGTTTTTCGCAGTGCTGAAACCGGATCGCGCAGCTTGGCGGGACACGATCTGGCCGGCCGATCCTGGACGCCGTCAGGCGCTGCTCCTGCTCGTTGTCCCACTGATATTGCCGGCTTTGGTCAATCTCGCGTGGCCCCACCGTCTGACGCCGGTGTGGGCGTTCCCAAACTGGGCACTATTGCCGGTGGTGCTGTTCGGCTCGCCGCGGCTCAGCGTGCCGGCAGTCGCCGCGGCTCGCGCCTGTATAACCGCGCTTGTGGTATCACTGTTGGCCGTCGTCGCTTCTCCGTTGGTCGCGCATGCACATCTCAACTCGCGACGGATCGCACATAACGCACATTACCGTCAGATCGCGGCGGAAATTGCGCACCTTGCCAATTCACCGGCTGTGCTGATCGGCGGCAGCGAAGGTGTCGTCCAGGGATTGTTTTATTATCTGCCCGCGGCGTGGCCTATGGACAGCCCGCCGAATGATAGAGACGTTAAGCTCTCGATCGCTGCGCGCGCCATGGTCTGCATCGAGGGCGACGCCTCCTGTCGAGCCGCGGCCGATTCACTTGCCGGGAGCTCCGGCGGTGTATCGGACGTTACGTTCGCCAAAACATTCCTCGGCTATAGGTCGCCACCGCAGACGTATCGAATCGCCGTGGCGCCTATCCGTCACAGATTCTAGTTCGTGCACCAATCTCACGTGCGATTCACACGCATTCAAGCTATCTTTGCCAGTATCGAGGAGCGGCAGCGGTGATTCCAATTCTATCGGTTGGATCGCCAAGAGGATCGAAAAGATAGCGCGCGCCAAGAAGGCGCCAAAAGGCGTTTCAACCGGAACCCCCCTTAATCCATTCAGTTCCAAGAACAGGCGCCTTGCAAACCGCATTCTTTTCGCGGCGATTGAACAGTTGGGATTTTGTTAACGTTTTCTTTTTTGGAGCTAGGTGTGCACGGCACACCTCTTCGCGCAGGCGAGGCCCCCGGCCTGTCCATGGTACCCCGGGGATAATTTTGCGCCCATCAGCCTGACCAATTCGAGAAGCCTTGCCCGACGCGGCAAATGTAAGCCGCCAATTCCGGCGGCGCAGTCCCCGTCATAGGTAAGTCCATCATGAAGCGCGATCTCTACGCGGAGGTCTCCGCGCGCATTGTTGCGGAGTTAGAAGCCGGTGCCGCCCCTTGGATTAAGCCGTGGTCAGCAACCCCGGGCGCGAACACGCCATGCAACGCAGCGACCAATCGACCCTACTCTGGATGCAACGTTGTTCTGTTGTGGATGGCCCAGGCGGCCGGCTATCGCACGCCGCGCTTCCTCACCTTCAAGCAGGCATTCGAGTTGGGCGGCAACGTCCGCAAGGGCGAGCACGGCACCAAGGTTTATTTCGTGAAGCAGCTGCAGGTTCGCGACCAGGACGCGGACGACAATTCCTCAGCGCGGCTGATCCCAATGATGCGCGAGTACACGGTTTTCAACGTCGACCAGTGCGAGAACCTGCCCGAGAGCATCAATACGGGAAAGCCAATCCGCGTTCGCAATCCCGACACGCGGGACGAACTTGCAGACACCTTCCTGCACTCAACTGGCGCAGACATTCGCGAGGGCCATGGCGAAGCTTACTACGTGCCGAGCCGAGATTTTATCTCGCTACCGGCCTTCGCGGGGTTCAAGAGTGCCGACCATTTCTACAACGTAGCATTCCACGAGCTGACGCACTGGACCGGACACAAGTCTCGCCTTGATCGCGACCTGCATCGCTTTGGCAACGCGGCCTCTGCGGCCGAGGAACTCATTGCAGAGCTGGGCGCCGCGTTCCTGTGCGCAGAGTTTGGCTTTGACGGCGACGTTCGGAACGCGGGCTACATCGCCTCGTGGATTGGGTTTCTGAAGGCTGACAAACGAGCGTTTTTCACGGCCTGCAGCCAAGCCTCTAAGGCCGCAGACTACCTGCGTGGCCTAGCCCTTTCTGAACCGGCGCAGAGGGCAGCGTGATGGCATCCGCACCCAGCCTCAAACAGCGAGAGTGCCGTGAGCCGCTCTATGACATCCACCCTCTGACCGGCATCAGCATCGAGGTGTTCTACTCCGACCGCACGTTAGAGACCTTCGGCAGGGGCGGCGGCGGCTGGTTTTGGTGGTCGCGCCGCCGCGGTTTCTCGCCAGACGGCCCGGCGACCGGCCCATTTGCAACGAGCTACGCCGCGTATCGGCACGCGTTGGGGACCAATTTGGGGGCCGACCCCGACAGCACTTCAAATTATCAAATTATTTCCGTTGGATAGCGGTGTATTATGGCGGAGAGGGAGGGATTCACACCCCGCTCACTTCGTCTGATTGATTTCTGCGCGGCCTTGATAGGCGAGCTGACGGGCGCGTTCGACGTTGCCACAGCTTGGCGGACGTTTGGCCGTGATGCTGATGTAGCCGGCGAGCTTTCGTCCATGCTGTATCGCTCCATACTTTGCCTGGGTGCGATCGGTCGTGTGGCCGGCGGCCGCCGCAACGACCCCTCCCCCACCGAACGTGACTTTGAGATCAGCCAAGCGTTGATGGCGCAGTGCATATGGCGTGATAACGATGCCTAGATCAGGCAATGCATTGCAGCTTAAGCGGCCGATCGCTTTCCGTACGGCATCTTTCGAGCTGATACAGACGACGATGGAGTGTTCCTTCGCCGCGCGACACCGATCCGCCAGGTAGGCCGATGGATTTCCGGCGACTACTGGATCGACGCAGATCGTCGTGAGTTCGGTTCCGAACAACCCGTTATGCGATTTTGCCGGTGCGAACGTGATTGCAAGGACCCGCGGGTAACGCAACGTAACAATCACACCCGGCGACCAACCGGCAGGACGTGGACCTGCTACCATTTCTTCCGGCCGAACTCCCGCGATCATGTGCACCGCCAGAGGCTCGAGATAGGCGAAGCCTTCGCGCGCTTTCATCCAGAGAGTTTGGTCCCAGCCGGCGGGCAGTGTGCCAAGCACATGCTTTTTGCTGTTTTTTCCACGTTCGCGATCGGAGCCATTTATCTCGCGCCAGCGTGATGCCGGGCAGTCGAACGACGATGCTCCAGCAGCCAGCGGCGGCTCAAGTTCGAGAGCTTCTTCGATTTTCTCGATGACGCCAACGAGTTCGCCCGCGATCTGCTTTGCTAACGTTGCATCCCGGGTTTCGCCCGCCGCCATCAACTTGGCGATCATGGTTTCCAAGAACATTCGGCTGCCGCTGTGCAGCGCCGCGCGACGAAAGTTATAGGTGTCACGCGCGATCCCCTCCCGCAGCGGATCAAGATTCACTTCCCGCCTCATCCGCTCAAACTGCTGCTGATAGGCCCTCTTCGTCCCTTCGCTGACCTCGCGGACCGGCACCCGTTCACAGCACGTTTGCGCCCGCACAATGATGTCCAACAGGTTCATCGCCGCCATCCTCTCTGCTACCCTCGTTATTGTCGGACGCTTTACGCTCTTGTTGTCGGACGCCTTGTGCGCCTCTCATCGACTCTTGTTGTCGGACACTTTCCCTACTTGCTAAGGCTTGAAAGAAGTCGTCGGCTCCTCGAGCACGACGGTGATCGCCTGCAGCAACAACTTCTGAACGGTCGTCCGACGCTCGATCGCGACGCGCTTGAGCTGGCGCCGCAATTCCGGACTGACGCGGACCAGAATGCCGCAGCGCTCGGTTTCTTCGGCCGTGCTGCCGAGCTCGGTTTCAAAGGAGGCGTCGGGCGCGGATGCATTGCTGACGGCAAGCGCGTTTCCGAGCAATTCCTTAAACCGTGACTTCATGGCTGGGTCCTTCCAGATTGATTGCCTTGGTGACGGCTTTCCACAGCAAGCCGAATTCGTAGGCCGCTTGGCCTTTCGGTTCGGTCTCGACGACGCCGGCGCCACGAACCGTTGCATTGGGAATGGCGACACGCGCCGTGATCTGTCGACGCCACAGCCGCGGTCCGATCACATCGAGCGCATCACGCGCCTGCCGCGCCATCGGGGCCTCGCCCAGCTCACGAACGGGCGGCGCCGCGTTGAGGATCACCGCAAACCGACAGGCCGCCGATTTCAGAATCGGGATCAGATCGCTTGTAACCTTCAGATCGAACAAGGTCGGCCGCGCCGGAATCAACACCAAGTCTGCATGCTGCGTGGCTTCAGGCACATGATGGAGGCCCGGCGCCATATCGACGAAGACCAGGTCGATACCCGCGCGCCGCGCGGCCGCGATCGTCGCTTCAAGCGCGCGGGGGTCACAGCGGACCACCGGAATATCATTGCGACCACGCAGGCTCTTCCAGACGGAGCTGGACGCTTGTGGATCGGTATCGATGATCGCACTGCGCAGGCCGGCCAAGCGAGCGATCACCGCCAGATTGGTGGCGGTGGTCGATTTGCCGGCGCCGCCTTTGCCGATACAGGCGACGGTGGCGAACCGGCGCAGTTTGTGGCTCGCCATTTCACCGTGCGGAAGCCTTTGAAGCTGAATTGCTGACAAGCTAGTCCCCCTTCGATTTCGGACGCCGCCCGGCGGTGCGGCGGCTTTTGGCCATCGCATCGAAATCGAGCCCGCGGAAAATATGCCAGTCGATCCCCTCCTGCAGCGGCAGGTTGGCCAAGTACTGGCATTGCTTGGCGGTGAGCGCCCGAAAGCCATATCCGTCGTGCACATCACCAAGCTGATGGCCGGACTGCAGCCGCCGCGCCCGCCCCTCGACATCCGCATCGCGCATGTCGTCGATCGCATCGCCGCGCAAACTGTGGAACACTTCGCCACCTTGCGCGCCGTTGCGCTTCAACACGTTCTGCATCGTCTTGGATGCATATTTGGAGGGATTGGGATGCTCGTGCAGTTCCCTGAATATGAAACCGCTTTGCGTGCGCATCCACTTCACCAGACCGATCTCGTCCAAGTAATTATGCAACACGTAGAACGTCATCGACTCCGTCGTTTTGATCGGGACGCGTTGCCATGAGGTGATCCCGGTCGTCTCGTCCTTGACCTCGACAATGCCGTTGGTCTGCGCGACCCAGACGCCGTGCTTTTCGCGGATGTCCTCGCCCTGGAGATAGGCCAGGAGTCCGAGCCGGCGGCCGGTGAGCTTGCCCATCAACGGAAGTATAGCTTCGTCCAGACGACAGGCGTTGACGCCGGCGTGGAAGACGCGGTTCGTCACCTCGAGGCTGACACCTTCACGCGGCTTCGGCGGCTTGTAGGCCTTCGGCATCGAAATCTTCGCGCCGGCGAACGGGTCCTGGTATTTCAGGTCCTGGATGCGGTGACGCATCATGGTTCGGATATTGGCGATGTAGCCGCCCCGCAGAGTATTCTGCGCCATCGGCTGCAGGCGAAAATTCTTGTTCGCCTCCAGTATCTCCTGGGTCGATTTGCCTTCCATATCCGAGCGCTTGGTCACGTTGGCCGGCCAATATTGCATCCGGTTGACGAAGGTCTGCAGGTCGCTCGGAAAATATTGATCCGGTGTCCGATCGCCGATCAGGTCGAGGAACACCTGACGCCGCAGGATCAGCATCGGAATATCGGCACTGTTGCGGTCGCGCTCCTTGCGCATGTCGATGTAGTCTTGCGAAATCTCGCTGAACAGCGGCAGGCCTTTGGCGGCAGCTGGCGGCGTGGCGGCGGGCCCGGTGGTGGGGATGGCTGGTGCTTGCGGCCCGACATCCTTGACCGCGGCGAGTGCAGCGAGCGCTTCCTGCGGCTGGCCGGACAGCTTCAACACCTCGGTCAGCGCATGCCGGGTCAGTGCGTCGGCATTGGCGGTGACCGCCGCCGCTCCGGCATCTCCCTTTGCCACTTCTTTTTGGACCAGCAGAAGCGAGGTCAACGCCCCCTCCAGTCCGCGCGCCGTGCAGTTTCAGCGCGAGTTGGAAGGTTATGTGCGCGACCAGATTTACAAAGCATCGAAGAAGAAGCTCACAAATCCGATCTATTGGCTTGAGCTAAGCATCCCCACCATGATGACTGAGGCCGATTGGCGCGTCGTCGCTGAACGGGTTGAAGCTGCAATCCGAGCTGCGGAGAATAGCATGACGGTAGACGGGCAGCCGATTGCGCCCGCCTATGTCGTCATCACCAATCACACTTTTCTGGCCGACGAGGACGTGACGGGCAACCCGAGCTTTGGTTTCCTGCAAACCATCAAGATCGACGATTACCCATTCGGGCGGCCGATGGAGATAGAAGCTGCGCTTGAGGGCTACGATAGACACCGCGACATTTTCTGGCTCATGGAAGCATGGAAGACGGCGAGCAACGTGCCGATCACATTTGACGGCTCGCCGCCTGAACTTCTTGATAGCGATGGCAAACCGCAACGTACGGTCAAGATCGGCGACGTGATCGAAACGCCTGACATGGACGGCAAAATGGTCCGTGCGACGGTGGAAGAGATATGTTCATGGGGCGATGACAAGGCAATGCTCGCGGTCGGGGCGAACGGTCGTCACTGGATGGTGGAGATGCCACTAACAGAAGGTGAAGCACAGGCCGCTCGCCGCTACACAGATGCGGTGTTCGGCAAAAACAACGCCTCGCGCGGATTGCGCGACAACGATCCCTTCGATCTCTACGATTGGATGCTGAAAGCGTACGCCAATATGACCCAAGAACACGTGGACAAGTTCTTCGAGCAAAACCCTGCCCTCGCTCACTACAAGGGTCTGCCCCTGAAAGAAGCGCGCGTTCGCATAGCACGCGAATACACGAAGTGGACATGGATGCGCAGTCGGCAGGACCAAGCTGCTAAGCAGCAGGCCGCTGCCGTAAATCAAGCGGCATTGTAGAGAGAAGCCGATGACAGCTTCCAGGCTCGTTGCGACTGCGTGATGCTTCGATCTCGAGATGCTTCAATTGGATGTTATTCGGCCTGCAATATTGACCCCCTGAGCCGGGGGATCGGCGTCCAAAATTGACCCCCGATAGGTTGGTCTGTTGCGCTGCCTGCTTTGGAACGAAGCAGGTGGTTGGGGATGCTGATCGTGGAGACGATTGCGCGGATACGCCGCGAGCACTTCATCAAGGGCAAGACGATCAAGGAGATCGCACGCGACCTGAAGGTGTCGCGGAACACGGTCCGCAAGGTGTTGCGGTCTGGGGAGACCTCATTCGAGTACGAACGTGCGGTGCAGCCGCGGCCGAAGCTGGGGCGATGGGCCGCTGATCTCGACGGATTGCTGGCGTCGAACGCGGCGAAGTCCGCTCGCGAACAGCTGACGCTGATCCGGGTCTTCGAAGAGCTTCGCGGGCGCGGCTATGACGGCGGCTACGATGCTGTGCGACGTTACGCCAGACGGTGGAGCCAGGAGCGCGGACAATCGACGGCGGCGGCCTATGTCCCGCTGAGCTTTGCACCGGGAGAAGCCTACCAGTTCGACTGGAGCCATGAGGTTGTCCTGCTGCATGGCGTGACGGTGATCGTGAAGGTCGCTCATGTCCGGCTCTGTCACAGCCGGATGCTGTTCGCTCGCGCCTATCCACGCGAGACGCAGGAGATGGTGGTTCGACGCCCACGACCGGGCCTTCGCTCTGTTCAAGGGCACCTGCGGCCGCGGCATCTACGACAATATGAAGACCGCGGTGGAGACGATCTTCGTCGGCAAAGGGCGTCTCTACAATCGCCGCTTCATGCAGATGTGCAGCCATTACCTGGTCGATCCGGTCGCCTGCACGCCGGCCTCGGGCTGGGAGAAGGGCCAGGTTGAGAACCAGGTTGGGCTGGTCCGGGAGCGCTTCTTCACGCCGCGGCTGCGGTTCAAAACCCTCGACGAGTTGAACGCCTGGCTGCTGGATAAGTGCATCGCCTACGCCAAGGTGCACCGTCATCCGGAACTGACCGAACAGACGATCTGGGAAGTGTTCGAAGCCGAGCGGCCGAAGCTCGTTCCCTATGCCGGCCGGTTCGATGGATTCCATGCCGTGCCGGCATCCGTCTCGAAGACCTGCCTGGTGCGCTTCGACAACAACAAATACTCGGTTACGGCCAACGCCGTCGGGCGGCCCGTCGAAGTGCAAGCTTATGCCGACCGCATCGTGATCCGCCAGGACGGACGCATCGTCGCCGAGCATCCGCGTTCCTTCGGCCGCGGCGAGACGACCTACGATCCCTGGCATTATGTGCCGGTGCTGGCTCGCAAACCCGGCGCGTTGCGCAACGGCGCCCCGTTCAAGGACTGGGTGCTGCCGGCCGCGATCGAGCGTGTGCGGCGCAAGCTCGCCGGTGCCGACGATGGCAATCGGCAGATGGTCGACATCCTCAACGCGGTGCTGACCGACGGACTGCCGGCAGTCGAGGCCGCCTGTGCCGAGGCGATCGCCCACAGTGTCCATTCCGCCGATGTCGTTCTCAACATCCTCGCCCGCCAGCGTGAGCCGGCGCCACCAGCCAACATCCTCACCCCGGCGGCGCTGACCTTGCGCCATGCGCCGATCGCTGACTGTGCCCGTTACGACAACCTCAGGAGACCGGTCTGATGGAACGCACTCAACTCTTCGACCTCATGAGCGAACTCAAGCTCTATGGCATGAAGGCCGCCTTCGACGAGATCATGGCGACCGCCGTCAAGCGCCAGCACGAACCGCAACGCATTGTCGGCGACCTGCTCAATGCCGAGATCAACGAGAAGCAGGCGCGTTCGATCAAATACCAGCTCACTATCGCCAAGCTGCCGCTCGCCAAGGATCTCGATGGCTTCCAGTTCGAGGGCACCCCTATCAACCAGACGCTGGTCAATGATCTCGCCGGCGGTGGCTTCATCGCCCAGCAACGCAATGCCGTTCTGGTCGGCGGTACAGGCACCGGCAAGACCCATCTGGCTATCGCCATCGCCCGAAGCTGCATTCGATCCGGTGCCCGCGGGCGCTTCTACAACGTCGTCGACCTCGTCAATCGTCTCGAGATCGAGACCCGCAACGGACGGCAGGGTCGTATCGCCGAGCATCTGACCCGAATGGACTTCATCGTCCTCGACGAACTCGGCTACCTGCCATTTGCCCAATCCGGCGGACAACTTCTGTTCCATCTCGTCAGCCGGCTCTACGAGCGCACTTCCATCGTCGTCACCACCAATCTCGCCTTCGGCGAATGGCCCAGCGTGTTCGGCGACGCCAAGATGACCACCGCGCTGCTCGATCGTCTGACCCACCACTGCGACATCGTCGAAACCGGCAACGACAGCTGGCGCTTCAAAAGCCGCGACGATGATCAAACAACCCGCGCTCGGTCCGTCTCCGCAATCCCGGCCAGCTCCGACGGACCGAGCGCTACCGCTAAATCTCGTCGATCAAAGGGGGCAAATTTGGACGCCGATACGGGGTCAAACTTCGGCGCCGATTGACAGATAGGAGATCACAACGCGGATGGCGCAATTGCGGAGCCGACGTGCGCAATTGCGGTTATCGCGAAAACGTCTTTGTCCCTCGACCAACGGCCAAGGGGCCGCTAGACAGCTCGGTCCGCTACGCGCTGCGTCCCTCGATGGCCTCGGCGATGTGCTTCAAATGATTTTCGATGGTGCGGGCGGCGACGCGAGCCCCCATCAGGGCGGACTGGTGTTCTATTGCCGTGGCGGCGCCGGAGGGCTTGCTTACGTCGATCTTGGCCAACTGGGCCAGGGCAGCGATCATCACCAACAAGGTTGCCCGTTCGCGGCGTGCGATCGGCTTGTCCGCTCTCTGGTCTGGCTCCGAGAGGCGGGCTTCAAGATCACGAAGCGCCGAGGTCCGAACGACAATAACGCTATCGACAGGTAGGCAAGCAGCCGGCCGATAATGGGCAGAGGCATTGCGCTCGTGAATTTGGCAGTACGTGCCGTCTTCCCGAGATACGATTGGGTGGTCTAGCTGGCCATCCTGGAAGGACATGTCAACCTCAGGGCCGCCCGTCAAAGACTGATAGATTTGCTCGACCTCTAGCCGCTCGTGACCCAGCATCGTCAAGTCCCAGACACCGTCGAGCAGTACCGTTTTTTCCGCATACTCAAGTACTTTGCCGTCTCCCAGCAGCAGTCCGTGCACCCAAGCAGCGAAATTAACCACAGTGATCCCATCGGCGAGATCAGCCTCACTGATCAAATTAGCCTCAGTGAGGGCACGAACCGCGTCTTCGTCGAGACCGTGGGTCCCTTCGGGATCTTGTTTCGGCGTGGTCCATTCTATGGTTGATTTCGCGTCGCTGCCCGAGACGACGGGACCACAGCGTCCGCGGGCGCCGTTTACAAAATACACCGAGAGCCTGAGCTGCCCGTCCAACCCGAGCCGGAAAACATCTGCGTCGGTGACATCTTCACCGAATAGGATGCTCAGATAGCGCGCTGCATCCGCCACGGTCAGCCACTGTTTTAGGTCATGGAGTTTTTTCACCCGCACGTTTTCACCATTCGACCAGCGGGAAATTGATGGGTTGCACGACGGGTGTGAGGCGAAAACACTTAATAAATCCAGCATTTTCAATGTATTCTGGCGGAGAGAGTGGGATTCGAACCCACGGTACGGTTTCCCGCACACACGCTTTCCAAGCGTGCGCCTTAAGCCACTCGGCCATCTCTCCGGGCGCCTTCTCATGACGGGGCGTGCCGGTTTTTGCAAGAGAGCGGCGGCGCGGAACCGGTATTTTCCATAAATATATGAATGATATAATGTATTTTCGGGCCATGATGGTCCGTTCCGACGATTTGCTCCCGTCAGGAATCGATTGATAGGATCAGCCAACCGATGCCACCCGTTGAGCCGGCAGCCTTCTTGCGTACTGGGAGTACCAGATGACCCGCATCGCCCTGGTCGCTGCAGCCAGCTTCGCGGCGGCGGCACTGGTCGCACCGGCGACGGCGCAGGTCTGTAAACACGATGGCCCGGTGGTGAGCTGCAACGACGGGCGCCGCGGCATTCTCTCAGGCGATGAAATCATCTGGCCCGACGGGACGCGCTCGAGTCCGTCGCCGCATCCGAGCGTCATCATCGGAAACAAGTCGTCAGTACACGTCGGACAAGGTGTGTTCGTCGGCAAGCAAGGCGGCGTAGTGCCTCTCGACGACCCCAACGCGCCGAACAAGACGCGCTGCGCGATCCTCGACGGCGTTTCCTATTGCTACTAGAGCGGGATGAGGAAAAATGTGTGGCGGTTTCCGCCCGCATGCCGCTTCTCAAAATATTGGAATTGATCACGTCCATGACTTTGGATCGATTCGATCCAAAGTCATCGTGATCTAGTGAATACGCGCGCCGCTGCGCGAGCCGACCACATGCAGCGGCCATGATTTCGGCGACTCGACAGCGGGCAGCTCGCTTGTCGATTCCCTGTTTGAAACGTGGGCATCCTGGAGCGCGTCGGAGAAATCCGTAAACCACTGCTGAATGGTTCCGGCGCGCAGCTTCCGCATCATGGCTTCCCAGCGCATCCGGCGTTCCGTCAGCCGCATCGAAAATGCAGTTGCGATGGCGCGCGCCATTCCATCAATTTCGTGCGGGTTGACCAGCAGTGCTGTCTGCAACTCGTTCGCCGCGCCTGCGAACTTGGACAATACCAGCACGCCCGGATCGGCCGGGTTTTGCGCTGCGACGTATTCCTTGGCGACGAGATTCATGCCGTCATGCAGCGGCGTCACCACACCAACCCGCGCGGTTCGATAGAGCCCCGCCAGCACCGTCTGATTGAATCCCCGGTTGAGATAACGGATCGGCATCCAGTCGGCCTCGCCATGGCGGCCATTGACGTCGCTGACGAGTTTCGCGAGTTCGCTCTGCAGGTTGCCATAGGCTTCGATCGTGCCGCGGGAGGGGTTCGCGATCTGCAACAGCGACACGGTGCGCTTCAACCCAGGCTGCGAAGTCAACATGCGGTCGAATGCGTTGACCCGATTCACCAGTCCCTTCGAATAATCCAGACGGTCGACACCGATCGCCAGCTGCTCGCCGTTCAGGCTGCGGCGCAACCGCGAGACGTCGGGATGGGTGACGGCCTTGGCGGCCTGCACCGTGAATTTCTCTACATCGATTCCGATCGGAAACACTGCGCAACGCGACTTGCCGTAGCGCGACGTCACGACGCCGTCATCGATCTTCAGGCCAAGCTCGGACTGGAGGTACCCGAGAAAGTTCTCGCAGTCGTCGTCGGTCTGAAAACCGATCAGATCGTAGGCAAGCATCGCCTCGACCAATTCGCGATGATGCGGAACAGCGCCGATGATCGCGCGCCCGGGCCACGGTGTATGCAGGAAGAAACCGATCGGATTGCGGACGCCGAGATCGCGCAGTTCGGCACCCAATGACAGAAAATGATAATCCTGAATCCAGAATGCGGTGTCCGGCTTGCGGAAACGCATCAAGGCCCGCGCCATGAAGGCGTTGACCTCACGGTACGACTGATAGTCGTCCCGCGACGCGCTAATGAGATCGGATCTGGAGTGCAGCGCCGGCCACAGCGCCGAATTGGCGAAGCCTTCATAATATCCGCCATAATGCGCCGCAGGCAGATCGAGTAACGCCAGCGCTCCTGCGCCGAGGGCTTCAACTTCTGCGAATGAGTCCTTGTGCAACCCATCGCGCACACGACCGCTGGAACCTACCCAAATCGCACCTGATTTTTCAACAACTGGCAACAACGCCGCCGCAAGGCCGCCCGTCAAGGGCTCGTTGGCCCGCGCGCGTGCCACGCGATTCGAAACGACAACGAGGTTCACAGGGTCCCCTCCTGGTTTGCGCCCGTCAGATAAACGCTCGTTCATCAATATGGTTCCTCGCCTCCTTCCAACCAAATTGACGCCAAATTCGGGCAAGATAGAACGATACTCAAAGTTCCCCGTCATTGAAGCCAGTCATTGAAGAAAGAATTCGTTGTCGCATCGATGTTTACGACAAGTGTCTTTCATTCGATCAACTGCGCCAATATCGATCTTCCCAGTTCCGCGACAATCTCATGCCGGTGAGGATCAATCCCGCCATCGAATATGTCTGCGGAAAGTTCCCGAATAGCGCGCCGGTTTTCGGATCGATGTCTTCCGACAGGAGTCCGAAACGATTGCGATGTGCAAGCGCATCCACGAAGGCCTCCCGCGCTTCCTCGCGCCTGCCGAGCGCCCACCACGCGTCGATCAACCAGAACCGGCAGATCAGGAACGCAGTCACTGGAACACCGAAATCATCTTCCGCGGCGTAGCGCATGACGTGCTTTTCGCGTAGCAACTCGCGTTCCATGGCGGCGACGGTTTTCACGAATCGCGGATCGTCGACCTCGCAAACACCGAGTTCGGGCAGCAATAGCACGCTCGCATCGAGATCGTCGGACCCGAACGCGGCGGTAAAGGCCTCGCGCTTCGGGTTCCAGGCGCGGTTGAGCAGTTCGGCGTGCAGGGGATCGGCGACCGCGTTCCAGTGCGCCGCGCGTTCCGCCAGGCCAAGCCGTTCCGCAATGGCCGCAAGCCGATTGACCCCGGCCCAGCACATCGCCGCGGAGTGGGTATGAACGCGCTGGCGACCGCGGTATTCCCAGATGCCGGCGTCGCCCGTCAGCGCAACCCTGGCCGCCTTGTGGCCAAGCGATTCAAGGAGGGCAAATAGACTTTCGTCGCCGGGGCGCGGCAACCGGCGATCGAAGAACAGCGGCAATGCCGCCAGGATGGCGCTGCCGTAGGTGTCGTGCTGTTTCTGGTCGACCGCGGCATTGCCGACACGCACCGGCCCGTCGCCGCGATAGCCCTGAAGATCGGCAGCAACCCACTCGTCCAGCGGCAGATTCGGAACTACGCTATAGACCGGCTTCAGATCCTCATCGGCATTCGATGCAATCGACAGCGTAAAGCCGATGAAGTCCTCCATCGTCCGCGTCGCGCCGACGCGATTGAGCGCCTTGACGACGAAATAGGCATCGCGCAGCCAGCAATAGCGATAGTCCCAGGTGCGGCCCGAGCCGGGTGCCTCCGGAATCGAAGTGGTGTGTGCGGCGATGATGCCGCCGGTCTCCTCGAAGTTCGACAGTTTGAGCGTGATGGCCGCGCGGATGATGGCTTCCTGCCATTCATAGGAGATGTAGAGGCGGCGCACCCAACTCAGCCAATAGGTTTTGGTCTCCTCGGCGAAACGCTGGGCGGTCGACGCCAGATCGCCAGGGAAGGCTTCGTCGTTGCCGAACACGAGATGCATCGGCCGCGTCAGAACGAACGGCGTCTCGTTTTCGATCAGGGCCAGCGGCGCGTCGGTGGTCACGCGGATTGCCGTATCGTCGTCTTCAAAGTAGCGGATGTGATTGCTGCCCATCGAGTGCCGCTTGAGCGGCTTGCCGTAGGCGTGCGTCGGCCGTATGCGAATCGTGATCCGGGGCAGGCCCGCGACAGGCTCGATGATGCGAAACAACTGCGGCGGACGGAATATGCGCCCATACTGCCGAAAACGCGGCGCGAAGTCGGTGATGCGCACTGCATTGCCGTGGCGGTCGGTCAAAACCGTGGATACGATTGCGGTATTGCGGACATATTCCGACTGGAAATCGGCCATGCCGTCCAGCACGACATCGCTGAAGCCTTTTTCTTCATCTCCAGCTAACAGGCGCGAAAACACCGGATCAGCGTCGAAGCGCGGAAAACACCACCACACCAGACGCGCGGTCGGATCGACAAGCGCGGCCGTGCGGCAATTGCCTATGACGGCAAGATCAAGGCCATGATCTATCATTCCGCGACCGCCCGTTCGTCGTCGAGAAGACGGCCGAGCCAGGCTCTGACATCGCTGGGCGCTTGAAAGTGGCCGTCGACGCCCTTGGCGCGGCGGCCCACGGAGTACGAGAGGCCCTTCATGTCCGGCATGATCGCAAACACCGTTTCATCGGTCACGTCATCGCCGATGAAGACCGGACGCCGCCCCTTGAACGGCTCGTGAGCCATCAATTCGGTCACGCCGGTCGCCTTGGTGAATCCGGAATGCTTGATCTCGCACACGAGCTTGCCGGGCAGCACCTCGATCGGCGCGTTCGGCAGGTCGGCGCGGATTACCGAAACCGCATCGTAGATCGACTGCTCGGCCTCCGGAGCCTTTCTGAAATGCAGTGCCAGCGAGTAGCCCTTGTTCTCCACCAATATGCCGGAGTGCAGTTCGGCGATGGCTGCAAAACGCCGAATCAAATCCGCATTCATCGGCGGGGCGTGCGCGGCCACTGCCTCGCTTTCTGTCGAAATCCGCATCTCCGCGCCATGGCCCCCGACAGCCGGAAACAGCATCGGCGCGAAAATCCGGTCGATATCGCTGAGCGAGCGCCCGCTGACCAGCGCCAGCGCGCCATCCGTTCGCGACAGCAGCCGCGCCAGCGACGTCGCAAGCTTTGGCGGCACACGAACTTCGCTGGGCGACGGCGCGAGATCGAGCAGCGTGCCGTCGATATCGAGCAACAGCGCGGATGTGCGCAGCGGCGGCATATGAGGTTCGTCATCGACTACGGAAGCAGTTTTCTTCGGCACGGTTTCCATTAAATCCTGATTCATCGTGACTCCACAACGGCGAGCGGCGACGCCACCGATTCGAGCGGACGCCGCTCGGCGGCAATCCCGTATCGCCAGCCAATCAGCGCGGCGGCGATCATCAATGCCGATCCGACACAATATCCTGCGAACACGCTGTCACGCGAGCCGCTGTCGATCAAGGCGCCGAACAGCGCCGGGCCGGCGACGCCGCCGATTCCCGTCCCGACGGCATAAAACATCGCGATCGCCAGCGCCCGGACCTCGAGCGGGAACGTCTCGCTGACGGTCAGGTAGGCCGCGCTCGCAGCCGGCGAGGCAAAGAAGAAAATCACCATCCACGCAATCGTCTGCGTCTGCGCGGTCAGAACGCCGGTGGCAAAGAGATAGCCTGATACGGCCAGCAGAATACCACTTATCCCATAGGTGAATGCGATCATTGCGCGGCGTCCGACCGTATCGAACAGCCGGCCGAGCAGCAGTGGTCCCAGAAAATTACCCGCCGCGAACGGCAGGAGATACCAGCCGATCCGATCCGCCGGGATGTCGAAGAAGGTCGACAGCACCAGCGCGTATGTGAAGAAGATCGCATTATAGAAGAACGCCTGCGCGATCATCAGCGCAAGGCCGACCAGCGACCGTTGCCGGTATGCGTGGAACAGCGTCTGCGCCACCTCCCGAAGCGGCGTGTGGTCGCGCATTCGAAGCCGGATCGTCGGCCACGCCCC
Organism: Nitrobacter sp. JJSN; assembly: GCF_051912485.1. Lineage (GTDB taxonomy): Bacteria > Pseudomonadota > Alphaproteobacteria > Rhizobiales > Xanthobacteraceae > Nitrobacter. The sequence goes on along the minus strand of NZ_CP196822.1, from coordinate 3,834,096 downwards.
GTCGGCGGGCGCATCCGAATGGCGAACCGCCATTCGTTCGATGTCGGCGACGATACGGACCGCCTGCTCCGGCCGTCCGTGAACCATCAGCCAGCGCGGGCTTTCCGGAATCCATAGTCGCATCACAAACACCACAAGGCCCAGCACCGCGCCGGTCAGGAATGCGAGCCGCCAGCCCAGCTCGGGGTCGATGACTTGCGGATCGAGCAGGACGATCGCGCCGACCGCACCGAGCGCGGCGCCGATCCAGAAGCTGCCGTTGATCGTCAAGTCCGTCCATCCGCGATAACGCGCCGGCACCAGTTCCTGAATCGTCGAATTGATCGCAGTGTATTCGCCCCCGATGCCTGCGCCCGTGAGAAACCGGAACAGTGCGAAACTGCCGATATCCCATGACAGCGCGGTTGCCGCCGTCGCGGTCAGATAAAGAGCCAACGTGACGAAAAAAAGTTTCTTGCGCCCGATGCGATCCGTCAGCCAGCCAAAACCCAGCGCCCCAAGCACAGCCCCGATGAGATAGGCACTGCTGGCGAGACCGATATCGAAGTTGGTGAAGCGCAGCGTCGGGCTGTCCTTGAGCGCGCCGGACAACGCGCCGGCGAGCGTCACCTCCAGTCCATCCAGTATCCAGGTGATTCCGAGGGCGGTCACGACCCGCGTATGAAATGTGCTCCAGCGCAGGCTGTCGAGACGCGCAGGAATATCCGTCTCGACGATACGGTCCATACGTTCCTGCAATGATGGTCCTTCGATCGTTTCAACGACGCATTTTACGCCGGCGCCGACGGCGGTGCTGATGAGGATCACCCTCCCGACGGGCGCTGTCTTGGGCTGGATCAAGGAAACGCGCAAACCCAGCGCGGGTTCCCTCGCCCCAAGCACCGACGCACAATGTCGATCCAGGTCGTCCCGCGCCAGCATTGAAGCTCCGCCGTGCATTGAATAGTCTTGAACGAATCCCGGCCGGTTAGCGTCAAATCAAGACCGTCGTGCCGCACCAAGCCATTTTTTGAGTTCGGCGTCTTTGTGAGGCGGGTCACAGTAAGGCCCGAACGCCATGGCACAGAGTGCGGCAGCGACCGCCCGCATCGCAAGGCGCGGACCATGAATGATTAAGGAGACGATCATGTCGATTCAGACGATATCCGCAAAAGGCGCGAGGATAGCTATCCTTGTGGCCGGCCTGACGGTGATCGCAGCACCGCAGAGCGTCTCGGCCGGCGACCTTTCCGCGCAGCAGATCATCGATGGGCTGAAGGTCTCGAAGACGCGAAGCCTGAGCGCGCCCGCACAGCCAGCGCTGACCCCGAGCGATCTGGACTTCGTCAAAAGCGTGCGCGGCAAGACCCGCTCGCTATCCATGGGCGACCGCGATCATCTGGCTGAGATTGCCGCCAAACGCCCGAAGATTGACCTAGACATCAATTTCGATTTCGATTCCGCGGCTTTGACCCCGCGCACCGAACCGCAGTTGCACAGCCTCGGGAAGGCGCTGACGAGCGACGAACTCGCAGGCTCCGTCATCATGCTCGGCGGCCACACCGACGGCAAGGGATCCGACGCCTACAACCACGATCTCTCCGAACGCCGGGCCGAAGCCGTGAAGCGCTTCCTCACTGAGACGTATCACATTCCCGCGGCTAACCTGGTCTCCGCCGGATATGGAAAAGAGGGATACAAGAATCCCTCAGACCCGCTCGCTTCGGAAAACCGTCGCGTCGAGGTCGTCAACATGGCCGCGAAAGAGCAGGCCACGAATAAATGATGCTGGGACACCAGACGTTGACAAGCGCCGCACCACCGGTTTGAAAACACGGATAGCGTCATATAAGGTCGCGACGGCGCGGACTGAAATGACATCTGATTGGTGGACTGGCGTCGCATGAACCTTCGAGTTGCTGGCCTGGCCGTGCTGATGCTGACGATGTTGCCCGCGATTGCGCCGGCGACCGCATCGGACGCGACGGAACACGGCAGCGCGCGGGTCGCGCTCGTTATCGGCAACGCGAGCTATCCGGACAGCGAAGCGCCGCTCAAAGAGCCGATCAACGATGCCCGCGATATTGCCGACGAACTCAAGCACGACGGGTTCGACGTCGAGACCGGCGAGAATCTGACGGGCGAGGGCATTCGCCTTGCGCTCAAGCGTCTTTACAGCCGCATCAAGCCCGGCAGCGTCGCGCTGATTTTCGTCAGCGGATACGGCATCCAGTCCGGACGCCAGAGCTATCTCATCCCGGTCGACGCGCAGATCTGGACCGAAGCGGACGTCCGCCGCGACGGCTTCAGTCTCGAGACCATCCTGAGCGAGATCAACAACCGCGGCGCCGGCGTCAAGATCGCGCTGCTCGACGCATCCCGCCGCAATCCGTTCGAGCGCCGCTTCCGCAGCTTTTCAGCGGGTCTGGCGCCGGTGATCGCGCCGAGCGGAACGCTGGTGATGTATTCGGCGGCGTTGAGCTCGGTGGTCAGCGATGCCAGCACGGATCACAGTCTGTTCGTCAGCGAGTTGCTGAAGGAGATTCGCGTCCCCGACCTGACAGCCGAGGAAACGCTGAACCGCACCCGCGTCGGCGTGACGCGGGCGTCGCGCGCCGAGCAGGTGCCGTGGATTTCGTCGTCTTTGGCCGAGGATTTTTATTTCATTCCCGGCCAGCAAGGCAAACCCGCCGTCGCCGCAGCGCCGCCGTTACCGCTTCGCCCGGAGCCCGCGCCATTGCCTTCGCCCGTTGTGCTGCCGCCGGTCGCCCCGCCGCCCGTTGCATCCACCCCGCCGTCCCCGCCACCCACCGTTGCTTCCGGGCCTTCGGCGTCTGAACCGTCACCCGGCCACGCCACACAGCCTCCGGTGGCGACGCCGCCGCAAACGCAGGATGACGGGAAGACTGCGCTTGCGCTGGCCGACGATCCCACAATCAAGTCACTGAATGACAAACTCGCTGCCAATTCCAACGATACCAGCACGCTGTACCGGCGCGGACAGGTCTATGCCAGCAAGGGTGCCTATGCGCTGGCCATCAAGGATTTCGATGCCACGATCCGGCTCAATCCGAAAGACGTCGAAGCCTACAACAATCGCTGCTGGACCCGGACAGTGATCGGCGACCTGCAATCCGCGCGGCGCGATTGCGACGAGGCGCTCAAGCTGCGGCCGGACTTCGTCGATGCGCTGGACAGCCGCGGTCTGCTCAACCTGAAGAGCGGAGCGAACAAAGACGCGATCGCGGACTTCGACGCAGCGCTCAGGATCAACCCAAGGCTGACCTCGTCGCTTTACGGAAGAGGTCTCGCCAGGCAGCGCAGCGGCGCGGTCGCGGAGGGTAATCTGGACATCGCCAATGCCAAGGCCATGGACCCTGACATCGTGAAGGAGTTTGCCGGTTACGGCGTGCGCTGAAACATTTTTTCCCAACCGATCAATGATCACCCATCATATCACCGTATCGAGGCACGCGGAGTGCCAATGAGAGAATTGCAAGGTGAGGCGACTTTCGGATTCCAGATATGGGCCGCGATGCGTGCGTGAGGCCGCCTGCGGCCTGTTGTTCGGCATGCTGGCGGCAACGATCGGTGTCGTGAGCCCGTCGTGGTCCGCCGATGACAGCGGGCCGTCCGGCGGCGTCCTCGTAACCGTCGCCCGGGCGACCAACGCCTGCTTTTCCGATATGGTCCGTGTGACCGGCTTCGTCGTCCCGCGCCAGCAAGCGGTGGTCGGCCCGGACCAGGAAGGGTCGCATGTGACCGACGTGCTCGTCCGGGAGGGCGACATCGTCACGCTGAATCAGGAACTGGCCCGGTTGACGGCGGCGCCCGGCAGCAAATCGGGATCGGTCGTCCTGCGTGCACCTGCGGCCGGTCTTGTCACCCAGGTTCGCACCGTCGTCGGAGCGCCGGCCTCGCAGCAGGCCGGGCCGATGTTTCGAATTGCGGTCAACAACGAGATCGAACTGGATGCTGAGGTGCCTTCGATCCATGTCCTCAAGCTCAATCCGGGCGCGAGCGCGCGCGTCAGCCGCGAGGACGGGCCTGATCTGGTCGGGCACGTCCGGCTGGTATCGCCCGAAATTGATCGCAAGACCCAGATGGGTCACGTCCGGCTCTCCCTGAGCGCAGATCCGACGGTGCGGATCGGAATGTTCGCGCGCGCCAGCATCGATGCCAGGCGCAGTTGCGGCGTGGCGATTCCCCGCTCGGCGATCGAGCAGCGCGCGATTCAGGTGGTGAACGGAGACATCGTGGAGACGCGACGCGTTCGCGTCGGATTGACGTCCGACACCGCTGTCGAAATTCTCGAAGGCCTGAAAGTCGGAGAAATCGTTGTGGCCGATGCCGGCACCTCACTACATGACGGCGACCGGGTCAAAGCCATGTTCCCGGATGACCTCGATCGATCGCGAGCACGTTGATGACCATCAATGTTTCGGCCTGGTCGATCCGGCATCCGCTTCCGTCCGTCGTCTTCTCGATTATTTTGCTGTTGCTGGGCTGGGTCAGCTTCACCAAGCTCGCTATCACGCGGCTGCCGAGTGCGGATATTCCCGTGATCTCGGTCGCGGTCGCCCAGTTCGGCGCCGCACCCGCCGAACTGGAGGCGCAGGTCACCAAGACCATCGAGGACGGCGTCTCGGGCGTCGAGGGCGTCCGGCATATTTCATCGTCGATCACCGACGGCCTGTCGTTGACCACAATCCAGTTCGCGCTGGAGACAAATACCGACCGGGCGCTGAACGACGTCAAGGACGCCGTGACGCGCGTCCGCGCCAATCTCCCGCAGAACGTCAACGAGCCGCTGATCCAGCGCGTCGACGTCATCGGGCTGCCGATCGTCACCTACGCCGCGATCTCGCCGGGCAAGACGCCCGAGCAACTGTCATATTTCGTCGACGACGTGGTCAAGCGCGCGCTGCAGGGCGTGCGCGGCGTCGCCCAGGTCGAGCGCATCGGCGGCGTCGAGCGCGAAATCCTGGTGTCACTCGATCCAGACCGCCTGCGCGCGGCCGGACTGACGGCAGTCGATGTGAGCCAGCGCCTGCGCGGCATCAACGTCGATGTCGCCGGGGGGCGGGCGGAAATCGGACAGAACGATCAGGCGATCCGAACCCTTGCAGGCGCCAAGACCATCAACGAGCTGGCGGGGACGATGATTTCGCTGCCTGCCGGCGGCGAACTGCGGCTCGACGATCTCGGCACGGTGACCGACACCATCGCGGACCGCCGGACCTTCGCCCGCTTCAACGGCGAGCCTGTCGTAGCCCTCGGCATCAAACGCTCCAAGGGCGCGAGCGACGTCGTGGTGGCGAAGGCCGTGCAGGAGCGGATCAACGCGCTGAAAGAGCAATATCCCGATGTCGATCTGAAGCTGATCGACACCTCCGTCGAGTTCACCAAAGGCAACTATGAAGCGGCGATCTCGACCCTGTTCGAGGGCGCGACCCTCGCCGTCATCATCGTCTTCCTGTTTCTTCGCGATATCCGCGCCACCATCATCGCCGCGATCTCGCTGCCGCTGTCCATCTTTCCCGCCTTCTGGGCGATGGACCTTCTCGGCTTCTCGCTGAACCTGGTCAGCTTCCTCGCTATCACGCTCTCGACCGGCATCCTCGTCGACGACGCCATCGTCGAGATCGAGAACATCGTGCGCCACATGCGGATGGGCAAGTCGCCCTACCGCGCAGCGCTGGAAGCCGCCGATGAAATCGGCCTCGCTGTGATCGCGATCAGCCTCACCATCATCGCGATCTTCGCACCGGCGAGCTTCATGTCGGGCATCGCCGGGCAGTTTTTCAAGCAGTTCGGCATCACCGTGTCGGTGCAGGTGTTCTTCTCGCTTCTGGCCGCGCGTTTCGTGACGCCGGTGCTCGCCGCCTATTTCATGAAAGATCATCCGCATGAGGCTCCGCCGCCCGGCCCCGTGCTGCGCGCCTACACCAGCCTCGTCACCTGGTCAGTGCGGCACTACTACATCACCGTGCTGATTGGACTTGCGATCTTCGCGGCCTCAATCTGGAGCATCAAGCTTCTGCCGCAGGGCTTTTTGCCGGCGCAGGACACCGCACGCTCGCTGCTGGCGATGGAGCTGCCGCCGGGATCGCAGCTCGCCTACACCGAGAAGGTGACGGAAACCATCGCGGCACGGCTGCGCAAGCGTCCGGAGGTGAAGAGCGTATTCGTCGACGGCGGGCGCGTGCCGCCCGGAATTCAGGAAGTGCGCCGCGCATCCCTGATCATTAACTATACGCCCAAGCAAGAGCGCAGCATTACCCAGCGCGAACTTGAACTCTCGATCGGGCAAGAACTCGAAAGCATTCCCGACATCCGTTACTGGTTCCTCGACGAGAACGGCCTACGCGCGGTATCGCTCGTGGTGACCGGACCCGACATCGGCATCGTCAGCAATGTTGCGAACGAGCTGGCGACGCAGATGAAGCGCATTCCGCTGATCGCCAACATCACGCCGGAGACATCGCTCGATCGCCCCGAGCTGCGTATCCAGCCCCGCGCGGATCTCGCCGCGCGTCTTGGCGTATCGACCGAGCAATTGTCGCAAACCATCCGCGTCGCGACGATCGGCGACGTCGGCCCGGCGCTGGCGAAGTTCGATGCCGGCGACCGCCAGGTTCCGATCCGCGTGCAACTCGAAGACAACGCCCGCTCCGACCTGAAAATGCTGGAGCAGCTTCGCGTGCCGATCGGCGGCGGCCGCGGTCACGTTCCGCTCTCGGTCGTTGCCGATATCAGGCTGGATCAGGGTCCGACCAGCATCAATCGCTATGACCGGCAGCGGCAGGCCACGGTAGCAGCCGACCTGGTCGGCACCGCCGCGCTCGGCGATGCAACGGCAAAAATCCATGATCTGCCCGTAATGAAGACCCTTCCGAAGGGCGTGAAGGTCAATCCTTCAGGCGACGCTGAAAGCCTGAACGAGTTGTCGGAAGGATTCGCTACCGCGATCACGGCCGGCCTCATGATGGTTTATGCCGTGCTGGTGCTGCTGTTCGGCACCTTCCTGCAGCCGATCACCATCCTGTTCTCGCTGCCGCTGTCGATCGGCGGCGCGATCATGGCCCTGCTGCTCACCGGCAAGCAGCTCACGACACCGGTCTGGATCGGCATCCTGATGCTGATGGGCATCGTCACCAAGAACGCCATCATGCTGGTGGAGTTCGCTGTCGAATCGATCCGACAGGGCAGCGCGCGCGACGCAGCGATCATCGATGCCGGCATGAAGCGCGCCCGCCCGATCATGATGACGACCATCGCGATGGTCGCCGGCATGATGCCAAGTGCGCTAGCGTTCGGCGCCGGCGGTGAATTCCGCTCGCCGATGGCGCTCGCGGTCATTGGCGGTCTGATATTCTCGACAATTTTGTCGCTGGTGTTCGTCCCTGCCATGTTCATGATGATGGACGATGTCGGCGCGTTCATCTGGCGCTACGGCAAGAGGCTGTTGACCTCGGGCGCCGAGGCCACCGAACGGGCCGTCACCGAACGTGACGCATCGAATATCGTCCGCACGCCCAGCGCGGAATAATCGCGCGCGTTATGCATTGCGCGCAACGGCGGTCAGCCGGCTCATGTTCTTGAGCAGGATGCGGCCGCGCTGCAGATCGAGAATGCCGTCCTTGCGCCATTGCTGGAGCTGGCGATTGATGCTCTCGCGCGCCGCGCCGACATAAACGCCAAGCTGCTCCTGCGAAATATGAACTTCCGAGCCGTAGTCGTCGGCCAGCGCGCACAGCCGGCGCGCCATCCGCACCGGCAGCGGCTGCAGCACCGATTCCTCCATGCGCTCGCTGATCCAGCGGATGCGCTGGCACAATAGTTCGATCAGCCGAATCGCGATTTTCGGCTCTCGCTCCAGGAACGCCAGCAGATCGCCGCGGCGCAGGACAAACAGTTCGGTCGGCTCGCCCGCTACCGCGTCGGCGGTGCGGGACTGCCCGTCAAGCACGGCGATTTCGCCGAACAGATCTCCCGGTCCCTGGAAATTCAGGGTCAACCGGCCGCCATCCGAGGCGCCGGTCTCGATGCGGATCTGGCCGCGGCGCACGCCGTACAGCGCATCGCCGTCATCGCCCTTCTGAAACAGAACCTCGCCGACGGTGAGTTGCTCGGTATGGCAAAGCGCCGCCACGCGTTGCAGATCATCGGCGCCGAGATCCGAAAACAGCGGGTTCATTTTGAGAATGACCGCGAATTCCGACTGCTTGCTCATCGCAATTTACCCTTGAGGTCGACCACCCTGCCCTTTCCGGCAGAGTTGATCTCAGAACCATTTGAAAAAACTAAATGAGTTCGCTGACGCGCCAAAGCGCCCCGCCCTTCAATATGCCCGACCAAGCTGCGCCGGAGTGTGTCATAAGTCACAGAACTTTGCAGCCCGTCCGGGCGACTTTGACACGACATCTTCGCATTCCGCAGAAATTGTCCTTCAATCGCTAACGGTTGCGAGCAAGTTCCCCGTTTTCCGAGATGGCAAGATGAGAGCACTGAAAATCGCAGGCGCCGCCGCAACCTGCCTGATCGCGATGGTGATCGTGCTGTTCATGACCGGGATCCCTTCCACTTTCGTCACCTCGCTCGTGCAGGACCGGATCGCGCGCGACACCGGCTACCGGATTGCGATCAAGGGCAAGACCGAAATCGGGATGTGGCCGTCGCTCAGCCTCGTGCTGCACAATGTCACGCTCGACAGTCCCGGGCGCGCCGCGACCGATGCACAGCTTGCCGTGGGGGAAGTTCGCGCTGCTCTCGAATTTGCGAGCCTGCTGTCGTGGGCTCCGAAAGTTTCGGAACTGACCATCGACCATCCGACGCTGCGGCTGCCGATGCTGCGCGAACGCACCCGCACCAGCGTCCCACCCGGACCGGACCGCTCTGAAGATACGTCGGAAGACACGGCATTTCCGATCGACCGGGTGACGGTTTCCAATGGCACGATCGTTTTCTTCGATCCGCATACCGGCTCGGAAGATCGCGTCGGCGATGTCAACGCGAGCGTGACGCTCAGTGCCGACCGGAAAATCAACATCACCGGCGATGCGCGTCCCGTCGACCGGCCGCTGACATTCACCATCGCCGCGACCCCGCCCGCAGGCGAGCTCTGGCGCCGGAATATCCCGACGGAATTGACGCTTCAAGTTTCCGGTTCGCCGACACGCCGGCTGACAGCCAAAGCCGAGGTCCGAGTCAACGGTGGGATACTTCTCATCAATGGCCTGTCGGGATCGCTCGACGACGGCAAATTCAACGGCTGGGCATCGGTCGATCTTGCGAGCAAGCCGCTCGTGAAGGTCGATCTCGATTTTCAACGGTTCGATCTTGGCGCAGCACCGCACCAACCTCCTGCACTGCGATCCGGCGCGCAGCCATGGAGCGATACGCCGATCGATGTCAGCGGGCTGAACTATGTCGATGCGCAAGTGACGATTTCAGCGGCCGAACTGACGTTTGATTCCGCGCGTTTTGCGCCGGCCTCGGTCAACGCCACCATCGCCAGCGGCGTTCTGAAAGCTTCATTTTCTAACCTCGGCGCATATGACGGGCAGGCCAATGGCATGCTGTCGATCGATGCATCGACAAACAATCCATCCTACGCGCTTCGGGCCGACCTGACCGGCGTTCGCGCGCGGCCGCTGTTGTCGGGCCTTGCGGATTTCGCCAATGTCGATGGCAGGATGCGAGCAACGGCCGACGTGCAGGCCAGCGGCAATAGTCTGCGCGCGATTATGGCGAGCTTGGCTGGGACGGCTTCGGTCGATGTCCGCGACGGCGCGATCCGCAACCTCAATATCGCCAAAATGATCCGCGCCTTGACGTCGGGCACCCTGTCGGGATGGCAGGAGCGCCCGGACCAGACCACCGACCTGTCGCAACTCAGCGCGACCGCAACTATTGCTCAGGGAAAGGCCGCCACGAATGACCTGTTTCTGGCCGGGCCGCTGGTGCGGATGACCAGCGCCGGCACCGTTGATCTCGGCGCGAAGACGCTGTCGTTCCGTGTTGAACCGAAACTCGTCATGACCGCAGAGGGTCAAGGAGGTCGTGCCGATCCGATCGGCCTCGGCATTCCGGTCGTCGTGCAAGGAACCTGGACCGAGCCACATATCTATCCGGATGTCGCCGGCATTCTGGACGATCCCGCAGCCGCCTATGCGAGGCTTCGGGAATTGGGACAGGGACTGTTCGGCCAAAGCGGGCTTGAACGTTCCGACAAATCCGGTCCCAATCTCGGAGAGACTCTTGATACCTTGATCCGGCAGGGTCTCGGCGGAGCCAGCCCCGCCCCCGGCGGGCCGCCCTCCGCGGGCCAGCCGTCCCAAGGCTCATCGTCTCGGGGCCAACAGTCCCCAGACAAGCCTCCGCCTATCGATGACATCATGAAGCAGCTGTTCGGCCACTAGGTTTCACTCGCAATGACGGCGACACCGGTCCCGGCCGGATCATCTACCACATCGTCTGTCGCGCACGCTCGAGCCACGCCTTGTCATATTCCTCGCCGCCGACCCGATCCTTACTCATCTCCGCGAGGATTTCACCGGGCGTCGGTAAGCTCTTGGGATCAACACGCCTGTCGGGGTCCCAGAGGTGCGAACGGATGATGGCGCGGGCGCACTGAAAGTAGATCTCCTCTACGGTCATGACGATGGCCGTGCGTGGAGTCTTGCCCTCGACCCCGAACGACGCCAGCAGTTCGGAATCGGCCGACACCACCGCGCGGCCGTTGACGCGCAGGGTGGTGCCTGACCCCGGAATGAGAAACAGCAACGCCGCTCTGGGATCGCATATGAGGTTCCGCAGCGAATCGACGCGGTTGTTGCCGCGCCGATCCGGGATGATCAACGTGAGGTCGTCCTGAACACGAACGAAGCCCGGCAGATCGCCGCGCGGCGAGCAGTCAAGCCCTGCCTCGCCGCAGGTCGCCAATACGGCGAACGGAGAACTTTCAATCAGCGCGCGATAGGACGGCGTGATCCGGTGGGCCACCTTGATGGTCGCCGCCTCGCCGGGCTGGCCGTAAATGGCCTCAAGCTGCTCGATCGTCTCAATGGCGGTCACCACAATGCTGCTCCTTGCGTTGAGACGGCCTTTTCCGCCGCTAACGGGCCGGGCGGATTGTCATCCTATACAGCGAGGCGCGCATCCGCAAAACGGCAAGACTTACCAGTGTTTGGCGGGTTACCGCATCGCCTTGCGCGCCAGGGCCAGCCCCATCAGCACGAAGGCCGATGTCACTTCCGGGCCACCTACCACAATGCGCGTCGGCGTTTTCATCTTGTTCCATTCATAGGCCTTGAAGGGCCCGCGACGCCCGCCTTCACCGGCGTGCCCGATGATGCAGTTCAGCGCAGGTGTGAAAGTCGCCGTATCGGCGCCGAGATGGCCCAATGTGATGAGCGCCAGCGCCGCATCGAACGCGTTCATCTCGGCTGACATCAGAGTGTCCTGCACATACGCCAGAACCCGGCCGCGCATGCAGCCAAAGCTGTCATCGGGATCGAGCGCCTGACGGGCGACGGACGGCAGCGCCGCAAACGCCGCGTAGCAACGTCCGAAGTAGGCGCAGTAGAGCTCGGGCAGATAGTAGATATGGGATCGCGGATCGCTGAAAGCACCGCTCTCCACCAGCCGCCTTTGAAAGCCGATGATCCGTTGCACCGTCTGCAGGCGTTGCGGTGTTTCGAGAACGCGCCACCGCGTACAGTTGCGGAAGCTGACCTCGAGAACATCGAGGTTGAGGGTGGGGTCGAGATCGTTGCCGTAAGGGCGGTCGCCCGCAAGATTGTCGATCCAGGTGACGATGCCGCCGTCGTAATCGATGTTGTCGTTCAGCGGCACGGTCACGAGCCGCTCGTTGGCGCCGCGGCCGACCTGATAGCCCGCGTAGAAATCGAGTAGCGGCTGATCGAGGATGGGATTGGTCGAGCCGACTTGCGTCGCGGCCGAAAACGAGCAGGCCGTGGTGTCGCAGTCCGGGACATAGATGCCGAAGCCGAGGTCCTGCTTGATCTGCGCGAAGAAGCGGCTGAAGCGCGGATGGGGATTGGGCGCCAGGGCGGTGATGACGCTGACGCGGCTACCGTCGCGCGAGAACACCTCCTCGCGGCTGGTCTTGAGGCAGAAATCGACCATCTCAGTGTTCGCACGGCGGATCGCCGCAGTCTCCGCAGGCGTGACGAGACCGGTTTCGGCGAAACTCAAAAGCGCCTCGGTGAAGAACGCGTCGTAATAGGCCGAGCGATGGCGGATCTGTACCGGCTCCCACATCGGTTCGGCGATGCCGCTCCACGGCGGATTGATCAGATCGCGGGCAGGCGACCGCGCGATGAAGACCCGCGCCAGATTGAAGAGCAGGGTCGAGTTCTTGTAACCGCGCGCATCGAGTCCCGTGAGGGCGGCGAGAAAATCCCGACCGTGCAGATCTGGATCTCCGATCAGGTTGAATGCGGCATAGGTCGGGATGAAGCCGTTCTTCTCAAACGACTGGAGCAGATGCGCGCCGCAGGTCCGGATGACGCGTTCGATGTCGGCAAGGCCCGGCGCCGGCCCCGAGGGGGCCGCCGGTCTCGGCCGGGGATGGTGCAAGGTCACGGTATCCAAGAGCCTCGCCACCGGCTGGCCGATCGCCGTCCAGTCCGGAAAATCGTCGTCCCGCGCGTGCTGCAGCGCGTCCTGAAGCTCCCGAAAGCGGGCCTCGTCGCTCAGTTCGGGCAGACCGGCCCGCCGCAATAGCGGGCGCAGGACCGGATTGGCGAGCGCGGTTCTGTAGAATTTGGCCAGGTGAGCGTCGCCGCCGTGGTGGCGCACCAGCAGGGGATCGCACAGGTCATACAGCGAAGGACCGTCTTTGCGGTTCGTCAGCGCGCGATAGACAGCGCCAGCGACATGGCGAGCAGTCATGACGTTCTTTCCGCGCCCCCATGCGCGTTCCGGCATCTCATCAAGGCTGTTTCAGACAACCTATTGAAAAACTACACGAATAGGCGGGAAAGACAAATGTGACCTAAGTTACGGCATCGGACCGCAAGGTCGCGGTAGGTTGGTTGCCGTGACGTCCCGCCCCAAAATTTCGTGATCCGTCCGTGGCTTTCGCAGACTGCCGCAGCATGCTTAACTAATTGTGTTTCCAATAAATAAAGGTTTCGTGTTGCTCATGGAGAACCTGGGGGTATGACCTTTTTTATGTTGCGGTGCCGCAGAACGAGCGTATTTAACCGCCATAAGTCAGGGGCTCCCTAAAACCAATCTGGCGTTGGCGCGACTTACGAGCGCCGTCGAGCATGACCAGGAATCGATCGTTATGAAGTTCGGGCAGTTTCGCGTCTCCCCCCGGTCCACCACCGTGGCCGCCGTCCTCGTCGGGATGGTGTCGCTGGCGATCGGAGCCCATGCCGCGCTCAACAAGCGCAGCCTGGATGTCGCGAAGGCCGTTGCCGACACGACCGGCAGCATCGCCGTCAAGCCGGCACGGGTCGCGCTGGTCATCGGCAACGGGCACTATCCGGATGCGAACCGGCCCTTGAAACAGTCCATCAACGATGCCCGGGCGCTGACCACGATTCTGCGGCGCGACGGCTTCGATGTCATCATGGTCGAGGACGCCAACAGGGACGATATGCGCCGCGCGGTCCGCCGCCTGGAATCGAAGATCGGTCCCGACACGACGGCCCTGCTGTTTTTCAGCGGCTTCGGCATTCAGTCCGGCCGAGAGAGCTACATGATCCCGGTCGATGCGCAGATCTGGAAGGAAGCCGATGTTCGGCGCGACGGGCTTTCCATCGAGACCGTTCTCGGCGCGATGAAAGAGCGTGCCGCCAAGGTCAAGCTTGCGGTGATCGATGCGTCGCGGCGCAACCCGTATGAGCGGCGCTTCCGCTCATACTCCCATGGCCTTGCGCCGATCAATGTGCCTGACAATGCGCTGATCCTGTCGTCGGCCACGCCGGGACAGGTGGTCGACGAGTCCGGCGGACAATACAGCCTGCTGATGGCGGAATTGCTCAAGAGCCTCGATACACCGAATGCAGATGCCGAAACCGTGTTCAGCAGGACGCGGGTCGCGGTTTCACGCGCAAGCGAAGGGGAGCAGGTCCCGACGGTGTCATCGTCGCTGGCTCAGGACGTGCCATTCAGGTCCGATGCGGCGCTGGCCGCACACAAGGCCGGCGGCTAAGCAACTATTTTGTCTGCGCTTCCGCGGCGACCGGTCTGACCGGATCGCCTTCGCGCAACAAGGCGCCGGCGCGCGCCACCACCACGTCGCCTTCCGACAATCCCTTGCGGACCTCGACTTGTCCCCCCGACAGCAATCCCACCTCGACGCGACGCGTTTCGACCCGCTGGCGCCGAACAACCTGAACCACGGTGCCCGCGCTCCCATACAGGATCGCCGTCAGCGGCACCGCGATGCCGCAACTCTCGCCAGTCTTGACGATCGCACGGCCGGACGCATTGACGAGCAGATGTTTGCTTGGGTCAACGGAGATGAAGACCTGCCCGAGCTGGCTATACGGTTCGACCGTCGGCGCGACGAGCCGGACCTTGCCATCCATGTCGCCGGCGCCGACGACCATGACCTTGGCGGTCTGATTGACTGCGAGCTCGGCGAGGTCTGTGGTCGGCACCTGACCGACCAGATCGAATTCGTTGCCGGTGACGATATTGAACAGCACCTCGCCCTTGCCCGAAGCAATCGCGCCGATCTCGGCGGATGAACTGCTGATCAGTCCCGCCACCGGCGCCTGAACCTGGGTCGATCCGCCCTCGGGACGGTTGAGGCGGGCAAGCACCTGCCCAGCGGTGACGCTCTGGCCCGGCTCCACCAGGATCTCGGCGACCTTCAAGCCCGGCCGTTCCGGGCGCACGGCCGTCTCGTTCTTCGGAATCAGGATTCCGGTAACCTCGACGGTTGCCGAAAAGCAGGACCTGGTGGCTTTCAGGACGGTCACGGCGGCGCCGTTCGGGGCATCCTGGTCGCCGGCCGCGAACCCCTGAGAAGCGATGGCAGTTGTCCCGAGCACAACGGCGAGAGCCATCGCCCGCCTGGCCACGTGGTGCGAGCTTAAGGACTTCACTAGCATTGAAAGATTCTTTCCGAAAAATCGCAGCGGCGGCGTCAAGATCAATGGAACGCAAGCCTAATCAAGCCGGGATGGCGATTCAACAATCTGCGCGATCCGCGCGCACGTGACGACCAGTTCATGCCGGCCGGCTTGCCGCCGAGCGCTGGGCGGGGGGACCGCCTTCGGCATGGTCCCGCCAACGATGGATTTCAACGGCTGCGATCGGATGGTGGAAGCCTTTCAGGATCAGCGGTGCCAACGCCGTCGCGTCGACCAGGGGTTCCACCATGCCGTAGGCGCGCTGATTGATCACGATCTGGCCCGCCTTGGCTTCGTCGCATAGCCGCGAGGCAAGGTTGGTCACGCTACCGATCGCCGCATACTCAAGCCGGCGCTCGAAGCCAACCTGGCCGAGCGTCGCATAACCGACGGCGATCCCGACGCTGAAGCCAAGGCTGTGGCCACGGCTTCGCCATTTCTGCGACAGCAACCCAATGGCGTCGCGCATTTCGACGGCCATCCTGACGGCGCGCGGGGTGTGATCCGGAACCGGGATCGGAGCGTTGAACAGAATCATCATGCCATCGCCGGCGTAACGGTCCAGTGTGCCTTCGTACTTGAAGATCAGTTCGCCGAGCGCTGCGTGATATTCCCGCAGCACGTTCATCGCCTCTTCCGGTTCCGAGCTTTCGGTGAACGCCGTGAAGCCGCGCAGATCGCAGAACACGACGGTGACTTCGCCGCGATGGCTGTCGAGCAGCGAGTTCTGTCCGTCGGACGCAACAAGCTGCGCGACCTGCGGCGCGAGGAAACGTTCGAGCCGCCGGATCCGCTCGATCTCTCCGAGCTGTTTTCCGACCTGCTCTTCCAGAGATTTGTTCCAGTTGAGCAGCTGATAGGTCTGCTGCTGGACGATGCCGTGTGCGGTCGCGAGCTCCTTGCCCTTCTGATCGACTTCATGAAACAGCTTTGCGTTGCGCATCGCCAGCACCGCCTGATGCGCAAATGTCTGCATCAACCCAATCAGGTTCGGCGAAAACGCACCTGCACTTCGGCGCAGCACGATCAGCGAGCCAAGGATGCCTTGCTGATCGACCAGCGGCACCACCAGAACGGAATGGAATCCAGCCGCGATTGCGACATCGTTGAGCGGATTTGCCCCGGCGGATGCAAGGTCTGCAATTGCGAGAGGCTGACCGCTTGCGGCTGCCTCGCCGAGCAAGCTGTCGTCGGCGCCGATCATGAGATGGTTGCCAACCGCTGATTTCTCCATGCCGCTGGCCTCGACGAGATCGAACCGGCGACCTTCCGCATCGAAGCCGTAGATCATTACGGCGTCGGCGCTGGTGATCTCCAGCGCGCGGGTGGCGACCGTGGGGAGCACAGCATTGAGGTCGAGCGAGGAGACCACGGCGCGACCGACTTCTTCGAGAACCTTGAGCTCGTTCACCGATTGCGCCAGATCGCGCGTCCGCTCTTTGACCTTGAGTTCGAGATCGGAGTAGGTCTCGTGAAGCTGACCAGCCATGCTGTTGAACTGGTCGGCAAGCTGCTCCAGTTCGTCGCCTGTCTTGACGTCGATACGATGTTCGAAGTTGCCGCCGCCGAGGCGCTGCGCGCCGGTGTTGAGGGCCTGGATCGGAACCAGCATGCGCCGTGCCAAAAGCACGCCGGCGAGGATCGCGAGCGCAAGACCGAATGCGACCAGAATGCCGATGCGTATCAAAAGATCATGGATCGGCGCGAGCGCCTGACTTGCAGGTTGTTCGAACAGCACGAACCAGCGGAGCTTGGGAACCTGGCTCGATGCGGTCAGCACCGCCTGGCCTTCGTCGTTCGCTCCCGATGCGGGCGACTTGTTGCCGGATTTCAGCAACGCCGCGAGCTGTGGCAGCGCCGACAGGTTCTTGCCGGGATGCATGGTCTTGTCGGAGCTGGCAAGCAGGATGCCATCCGAATCCACGACATAGGCCGTGCCGACCTTGCCGGCTTGCGCATCGTCGATATATCCGGACAGAAAGCGAAGATCGATTTCCGCCACGGAAGCCCCGGCGTCCCGTCCCGCGTGAGCGACGGCGATCGACATGAAGGGCTGTTGTTCGCGGAAGAAAACCGGCGCGTATGTGACGCCCTTCGCGACGGCCTGTGTGAACCTCACGTCACGGGAGAAGTCAGCCCCGCTGTCAAACGAAACGGAGTGGCGCGACAGTCGGAGTTGCTCACGTCCTTGCCCGTCAAGCTGGAAAATCCGACTGACGGCCGGAACCTGATTCAGCAATTCGGCGTAGTCGGCGCGGCGCTGCTCGACCGTGACGACACTGGCGCGCGTGACCCAGCTGACCTGCCGCTCCAGATCCACCATCGACTGTTCGATGCGGTGCGCCGTCGCGTCGGCTTTCTCCGACATCGCATGAATGAGTGCGGTCCTGGTCTGGTTGTAGCTGATCCAGATCTCGAGCGCGCCGTTGACCGCGAGGACGAACACAACCAGGCCGACGAGCGACATGACGTACTTGGCGAACAGGCCCCTGCGGCGGTATCGGCTGTTGTCCTCGGCCCCGTTCATCAATGTCCCCGGACGGCTATCGCGGTCGATTGCCTCGCCATTTGCACTCGCCATGCGGCTATGGAGCCGCCGCATCGGGCGTTAGCCCCGGCAGATGTCACCCTTAGCACAGTTCGGTCGCTACGGCGGATACCCGCCAGCTGGCCCACGGAGCATTGGCCGATTTTAGATCGCTCCGTGCCGGGGTGGAAACATCCCAGGAAAGGGAATGCCTCGCGCCACAGCGTGCGCAGTTTATATCGGAATGGCGAGCCTGCCACGATTCGACCGTGTGACCTTTGCCTTCGGAGGGCAATCCTTGACTTGTTGCAGGTGGTTACCCAAAATTCCTTGGAATTGCCGGATGCGAGAAGTAAGCTAATACTGAGCGAAAGTCGGAGGATTGATGGTTCTTATCGTCGGGGCTTTAGTGGCGGCGTCCTTGATATCACGATTGGTTTGGCTGATTACCCGGCGATGGCCCGACTCGATCGGCAAGGCCGTGGCCATCAATGCCGTGAGCGCGGTGATTGTCGTGGTCGCGGCAGCTTACGGCTCCGCTTATGGTGGTGGATCGCCGAAATTCTATTTGGCGTTTATGATATTTGGCGGCGCGCAATTGATTGTGCTGATTTTTGATGTGTTCTGGCTAATCAGACTCAAGCCCTCAGCCGGAGCACGTTAGCGGAAGTTAGGGTGCACCGATGCGGGCGCTATGCCCGCCATGGTCGCCGCGAATTGGTCGGGCGTTACAGGTTCGCCACGTGAACCGCCCTCATCCTCGTGCAGCAGAAGGCCGCGCGCACCGCGAAGCCGAGGCATTGGACCTCGTTACCACGTGCAAGACAATTGCTGCTTGCGCTGCAGTGGCTCAAAGTCTGTCTTGAACTTCACAGAACTCTCAACGACCTCATGATAAATGTCCGTCCATCGCGCGGACGCCGAAACAGGCACGTTGTCTGTCGACTTACTAGCTAGGGTGTGTACTCATAAATCACTGTGACCAGTTAACGTCGCTTCGCTCCGAAAGCGCCCGAATTGCAGCAAGGCATCGAATTGACGCGAGGGGCCAAATCCGGACTTAGGCATTGACGGCGACCGCACTCTGACGGCGCTTTCCGAGGCGGCTCTTGAGCCGCCTCGGACCATCACCCATCTGCTCTCAGGCAGGGGTCGTCAGTTCGTCGTCAAGCTTAATCACGGTGCCGGGCCTCACCCCACCCGCTGTAGCCGTTCAGGGGTCGGACCACTTCCGAACACCCTCGTTTCACCAGCGTCCGTCAAAGCCGCGCGGAAACCATGTTGGCCCTTCGGTGACGTAGCTACGGTTGGCATAGTAGCCGCCAGGATAACCGTCAGCGGCATAACTGCCGTAGTAGCCGCGTGTGCCATAGCCGCCGTAGTAGCGCGGAAACAACGTTGGCCGTCCGGTGACGTAGCTGCGGTTGGCGTAGCCGCCATAATAGCCACTAGTACCATAGCCGTCATAGTTGCCCCAACCAGTGCCTACATAAGGGCCGCCACCATAGTACCCATAAGGTGATGCGGCCGCTATCGCGGCCGCCCCAATTGCGCCGCCCGCTAGGCCAGCACCCACCGCACCGGCACCGTAGCCGTACGCAGCCCGCCGGTTCTGGCGCCGCGCAACCCCCGCAACGCTCACGGGTGTCAGCGGACGACCGACCCGTGCCTGGGCGTTCTCGACTGATAGCGAGACACCGCCTCGCTCAGACCAGCCGAAGGAGAGCAGCGCCGCACACGCAAACGTCGAGGCTGCAATAACAGCTGTCATGGGACTCATCTGCTTCATGGCTTTCCTCCGCTATTACTTGCTCGCCCCCTTTACTGGTCGCGCGATAGACCGAAAGCTTCACCGGCACGATATGGAAAATCTGAGATGTGTTTCCATGCACCAGCGACGCGGATGTGCGTCTCATCGCTCTAGGCTCTCATCCCGCCCTGGTGGCTAGTGTTGACTTAGATCAAGGTCCGGCAACCGATCCGGAACCCTCTCCAAAATCGGGACACACCCCGCCGGCGGGTGGTGTTGGGCCAACGCTCGCGATGTCCGAGATGGGCCCCAAGAGCGGAGACATCGGTGCACGACAGCCCCAGCGGGGACGTTGCATTGCCGAAGCCATAACAACTGCGATACCTTGGCGGCTTCCCGATCACTCCGCCGTTGACACTAAGCCGCAACAGCTCACTACACTTGAGGAGGCCTGCGACTGTGTCGTCGTTGAGGCGATACGGGTCAGCCGGCCGATGTGGCATCGTAGCCGATCCCACCGTCCAGGAGGGCTATGCTACAGCAACCGCTCTCGCCTGCGATCGATTGGTCCGGGTGTCCAAGCGTCATCAGGAAGTGGTGTAATTTTCACGCCAACTATTAGTCCCAGTCGCAGGCTTGGATCGAAATGGCGCATCGTCCGCTCATTGAAATCAATGATACGACCGGCGTCAGAGGCCCCACATTTATTTTGATGATGGCCTTCTTGCCTGCACCCTCTCAACGAGGGCATAGTTCGGCCTCGCGCCATATTGGACCCCGCCAAATTTCTTACGTAAATTAGTTTTTATGGTGGCCGCCCAAGCATAGGGATCATAGCGCTCCCCGGAAGCTATATTCACGCCGCCCTCTGGATATCCGGGTCGGCACGGGCGATACATGGCTTGTAGCTGTTTGCCGCGAAGGAAGATCATTCTGGAGGTAAGACCCCCGCGCCTTGTAATCCACCGCCGTACTTGCGAGGGATATCCCGAATAGAGCATCTCGGTTGCTTCAGGATTAGTGACAGTTCGGCCATTGCCGGCGAAATCAAAGGCGGCGTGAAACCCAAGCCTCGCGTTCGAGGTGACACAAATCCTGTCGTGAGAGATTGCTGAGAGGAGGATGGTGCAGGCCGAAGCGCAAAGGCCATCAATCATCACCATTTGGCCTGAAGCGCGGAGTTCGCTGTACCTATAGAGGTACTCCCCGATCTGCCCACCCCGGTCGTCCGCAATCCGAACCGCCGCATGGCCTGCCCCTACGCCAGCGAGCAAAAGCGTTGCCGTGAACAGCACAGACAGAATTTTCATTAATTGCCTACCCCAAGGTGTTATGTCGGGAGTCCAATTAGCGGCTTCTGGTCGCCGTTTAAACCGACCGCGGCGATTGTTGCACGTTGGATACACGTGCGTTGTTCCTTGGTCGGAACCTTGCCTCTCAGGCTATGAGCGCAAAGTTCTGACCATTGACGGCCGCACGCGCAGGGGAAGACATCAGCTTCAGTCCAGATGGCGCGGAGTCCGGATTGGTTGGCACAAGTCTAAACTTATGTGGCGTCCAACAATTACTGGCGCACCCGACACGATTCGAACGTGTGACCTTTGCCTTCGGAGGGCAACGCTCTATCCAGCTGAGCTACGGGTGCGAGGCATTCCGTTTAGCCCATTGACCGGGCGTCGGCAACGCCCAGCAGCCTGCCGATTCGGAAATCGCCGTCCAATCAAAAGCCCAGCGCCACCGGGCGGAACGCCTGCAACAAGTGCTGATCGAGCTTGCCGCCCATTTCTTCCATCATCGCGAAGGACTTGGCGTGCGTGAACGGCAGCCGATAGGACCGCTGCTCGACCAGCGCGGCATGAATGTCCACGATCGTGGTCAGGCGCACAATATCGCTGATCTGATCGCCACGCAGACCATCAGGATATCCCGAGCCGTCGAGGAGTTCATGATGGTGCAGAACAACATCGAGCATCTCGGGCGGAAAGCCGCCCTGCTTCAGCAAGGCTTCGTAGCCGAGACGCGCATGCCGGCGAATTTCGTCCCTCTCCTCGCTGCTAAGCTTGCCCGGCTTGTCGAGGATCGCAACGGGGATGAAAGCCTTGCCCACGTCATGCAGCAAAGCGGCGCGCGCCAGCCGACGCTGATCGTCCTCTCGCATCCCGAGATGCTGCGCGAACGCGGCGGCGAAGCCTGTGACGAACAGGCAGTGGCGATAAGTATGGGTGTGATGCCGGCCGACGGTGGCCAGCCATTCACGCAACGATGAGCTCTTGATGGCCTTCAGAATTTGTTGCTCAGCCTCCAGCACGTCGCTGAATGCGAGTGGAACACCGGCCGGAAGCCGCTCGAATATCTTCACCAGCACGGCATGAGCCGCGGCAATGCCCCGGTTCAGAGCCGTGCCGTTCGCCGCAGCGTCACAGTTGCCGTCGTCCGGAAATGCGGAGCGAATGCGCTGCAGGATGACTTGCGCGTCGAGTGGGCGCGAAATTGTGTCGGTGGCGCCGAGCGCCCAAGCCTGCATCGACCCATGGTGAAGCGCATCCGCAAGAACGAACAGCCGTGGTACCGATCGGTAGGCCTCGGCGCACAGCTTGTCGCGAACCCCCAACACGCTTTCGGCCGAACGCAAATTAATGTCGACGACGATGCCGGCAAACCGGCCCGCCGGAGCGTCCGGAATCTCGGAGGTCAAGGTGGTATCGACGTCGCCGACGTGTTGCAGAATGGCTCCGAGGTCGCCGCTTCGATCGCTCCTGTCGGACGCCAGGAGCAGGCGGCGTCTCGCGCGCGATCCGGTTGTGAGCGTCGTCATTGATCCTCATCGGCTTGCAGTTCGGCGCTGCACGAACTTTAGCCGATAAGTAGATTCGCGAAGATTAAGGGGTATTATTAATGCTTACGTAGCAACCCGCCGACAATTCAACGGAACGCGCGACGTTCTGCAATTGCCGGGAGTTGCCGCCATCTGACCGGCCGGCTGCCCGATGAGATAAATAAACGGTGACGAACATCGCAAAGGCTGCAAGCATCCGCGGGAGCTAAAATGCAAATGTGTTAGGATCGGTCATCGAATCCGGCAGGATTGCGGACGACCTCTAAGCTGACGTGTCAGCAAGCACAAAGGCGGCATCATGAAGCAGCGGACATTCGTCTTTGCCTCGATCTGCGTTGCTGCGTTTTCCGCGACGTGGATCGCGCCGGGACACGCGCAGCAAGCGGCCGGCGGTCCGACGCATTCGCCACCCTTCACAGCGACGCTGTCGAACAACACACCGCTGGCTTTCGGGATGGACGAAGCCATGGCGGCAGATGCGCTCGGCGTGCCCCTGAATTACATCAGTGGTCGTTCCGGCGACGAGGTGTTTTTGGCGTTTCGAAGCTACGGCGGCAGCGGCTTCTTCAACCGGAAGGACCGGCTCTATCTACAATTCCGCAGGGGCCGTCTCGCAGGCTGGAAGGGCGATTGGGGCCGTAACTGGATGTGGCGATAATGATGGTGGTGGCCGACATCCGGGAATGATGACTTGCGCCTCGCCTTCTTCGCCACGCATCTCAAAAAACAAACTTGCTTTTAACGACACTCAAAACCATCGCTCGTCGACGAGGACGGTATCGCCGGGGCTGAGCAAGGTGGCGGTGGGCACGACGAGGCGAACGGTGCCGCGGGCATCGGTGTGGGTGACGGTGACGCGGTCGCGCTTGGCGCGGGGCGAGAAGCCGCCGGCGATGGCCACCGCGCTCTCGACCGTCATGTTGGGCACGAACGGATACTGCCCCGGAGCCGCCACCTCGCCGAGAATGAAGAACGGCCGATAGGCCTCGACCTCGGCGGCGACATAGGGCTCGCGGATGTAGCCGTTGCGCAGGCGCGCGGCGATCGCAGCCGACAGTTCGGTTGGGGTGCGGCCGCGCGCAGTGACGGCGCCGATCAGGGGCATGGTGATGTTGCCGCCGGCATCGACCAGATAGGTGTTGGTGAGACCCTCCTGGCCGTAGACCACAATGCGCAGCCGGTCGCCGGCATCGAGGCGGTAGGCGGGATCGTGGATGACGGGCGGCGGGGCCGCGGCGTAGACAATGGGCGCGGCCGCGGCGGCGCGCGCCGCTCGAACCCGCATGTCGCGGCGCGAGGCCGGCACTGGTGCAACGGTCAGCCGTCCGCCATAGGCCAGCGCGTCGAGCTCGTTATGCGGGCGCACCATCGCCGCCGGCTGCTGCATGCACCCCGACAGCGCCAGCGCGGTCAGCGCCACCACCAACGACATTGGAAACGCGCGCGCGAGCCGCACCGGACCTGTCCCTTGTCACGAGATGGCTCGGTTCTGCACCCGTTATGGTTAACAGAAGGTATTTCGCATTGATGAGCGGGCGGCACCGATGGTTCCGGCGATTCAGTCCCGGGAGTATCCGATCAGCGGCCGGCGCGGCCGGAACAACAGCAGCAAAAGAATGCCCGCAACCGCCAGCACCGCAAAGGCCGGCTGGTTCAGAACCAGCTTGACGAGATCCCACATCCAGGGTGCCGACGCTTCGATCTGGGTGCGAACCGCTTGCTGACTGGCCTGATGAATATCGTTCCAGAATTCTCCGAGTTTGGTCAGCCGCAGGGTCTGGTCGGCGATCGATCGCGCGCCGTCATAGACCAGAAAAATGAAACCGCCCGCGAGCAGCAGCAGCCCGATTAAGCGAAAAATCCCGCGGATCATGCCGTCACCTGCCCTTCTGCCTGCCGGATCGCTGGCCGCCCCTTAGCTGTCGAACGGGGGAAATTCAACCTCGGCAGCGTCTTTTGAAGGCCTCGAAGGCCCTTTTGCCGCATCCACCCCCGGCGAAGGCGTTGACGCTCGAAAACATGGCCTCTATAAGACCGCCAATGGCGGCGGGACAATCCTGCCGCCGCTGTTCTTTGAAGGACACCTCGCGAACCTGTTCGCTCCGAGGTTGGCATTTTCAGGAACAACCGGAAACACATTCAGGCTCACCCGCGCAATCGAATGACCGGCGCCACTGGCCGGCCTCTCGCGGTGGGACACTGCCGAAGGATACGTCGACACCATGGCCAATACGACCTCCGCCAAGAAGGCGACACGCAAGATTGCTCGTCGCACCGCCATCAACAAGTCGCGACGGACCCTGATGCGTGGCTCGGTCCGGATCGTCGAGGAGGCGATCGCGAAGGGCGATCGCGACGCCGCAATCCAGGCGATGAAGAGCGCCGAGCCGGAGTTGATGCGAGCTGGTCAGCAAAATATCGTTCACAAGAATAGTGCGAGCCGCAAGGTTTCGCGGCTGACGCACCGAATCGCCAAGCTCGCAAAATAATCTGATCCAAGACGTTATTCGTCAGCATTTATCAGCAAAGGCCCGCCGATCGCCGGGCCTTTTTGTTTTGCGGAGCAATCGCGCACGGGATCTTCAGTCAGACCCGGATAAAGTTACGAGGAAGCTTTTCAACGCACGGACGCATCGCCCTTCGAGGGAACACCGCATCGATCGCCGGTGTCACGCTGTTGATTCACCTCACGTTCCATGACGTGAATATCCGGCACGAAGCCAGGCACGACGACGTCACATTCGATACTTCCATCCGGATATAACCGTGGGCGCGGACGGATGAGCACACGGCCGGCACGGGTTACCCGTAAAAACAGCCAGAAAAAAATGCGCGTCGCTAATCACTTATCCACATAGTGTGATGAAGCACTTCCAAAACGACCCGACGCATCCGCCGCTTTACCGTTTCTTAAAATATTTTGGACAGCCGCTGCAAATTTGTGACACCGCCAGGAGACATCGAATCCGCGCGCAGATTCAAAACGTTGCTGATCGGCGGATCGAACGTGGCCCGCGTTGCACGCGCTCATTCGATTTGTGCGACGCAGCCGCGACGTGAAAGCCGTTGCGAGAATTGGGGTGTCGTGTATTTCTTTGGTGGCTCGCGGCACTCACGGCTCTTCAGTGCGGATTAAAGAACCTTGAGTGGGCGTGCATATCGGCGGCGATATGTACGTTGGTGAAGCTTTCCATGTGATAGCGAATGGCTGCTCATAGCAACATGAGAACGGATGTTCTGTGCCTAAAATCTCAAATGCGACGTTTACTTCAAACGTTGCCAAACAAGAGAGATACGCTCAGGCCATGCCGCATATCCGCCGTAAGCGGACGGGTTGAACTGTTGAGTTAGAGTGTGCGGCGTAGCGATCCTGACACTTGATGTCGGGTTTCGCAGACTAAATTTGGAATAGATGTAAGAGGGCATCTCGGCGCGGTCCATCGCAGCGAGGAGGGGGTTTATGTCAAACAAAAACAACACCACCAGATTTCATTCATTGAATTATCTCACCAACATTTTCACGAGTAAGACAGCTTCGCTGCGTTCCCCCACGCAACCTCCGGGCAGCCCGTAGAGTCGTCGCTAACCTCGCGTTCGTTTCGTTTCCAGCCATCGAAACTGCTTGCGGTGCTCAGCCGAACGGTTGGGTATTGCCGGAAACGAAGCACGCCCGGGGATCACAGCGAACCGCGCGACCTCCAGAATGAACAGTCGCATCGCAACCTCATTCAATCAGAAAAGTCGTCACAAAAAATGTCAGACATAGAACAGGATCGCTGGTCGCGGGTGAAGGGTCGGTTACGCTCGACCGTCGGAGAGGACATCTATTCGAGCTGGTTCGCGAGAATGGATCTGGAGAGCGTCCATGGGGAGAGTGTCCGTCTGTCGGTCCCGACCCGGTTTCTGAAGAGCTGGATTCAGGCGCATTACGCCGAGCGGGTGCTCGCCTGCTGGCAGGCCGAGTTGCCGGATGTTCACCGCATCGATCTCTTGGTGCGATCGGCCATGCGCTGCGCTGCGCCCGTCAAGGAAGTCGCTGCGACCGATCCGCGGCGACTTGAGCACAGCGACGGCCGGGCCAGTGCCGAATTGAAGACAGTTGCCACCGCGCCGGCGTCCGCGAACCACGATGCGCTGGGCGGTTCGCCACTCGATCCGCGGCTGACCTTCGCAAGCTTTGTCACCGGCCGCTCCAACACACTTGCCCACGCGGCGGCGCGCCAAGTAGCCGAAGGCCGGCGCGGCGATAGCGTCATGTTCAATCCGCTTTACATCCACGCCGGCGTCGGCCTTGGCAAAACCCATTTGCTGCAAGCCGTCACGTGGGCCGGCAACGCCGGAACCGAACGCAAAGTGCTCTATTTGACGGCGGAGAAGTTCATGTACGGCTTCGTCGCCGCGCTCAAGACGCAGACGGCGCTGGCCTTCAAGGAAGCGCTTCGCGGCATCGACGTATTGGTCATCGACGACTTGCAATTTCTGCAAGGCAAATCCACTCAGGCCGAATTCTGCCACACGCTGAACGCGCTGATCGATGCCGGCCGCCAGGTCGTAATCGCTGCCGATCGGCCGCCGTCCGATCTGGAAAGCCTCGACGATCGCGTGCGCTCCCGGCTCGCCGGCGGCCTTGTGGTCGAAATGGGCTCGCTCGGCGAGGAACTCCGGCTTGGCATCCTGAGATCGCGCATGGACGCCGCGCGGGCACATCATGCAAGTTTCGACGTGCCGGAGCCGGTGCTGGATTATCTGGCCAAGGCGATCACGCATAACGGACGCGACCTCGAAGGCGCGATCAACCGGCTTCTGGCGCACAGCAAGCTCAACGCCCAGCCGGTGACCCTTGAGATGGCGGAGCGCGAGGTCCGCGACCTGATCCGTCCGCAGGAACCCAGGCGCATCAAGATCGAGGACATCCAGCGGGTGGTCGCCCGGCAATACAATGTAAGCCGCTCGGACCTTCTGTCCTCGCGCCGGACCGCCAACGTGGTGCGGCCGCGACAGGTCGCGATGTATCTGGCGAAGACGCTGACGTTGCGTTCCCTGCCCGAGATCGGCCGCCGGTTCGGAGGTCGCGATCACACCACTGTGCTGCATGCCGTGCGCAAGATCGAGGCGCTGGTGTCGAAGGATGCGACGCTGTCCGACGAGGTCGAACTGCTGAAACGCCAGCTCCAGGAATAGGGCAAGGCGAGCACGCTTTCCGAGCAAAATATCGGGAAAAAGGCGGAACCGGGCAAGCCAAAAGGCTTGCGCCGGCCGCGCTTCCGCGTCACCTTGCGGTCCCGCCAGATTTAAACAAATCGGCCTTGAACTTGGGGTTTACGTGCCGCGGTTTCCCGCGGCATTTTCAGCACATGACGTGAACTGATCGGACGGATTTGCAATGAAGGTCACCGTCGAACGCGCGCAACTGCTGAAATCGTTGGGCCATGTGCACCGCGTGGTCGAGCGGCGGAACACTATCCCGATTTTAGGGAACGTGCTGGTTCGCGCCGAAAACGCCAGGCTGTCGCTGAAGGCAACCGATCTCGATCTAGAAGTGACTGAAACGCTGGCTGCGGAAACCGGAACCAGCGGCTCGACCACGGTTCCGGCGCACATGTTTTACGACATCGTCCGCAAACTACCTGACGGCGCGCAAATCGTGCTGGAAGGCGACGGCGACCGCTCGGTGCTGGCGATCCGGGCCGGACGCTCGCGCTTCACCCTGCAGACCCTGCCCGAAAACGATTTCCCCGATCTCGCGGCCGGCGAGATGGCGCATTCCTTCACACTCGCAGCCGCCGACATCAAACGACTGATCGATCGCACCCAGTTCGCGATCTCGACCGAAGAAACCCGCTATTATCTCAACGGCATTTACCTACACAGCGCGGGCAGCGCCAAGAACGCGACGCTTCGCGGCGTCGCGACCGACGGTCACCGCCTCGCACAGGTCGATCTCGCACTGCCCAAGGGCGCGGCCGGAATGCCCGGCGTCATCATCCCGCGCAAGACGGTCGGAGAGGTGCAGCGGTTGATCGAGGACAACGAGGCCGAGGTCGGGATCGAACTCTCTCAGGGCAAGATCCGCTTCACAATCGGCAATGTCGTGCTGACCTCGAAGCTGATCGACGGCACCTTCCCGGATTACAGCCGCGTGATCCCGCAGAACAACGACAAGGAACTGATCGTCGACAAAAAGGATTTCGAGGCGGCGGTCGATCGCGTCTCGACGATTTCCAGCGAGCGCGGCCGCGCCGTGAAGCTAGCGCTATCGGCAGGCAAGCTCATCCTGTCCGTGACCAATCCCGATTCCGGCAGCGCCACCGAGGAACTCGAGGTTGAATACGCCTCCGACGCGCTCGATATCGGTTTTAATTCGCGCTACCTCCTGGACATCGCCGCACAAATCGAGGGCGAGGCTGCGGTGCTGAAGCTCGCCGATCCGGGTTCGCCGACGCTGGTGCAGGACAAGGACTCCAAAGGCGCGCTCTACGTGCTGATGCCGATGCGGGTGTGATGGTCCTTTAGCCGCGTCCGGCGACAGCGGACCAGCATCAGAGTCATGCCCGCAAAGGCAAGCATCCAGCATTCCGTTGCACACCCATTGTTCGCATCGCGCCTTACGGACGACTGGATCATCCGCCTTCGCGGATGATGACCGGGATGTGATAATCCTTGCCCATGACCCCCTCCCGCATCCTGCGCCTCAGCCTCACCCACTTCCGCAACTACCGCGCGGCGACGCTTGAGACGCGCAGCGACGTGGTCGTGCTGGTCGGGCCTAACGGCGCCGGCAAGACCAATTGCCTTGAGGCCATATCGCTGCTGTCGCCGGGGCGCGGATTGCGGCGCGCCACACGCGAAGACGTCGCAGATATCAGGGGCGACGGCTCCTGGGCGATTTCGGCCGAGGTGGAAGGCGCGCTCGGTCTGGCGACGCTCGGCACCGGTATCGATGCGCCTAGCGATGACGCGCCATCCAGCGGCCGGCGCTGCCGGATCGACCGCGAGCCTGTCGGGTCAGCGGCGGCTTTCGGCGACCATTTGCGCATGGTGTGGCTAACACCTTCGATGGACGGCCTGTTCGCTGGCGCGGCGTCGGAACGGCGACGCTTCCTCGACCGCCTGGTGCTGGCGATCGACAGCGATCATTCCGGTCGCGTCTCGGCGCTGGAACGCAGCCTGCGCTCGCGCAACCGCCTGCTCGAGATGCGCAACACCGACGCCCACTGGTGCGATGCCGTCGAACGCGAAACCGCAGAGCTTGCAGTCGCGGTCGCGGCGATGCGCGCACAAACCGTCACGCGCCTCGCCGCCGCACTGGAGGCGCGCGGCGCGGCCTCCGCATTCCCCTCGGCAAGGATCAGACTCGATGGCTGGATGGAAAACGCGCTGCTCACCGAGCCCGCAACGACGGTGGAGGATCGCTACCGCGAGATCCTGCGCGACAATCGCGCCCGCGATGCCGCCGCCGGCCGCACGCTCGATGGCCCGCACCTCACCGACCTCGAGGTGATCTATGCGCCCAAGAACATGCCAGCGAAGGACGCCTCCACCGGCGAGCAGAAAGCGCTGCTGATCGGGCTTGTGCTCGCCCATGCGGGTCTCGTGGCCGAGATGACGGGGATCGCGCCGCTGCTGCTGCTCGACGAGGTCGTGGCGCACCTCGATCCAGACCGCCGCGGCGCGCTGTTCGGCGAACTTGCCGGGCTCGGCGCCCAGGTCTGGATGAGCGGCGCCGACCCGGCTGCGTTCGCGAATGTTGGCGCGGGCAGCGAGATTTTCGACGTGGACGCAGGACGGATCGCACGCCGCAGCGGCATCGCTTTGAACCAAAGTTCCGCTCTGCACGACTAGAGTCTGTTTCAACGGCGTTGAATCAGACTGCTCATCCTTTCCAAAAGAGCATGAGCCGAAAACCGGTTCCCATTCTTCGGGATCATGCTCTAGGCTTTGTACTGTGTCCTGACAGACGCCCTTGCCGCCCGCCCCCTTGATGTTTTCCGGAGAAATCAATCATGCCCGCACCGAAACGCCAACCTTATGCGCCGGTACGTCGATACGTTCTGGCTGCATTGTCGCTGGCGTGGATCGCAGGCGCGTCGGCGGCGATGGCGGAGAGCGGCATGGTCGAGGTCAACCAGTTGCCGCGTCTTGCGGGCGCGCAGGAGACCACCGATTCGGGGCCGGACCGCGTGATCTACACGGTGCAGGAAGTGGTGCCCTCCGCCGTCCGATCGGTGAACGCCCTGATGGCCGACAATGGCTGGGTGCAATATGCGCGACCGCTCGATGAGACGGCAACCAGTCTCCTGTTCAAGAAAGGCAAGTATGGTCTGTCGGTATCCTTTACGCAGGCGCTTGGCCGCCCGGACCGTGCGGCGATCTATTATTCGGCCAACCGAATCTACGCCGACGTTCCATTTCCGCAGGGCGCTACGGATATCATCTACGACGAGCGCAGGCCTTACCTCAGCTGCACGGCTCCCAGCAACATCGACGCGAATCTCGATTTCTTTCAACGCGAACTTGCCGCATCCGGGTGGGTGACATTATCCGCCGAGGACGCCAAGGCGCGCTGGCCGAATGCCGCGATCGACGACAAGATCGACGATGGCGCCCGCGCCTATTTCAGGCGTGACGATCGCGACAAACAATTGCCGGTCATGGTGTCGTTGCGGCGACTCGATGACAACAAGACCGCTGTAGATATCAGGGTCGCGCCATTTGCCCTGCCGCAGGATCTCCAAGCGGGTCCCGATATGGACGGCTTGCCGCGGCCGGATCGCATCATAAACGCCGGAACCACCGGCAACGCGACCTCGGAGCGCCGGGAAGCGCACGCGACGGTGATCGCCGAGATGCCCGCCGTGCTCGCCTTCTATCGTCGCGAGCTGGCTGCGCACAACTGGAAGGAAGAAGCCAAGGGCGCGATCATCACACCGGACGAGGTGTCGCTCAATTTCACATCTGCTGAGGAGACCGGCACGCTCAAGCTCGGCCACAAATATGATCTGACCCTCGCCAGCTTCGTCATGCAGGTGACCCCGACCGCGCTCGCCGCCCGGGCGCGCGCGAAAAAACAGGCCGACAACGATTTCATGAAGGACGCGATGTCCATGGCGACGGAGCTGATCGCAGCCGACAACGGTCGTCGCGCGCAGCAATCCGCGAAGCTGTCGGACGCTCCCTTGCATGCGCAGACCACCAAGACGTCGCCCATTCCGCTGCCGGAAGGCGCAGAGAACGTCGAGTTCGACGGCACGGATGGCAAGCTCGAGTTTGAATCACAATCGAGCGTGAAGGCGCTTGCAGGTTTTTATCGCAGCGCCCTGAAGCCACTCGGCTGGAAGGCGCAGCCGTCGGTGATCAACAATCCTAACATGGCCGCGCTGCAGTTCTCCAAGGGCGGCAAGGAGATTTCGATCACCGTCATGCAGATGGGTCCGAAAACCAATGTCAGCGCGAACGGTTCGGGTCTCGAGATGGCAAATGCCGGCTCGGGCGCCGCCGACGATCAGCCGGCTGCGAAAGGACCTCCAAAGCCGCTCGAAGCGGAGCCAGATTCCGCGTTGCCGGTCCCAAAAGAACATACCCTGAGTTCCCTCTCAACGGGCAAGCTGCCGGGCAGCGATGCTCCGTTCCGCCAGGAACTCGAGGCCAGTATTCCGGCCGATCTGGCTTCCGTGCTTGCCTTCTATCGCGAGGAACTGGGCAAGCGCGGATGGAAGGAGCTGCCGGATCGCGCGATCTCCCAACCGGATCGCGTCCAACTGGCATTCACCTCCCCCGACGGCCCGGCAATGCTGAAGCTCGGCCGCCGGAATGCCGAGACCACGGTCAACCTCGCGCAGAAGATTCCCGCCGCCGCCGCCAAGGGCGAAGTGCTGCCGAAGCCGGGTCAGGCGAGGCTGATGCTGGGCAACATGGGACAATCAGACGCCACCATCACCATCAACAAGCAGACCATCAAGCTGGCGGCAGGCGCAGGCGGCCCGCAGTCATCGCAGCATCCCGCGCTCGATCTACCGCCGGGCAAATACAAGTACACAACGAAAGTGGGCGGGCACGCCAAGTCGGGCCAGATCGACCTTGAGGCCGACGATGCCTGGGGCTTGATGCTCGGGCCCGACGGCGATGTGCTGGCGCTACAGGCCTACTGAGCTGCGCGCTTCTACGCGAGCGCTCAAACCAGCCGGCTGATCTGTTCCTCGGTGACCACCCGCTCGATATTATCGGTCTTGCTCTTGATGCGGTAGCGCGGGCGGCCATCGGCTTCGATAGGCAGGCGAGAGACAACGGTATAGATACTGCGCTCCTTCACATCGGCGCGGCCCTGCGGGCCCTGAAGCTGATGGTGGACGTCATCGTTGATCGCGTAGTTGTGGGCCATCGTCTATGATCTCGCTGAAGAGCGGCTTGTAAGCGCTGTGGCGCCGGGATGCAACAACCGTCGCAGGCGCCCCCCTGGACCCGGCGGCGCGGCCCCTCGAACGAGGCCGAAACCCGGTTTTCCGGAACCCGGCGCGATCACCGGAACCGCGCTTTTTCGGGCTTCGCGAATCCAGCTCTCCCGGTCTTGAAAAATGGACTAAAACACCTATTTATTCAAAGACTTGACAAGGACCACTTTGCGCTAGGCGCAGTGCCGCTTTCATGTCAGAAATAGAGCTTCTCAGCTGCGATCATTCGCGCTGATTCGGGACATCTTCTGAAGGCTTTTCATGACCGAACCTGCCCGGCAGCCCCTTGCCGACACCGAGCCTGCCGCGCCCATCGAATATGGCGCAGAATCGATTCGGGTTCTCAAGGGCCTCGACGCCGTGCGCAAGCGGCCCGGCATGTATATCGGTGACACCGATGACGGCTCCGGCCTGCATCACATGGTCTACGAAGTCGTCGACAACGCTATCGACGAAGCGCTGGCCGGTCACGCCACCGCCGTCGAAGTCATCCTCAATGCCGACGGTTCGGTCACCGTGCGCGACGACGGCCGCGGCATTCCGGTCGACATCCACAAGGGCGAAGGCATTTCCGCGGCCGAAGTCATCATGACCCAGCTCCATGCCGGCGGAAAGTTCGACCAGAATTCCTACAAGGTTTCGGGCGGACTGCATGGGGTCGGCGTCTCCGTGGTGAACGCCCTGTCGAGCAGCCTGCAATTGCGGGTCTGGCGCAACGGCAAGGAACATCTTATCGAGTTCGCGCACGGCGACGCGGTGGCACCGTTGAAAGTCGTCGGCGACGCCAACGGCAAGCGCGGCACCGAAGTCACCTTTCTCGCCTCGACGGAGACCTTCACCAACGTCGAATACGATTTCGCCACGCTTGAGCATCGCTTGCGCGAACTCGCGTTCCTGAACTCCGGCGTCAACATCCTGCTCTCGGACATGCGTCACGCCGTCGAGAAGCGCGAGCAGATGATGTACGATGGCGGCGTCATCGAGTTCGTCAAATATCTCGACCGCAACAAGAAGGCGATGGTGCCGGATCCGATCATGATCCGCGCCGACATGAACGGCATCAATGTCGAGGCGGCGCTGTGGTGGAACGACAGCTACCATGAGAACGTGCTCTGCTTCACCAACAACATTCCGCAGCGCGACGGTGGCACCCATCTGGCTGGTTTCCGCGGCGCGCTGACGCGGCAGGTCAACGGCTATGCCGACGCCATCGCCAAGAAGGAAAAGATCGCGCTGACCGGCGACGACTGCCGCGAAGGCCTGACCGCCGTGCTGTCGGTGAAGGTGCCCGATCCGAAATTCTCGTCGCAGACCAAGGACAAGCTGGTGTCCTCGGAAGTGCGTCCGGTGGTCGAGAACGTCATCAACGAGGCGCTCGCCGCCTGGTTCGAGGAACATCCGACCGAGGCGAAGCTCATCGTCAACAAGGTGGTCGAGGCCGCCGCCGCCCGCGAGGCGGCGCGCAAGGCGCGCGAACTGACGCGGCGCAAGGGCGCTCTCGACATCGCGTCGCTCCCCGGCAAGCTCGCCGACTGCCAGGAACGCGATCCGGCGAAGTCGGAGCTGTTCATCGTCGAGGGTGACTCGGCCGGCGGCAGCGCCAAACAGGGCCGCAACCGCGAATTCCAGGCCGTCTTGCCACTCCGCGGCAAGATACTGAACGTTGAGCGCGCGCGCTTCGACAAAATGCTGTCATCCGAGCAGATCGGCACGCTGATCACCGCGCTCGGTACTGGCATCGGTCGCGACGATTTCGACCTTAGCAAGCTGCGCTATCACAAGATTATCCTGATGACCGACGCCGACGTCGACGGCGCGCATATCCGCACGCTGCTGTTGACATTCTTCTTCCGGCAGATGCCGACACTGATCGACGGCGGCTTCCTCTACATCGCGCAGCCGCCGCTCTACAAGGTAACCCGCGGCAAGTCCGAGCAGTATCTGAAGGACGAACGCGCGCTGGAAGATTACCTTATCGAAACCGGGCTCGACGACTGCGTGTTCAAGCTTGCTAGCGGCGAAGATCGCAGTGGCCGTGATCTGCAGGCCCTGGTGGAGGACGCCCGTGTCATCCGCAACGTGCTGCACAATCTGCACAGCCGCTACAACCGCAAGGTTGTCGAACAGGCCGCGATCGCCGGCGTCCTCAACCCGAAGGTGACCAGTGATCTTGCTACCGCAAACGCTGCCGCCGATTACATCGCCAGGCGGATGGATGCGCTGGCCGACGAGGTCGAGCGCGGCTGGGCCGGACGTTTCAAGGAGGGCGAGGGCTTTTTCTTCGAGCGCACCGTGCGCGGCGTCAAGGACGTTGCCCTGATCGACGACGCGCTGCTCGGCTCGGCCGATGCGCGCAAGCTCGACGAATACGCCGCCAAGCTGCAGGAAGCCTATCCGCGGCCGGGCCTTTTGCGCCGCAAGGATACAGAGACCGCGATCCACGGCCCGGTCGGCCTGTTCGAGGCGGTGACCGACGCCGGCCGCAAAGGCGTAGCGCTGCAACGTTACAAAGGTCTCGGCGAGATGAACCCCGGTCAGCTCTGGGAGACGACGCTCGACACCAACGAGCGTACGCTACTGCAGGTGAAGATCAAAGAAGTCGACGAGGCGGACGACATCTTCACCAAGCTGATGGGCGACGTGGTCGAACCACGCCGCGAATTCATCCAGGACAACTCGCTCAGCGCCAACGTGGACGTGTGACGTCGTTCGCAACGCGTCTCGCGCACAATCCGGCTCGTCCGGTCCACAGCGGATTCCACTTCATCGGAAAATGCTCTCACCGAAAGGCAGGCTATCCCTTCTCCGCAGCGCCTTCGGCGTTTCCGTCCGATGATTCCGACCGCTCGACCCATTCGGATACACGGCGTTCGAGATCCCCAAGATTTTGCCGCATCTGCTCCAGCGAAAAGCCCAGCGCGAAAAATCGCTCGGTCATATCGCCAGGCAATCCGCGCGTCAGCCCCTCGCTGCGCATCGCGGCGACTTCCGCGGCATAGGTCTCGAGCGCCGTCTGCACCGGCAAGAGCGCCGGCGCGGGCGCGCCAAGCCGCAACGCCTCGGCAGAAGCCTTCAGATAATTGGTCATGGCATCGCTGAGCTTCGCGAGCGGCTGCACGAGGCGCGACTGAAGGTTGATCGGCAGCGGCGTCACCGTGGCGCGCCCGATCATCACGACGTCATGCCGCAGCCGCAACACGGTTCGCAACAATGGGCCGGTATCCGGTCCATGGGACAGCCGCGCCGAACGCTCGCGTTCGGCCTCGGTGCCGATCGCGTTCAGCTCGTTGATGACATGCCCTATTCCATCCTGAAGCGCGTGAAGCGCGTCGTTGTCGCGGCCCCGAGTAAGCCCCGCGAGCAATTCCTGCAGCGCGTCCGCAAGGAGATTCAGCACGCGCGCCGCATTGATACGAATCTGGCCGTAGGCACGTGACGGCAGCACCAGAAACGACACCAGCAGCCCGGTAATAGCCCCGACCGTCACCTCCAATATGCGGTCGATGGCGGATTCGAGCGGCGACATCTGCCCCATCGTCGGCAGCAGCAACACGATGATCGCCGTCACTGTCGCGACGTTCAGACTCGGATTGATCGCGGCCACAAAGGCCAGCGGCGCCACCGCCAGAACCAGCACCGCCAGCAGGGCGCTTTCGCCGGAATGCGGTATCAGGATCGCGATCGCCCCGCCGTAGATGGCCCCGCCGATGGTGCCTATGAGATAGTCCCGCGTTGCTTTCAGCGAACGGCCAACGCTCATCTGCGTCACGATGATCGCCGTCAGCACGGCCCACAGCGGCAGCCGCAGGTGGAGCGCAATCGCCAATGCCAACGCAGCAAAGGCGGCGGCTGTGACCCGGACGCCCAGGCCCATTTCCACCTTTCGCGACCATAGCCGCGTTGCCGTGCGTTTCAGGAATGAGATCATGCACCGCGAGGTTGGGTTATCCAGCCGTTCAGACGTTAAAGCCGGTCACGCCCCTTTCCGCAACAGCGCAGCTCGAGGGGGTCGCACCCCTCCCGCTCGGCGCGCGACGGCATGCATGAGGGGCGATGGCCGGCCCCTCCGGCAAGCCAAGCCGTTTCCCGATACCGGGCGCCCTATTCCCAATCACATTCTCGTGGCAGCCGTCGGTGGCCTGTACCGAATTCGGCATGTAACCATATTATGAAAATTGTATTTATTGTGGGTCCCGTTTGAACCAAGACTAGTCTTCCCGGAACGAATAATCGCGGGTGGCGTTTGCGTGCTTGAAGGGCGTTTGGTGTTGTGATGCCGGTTTTTCGTTATTTTCTTGTGATGGGTTGCTGCCTGCTCGGCCTGCTTTTAGCTGCCAGCTGGATATGGCCCGGCGACGTGGATTCAGCAGTGCATCCGGCAACCGTCGCGACCGCGCCGGAATCCACGGGCTTACAACCCAAGGACTTGATATCTAAAGACTTGAAATCCAAGGACTTGGTACCCGCGAGCCTGGCATCAGACTTGGAGGCAACCCCGGCTGTACTTAGCTCGATCGATGACTGGCGCCGCTCCGAGGAACGCTTCGAGCGCTCGAAGCATGATCCCCAACCTATTGTCTATCCGGATATCGCCACCCTCGCCCCCACCGCCGATCGTCTGCAATGGGAACGCCAGCTCCGCTATCTACCGGCGAACCACGTCTACGAAGCGCGTGCGGAAATGCCGACGGGAACGGCCGCCGAACCCCCGAAGGTCGCTGAAAAGCCCACGACGCCGCGCAAGCACGTCGCCCACACCCGCGCCCGCAACAGCGCGAGGATGGCGGCGGACCTCGAGCGATCGCAGCCACGCTACGCTCGCAACAGCGCCTGGCACCCGTTCGGCTTTTTCGATTAATCGAAAGCCTGCCTAAAACGGGCCGGCGATCATACCCGGCATCCGGCGAAGCGTGCGCCCACGTTCAGCCGTCGCCCTTCATGCTGCAGATCAGCCTTCGATGATAATGAAGTCGGCGTCCGAATATTTCTGGCGAATTATCTTCGCGGCCTGATATTCGGCGCTTTGATAGCAAGCTTTCGCGGTAGCGAGATCCTTGAATTCGACCACCACGTTGCGGTCGCGCGAGGTGCCTTCCATCGAATCGAACGCGCCGCCGCGCACGATGAAGTTGGCGCCGAACTTGTCGAATGCAGGCTTGGCCGCAGCGAGATAGTCGGGATAGCGCTCCCGATCATGAACCGAGACCCGCACGATCCAATAACCTTTTGCCATGAGCAGTTCTCCGTTTGATGGTTTGTATCAAAACGGGCAGCCAAAGGCGCTCCGACTTTATGATGGTATCCAGCGGCAAGCCGGAACCGGGCAGCGTTGGGCGAACACTGTTGTCAACGCCACGGCCGCGCACGATAATTAAGACTCAATGCTTAAACGGAGGCAACATGAGCTGGCTTCCCTCCAACGACCCCGTTCTCGGCGATCCCCTGACATGCGATGCGCTCGAACTTGTCATCGTGCCGCGCACCCGTGACCTCGGCGACGGATTCGCGGTGCGTCGCGCGCTGCCGCACGGCAAGCGCCAGATGGTCGGCCCCTTCATCTTCTTCGACCATTTCGGTCCGGTGCAGTTTGTCTCCGGCAAGGGCATGGACGTGCGGCCACATCCGCATATCGGGCTCGCTACCGTTACCTATCTGTTCGACGGCAGCATCATGCACCGCGACAGCGAGGGCAATATCCAGGAGATCCAGCCGGGCGCCATGAACCTGATGACCGCGGGACGCGGCATCGCGCATTCCGAACGCACGCCCGACGCACAGCGCGCGAGCGGGCAGAAGATGCTCGGTCTGCAAAGCTGGATCGCGCTACCGGCGGGGCGCGAAGAGATCGCGCCGTCGTTTCAGCACTACGGCGCCGACAGCCTGCCGACTGTGCAGGACAAGGGATTCCGCGCCCGCGTCATCGCCGGCCGTTCGTTCGGCGCAACATCGCCGGTCGAGATGGTGTCGCCGTGGTTCTACGTCGAAGTCTCGCTCGATGCCGGCATGAGCGTTCCACTCGATGCGGACCACGAGGAGCGCGCGATCTATGTCATCGACGGAGAGATCGAGATCGCGGGCGACCGTCACGAAGCGCCGCAACTTTTGGTTTTCCGCCCCGGCGACCGCATCACGTTGCGGGCGACGAAGCCCACCCGGATGATGTTCCTTGGCGGCGACGCGCTGGAGGGACCACGTCACATCTGGTGGAATTTCGTCTCCTCCAGCAAGGAGCGTATCGAACAGGCGAAAGAAGACTGGAAAACCGGCCGCTTCGCGCCCGTGCCGAACGAGCACGAATTCATTCCGCTGCCGGAAAACTGATCCTTGTTTTGACGCGTTTTCTTTACGCGAACCGGTATCCACTTTGCTCGAAAACGCTATAGCTCACACCGGCAGACCGTTTTCCTGGGCCAATTCCTTCAGCGACACCTGCGGCCGCGCGCCGATGTGCTGGATCACCTCGGCGGCGGCGAGCGCGCCGAGCCGCCCCGCGTTCTCGTGGCTCGCACCGCGCACCAGTCCGAACAAAAATCCCGCGGCGAACAGGTCGCCCGCGCCGGTGGTATCAACCAGACTGTCGATCGGACACGCCGGCACCGCGGCAACGCCGTCTTTCGTCGCGACTACGCAGCCCTTTTCGCTGCGGGTGACGACGCCGAGCGCAATGTCCTCGCGCAACTGCGCAAGCGCCGTGTCAAAATCCGAGGTCTGATAGAGCGAATGCAGCTCCGTCTCGTTGGCAAAAATCAGATCGACGGCGCCGCTTCGCATCAACGCGAGAAACTCGTCGCGGTAGCGATCGACGCAAAACGCATCCGACAGCGTCAGCGCCACCTGGCGCTCCGCCCCATGCGCAATCTGCGACGCCTTGAGGAACGCCTCCTTGGCAGCCTTGGGATCCCAAAGATAGCCCTCGAGGTAGAGGATCGATGCGGCGGCGACAGTGTCAGGATCGATATCCGCCGGTGACAAATCCTGCGCTGCGCCGAGATAGGTATTCATGGTGCGCTCGCCATCCGGCGTCACCAGAATGTAGGAGCAGCCGGTGGCCGGGCCGCCGGATGCAGGCTGCGTATCGAACGCCACCTTCGCGGCACGAATGTCATGGGTATAAAGACGGCCGATCTGATCGTCCTTCACCTTGCCGACATAGGCTGCGCGTGCGCCGAACCCGGCGAGGCCGACAATGGTGTTGGCGGCCGAGCCGCCCGACATTTCGGTCGCAGGCCCCATGTCGGCATAGATCGATGCAGCACGCGCTTCATCGATCAGCGCCATGCCGCCCTTGGTCATGCCGTGGGCGGCGAGAAAGCCCTCGTCAGTCCGCACCAGAACGTCGAAAATCGCATTGCCGATCCCGAGCACGTCGTATTTCGCTGAGGCCATTAAGAATATCCCGTTGCGGCGATTGCGGTGGAGCGAGGAATCCGGTCAGACTCCTTGGCCAGTGAAGGTGTCGCGGCCTATCACGGCACCTCCATGTCATCAAGCACGGCACCCGACATTGCCATGATCCGCTCCGTCCTCACCGTCTCCTCAGGCACGCTGGCCTCGCGTCTGCTCGGATTCGCGCGCGATGCCCTGACCGCGGCGCTGCTCGGCGCGGGCCCGGTCGCCGACGCCTTCCTGATGGCGTTTCAGCTCATCAACGTGATCCGGCGGATGCTCGGCGAAGGCGCCTTGAATGCGGCGCTGGTGCCGGCGTGGATGCGCGTGCGCGACAGCGAAGGCTTGGCCGCGGCATCGGCCTTCGCGGGCGCCGTGCTCGGGACGGTGAGCACGACCCTGATCGCATTGGCCGTGATTGCCGGCGTGGCGATGCCGCTTCTCATGACGGTGCTGGCGCCGGGTTTCGCCGGCAGCGAGAGCCTGCAGCTCGCGGTCACCGATGCACGATTGATGCTGCCTTATCTCGCCTTTGCCGGACCGGTCACCGTTCTGATGGGTCTGCTCAATGCCCAGCAT
This sequence comes from Nitrobacter sp. JJSN, assembly GCF_051912485.1. Taxonomy (GTDB): domain Bacteria; phylum Pseudomonadota; class Alphaproteobacteria; order Rhizobiales; family Xanthobacteraceae; genus Nitrobacter. The sequence goes on along the minus strand of NZ_CP196822.1, from coordinate 3,793,469 downwards.
CGCTTCGCGATCACGGCCTTCTCACCACTGCTGTTCAACGTCGCCCTGATTCTCGTCATCACGGTGCTGCTTCTGTTGCATCAGGACTCGCATTCCGCCGCGATCGTGATGGCGGCAACCGTGGGCGCCACAGGCCTGCTGCAGCTTCTGGTTCTTGCGATCCCGAGCCGCCGCGACAACCTCGCAAGTCCCTTGCGACTATCGTTCGATTCCGGGATGCGGGATTTTGCCCGCAAGGCCGTCCCGGGCATGATCGCGAATTCAGGGCCGCAACTGCTCATCGTGGCCGGCGCGATCATCGCGTCGGTATCGCCGTCGGCCGTGGCATGGCTCTACTTCGCCAATCGCCTGATCGAGTTGCCGCTGGGGATGGTCGGCGTTGCCATCGGCACCGTGCTGGTGCCGGAAATGAGCCGCGCCCTCAACAAGGGTGACGGGCCCGCGTTGGTCCATGCCGAGTCGCGAGGGATTGAACTGGCGGCGGCCCTCGCCTTGCCCGCGACGCTTGGTCTGATCGTCCTCAGCGAGCCAATTGTGCGGGTGCTGTTCGAGCACGGCGCATTTACCGCGGCGGATACTCAAGCCACGGCGCTGGCGCTCGGGTGTCTCGGCCTCGGCCTGCCCGCCCATGTCCTGATCAAGGCGTTATCTCCGGCCTTCTTCGCGCGTGGCAATACAATGACGCCGCTTCTGGCAGCGCTGAAAGGGATTGCGGTCACGATCGTTCTCGCACTCGTATTCGGACGGCTATTCGGTGTCGGTGGGATCGCCGTCGCCGTGGCGGCCGGAGCATGGAGCAATGCAGCCAGTCTCGTCCGGAGCGTTGCCGCGACGTTCGGATTTTCCGTTGACGCCGAAGCGCGCCGGCGGTTACCGCGTATCGTGCTGGCCGCGTCCCTGATGGGCGGGCTTTTATGGCTTGCCGTTCGGCTGCTGCCCGCGATGCCCGGCGCACACGGCTTGCTGCAGGCGGCCATGCTCGTCGTCCTGATCGCCGCCAGCATCGCGATCTATGGTCTGCTTTTGCTGGTGTTTCGGGTAATCGGCGGGAGCGACATACAAGCTGCGCTGATGCGATCCCGGGTCGGTGACTTGCGCGCCTAGCGCGCGCGTGGCAATGGACGACGCGCCGTGTTGACGGCATTGGGCAGCGTTTTGCTGCCTTCGACGGGCCGCGCAGGCAAGCAGGACAGAGTGATGACGACACGGGTTTTTTCGGGCGTTCAGCCGACCGGCAATCTGCATCTCGGCAACTATCTCGGCGCCATTGTCAATTTCGTGAAATTGCAGGCCGACCACGAGTGCCTCTATTGCGTGGTCGACCTCCATGCCATCACCGTTCCCATCGCCGTCTGGGGCGGTCCGGACGAATTGCGCCGCAACACCCGCGAAGTGACCGCCGCCTTCATCGCCAGCGGCATCGATCCGAAGCGGCACATCATCTTCAACCAGAGTCAGGTGGCGGGGCACGCCGAACTCGCCTGGGTGTTCAACTGCGTGGCGCGGCTCGGCTGGCTCAACCGCATGACCCAGTTCAAGGAAAAGGCTGGCAAGGACCGCGAGAACGCGTCGGTCGGACTTTACGATTATCCGGTGCTGATGGCGTCGGACATCCTGGTCTATCGCGCCACGCACGTTCCGGTCGGCGAGGACCAGAAACAACACCTCGAACTCAGCCGCGACATCGCGCAGAAATTCAACAACGACTTTTCCGAATCGATTGTCGCCAACGGCTTCGCGGAAAAATTCTTTCCGCTGCCGGAGCCCGTGATCACGGGACCGGCGACGCGCGTGATGAGTCTGCGCGACGGCACCAAGAAGATGTCGAAATCCGATCCCTCGGATTATTCGCGCATCAACCTTACCGACGACGCCGATACCATCGCGCAAAAGATCCGCAAGGCCAAGACCGATCCGGAACCGCTGCCATCTGACGAAAAGGGACTGGAAAGCCGCCCCGAGGCCGACAATCTCGTCGGCATCTATGCGGCTTTGTCTGGCGCGCCCAAACCCGAAGTGCTCGCGCAATTCGGCGGCGCGCAGTTCTCAGGCTTCAAGTCCAACCTCGTCGATCTCGCCGTCGCGAAGCTGTCGCCGATCGCAGCAGAAATGAAACGGCTGACCGACGACCCGGCCTATGTGGACCGGATTCTGATCGACGGCGCCGACCGTGCCCGCGGCATCGCCTCGGAAACCATGAGCGCCGTGAAGGATATCGTCGGTTTCATCCATAAGCGCTAACATCACACCGCTCCCGGCCGACCTCGACCACCGTTGATCAAGCGTCGCATCCGGCTTGTCGGGGCAGCCCCCGCCGTGGCAGCATGGCGGCGTCTGCGTTGTTCAGCACCGGGACATGCATGAGCGCACAACGTCGAAGCTACGAGACGGGCCACAAGCCGAAATACCTTGTCGTCGTCGACGACAGTGCGGAATGGGACCGCGCCGTCTACTATGCGAGCCGCCGTGCCATTCGCGTCGGCGGCGGCATCGTGATGTTGCGGGTGGTCGAGACGGAAGACCGCAATCAGGAATGGCTCGGCGTCGCCGAGGTGATGCGCGCCGAGGCCTATGAAGGCGCGAACGCGGCGCTCGATCGCGCTTCCGGCCGGGCCAACGGTATCGCCGCGATTACGCCGGAACGCGTCATTCGCGAGGGCAAGCCGCTCGAACAGATTCTCGATGTCATCGACAAGGACGTCGATATTTCGATGCTGGTGCTGGCCGCCAGCGGCGGTCCTGAAGGCCCTGGCCCGATCATCACAATGCTCGCCAAAACCGCCGGAAATTTCCCGATTCCGGTGACGATCGTGCCGGGCAGCCTGACCGACGACGAGGTCGATGCGCTGTCCTAGCGCGTATTCCGCAAAAGTGGATACCGGTTTCGCGATCGGACTATGCGCAAGTTATTGTTCGAGAGCATTTTCTTCGCGCCAACCGGATTTCACTTAGCCAGAAATTGCTCAGATCGGCGTGAATGCCGGGCGTTGCGCGGATGGCTGCCCCAGCGCCCTTGATCGTGCTTTTGCCATGGCTATCTGCTAAGGGAACCTACGCGCCGGCCTTGAACCGGCGACGACGGAGAGATCGATGTTCATTCAGACCGAAGTCACCCCCAATCCCGCTACCTTGAAGTTCCTTCCGGGCCGCACCGTGCTCGGCAAAGGCACGATGGAATTCACCAGCCCCGACACGGCTGGCCGCTCGCAGCTCGCCGTGAGGCTATTCGCCGTGCACGGCGTCACCGGCGTGTTCTATGGCTCGGACTTCATCACGGTGACGAAGGACGACAGCGACTGGCAACATCTCAAGCCGGCCATCCTTGGCGTGATCATGGAACACTACATGTCGGGTGCGCCGCTGTTGGCGGACGGCGCAACAGCGGGGAATGGCGAGGCCAACGATGACGTCGAATTCTTCGATGAAGCAGACGCCGAGACCGTGACCTTGATCAAGGACCTGATCGAGACGCGGGTGCGGCCGGGAGTCGCCGACGACGGCGGCGATATCACCTTTCGCGGCTTCAAGGACGGCATCGTCTATGTGAACATGAAGGGCTCGTGCTCCGGATGCCCGTCATCGACCGTGACCTTGCGGAACGGCATCCAGAACCTGCTGAAGCATTTCGTTCCCGAGGTGGTCGAAGTGCGGCCGGTGTAGCTACATGGCTTCCAGCGGCAATTTCGGCTTCAGAGTTTGGCGACGACAACCAGCCGCCGGACCTGGCCATTCTTGTAAGCGCGCAGGAAGGCGGTGTAGTTCCTGAACGACACGCAGCCGTTGGAGTCGCCGTTCGGCCCCAGCATGTAGGTATGCGCGAGCAACCCGCTGCGCCCGTATATCTTGTCCTCGCCGCCGACCGGTTTCAGCCGGATCGCTTCAACGCCGTGAAAAAGGTTTTCACGCAGCGACAGGTCATAGGTGTGTGGCGGCGTCACGCCGCGCATTTTCTTGTCGGCATAACGCGGATCGTCCAGCATCTTGCCGAGCCCCGAATGCGCCTCGAGCTTGGTGCCGTTCGGCATATAGACCGTGCGCGCCGAAATATCATAGACGGCGGTGAACTGGTCGTATTGCGGGATGCGGCCGAGCGTCAGGCTCTCGCCGTCGCTTGTCACCCCGCCGTCGGGCGCAGCGAATGCGAGTTGCAGACCGCCGGACGCTGATTTGCCGAACAGTTTCTCGAAGATCGATGGCTTCTTCGGCTCCGGCTCCAGCGCGGCAGCCTCGTTGGCCTGCGCGACCTCGCGGCGGGAAGGAACGGAAGCCTGCAACTGGCGCAGTTCTGCCGGACGCGGCGTCGGTATTGGCACAACCGTGGCGACTTGCGGCGCCGGTGGAAGCGGCAAGGTCTCCGGCATTGCCTGCGCGGGAAGCGAGGCAACCTCTATCGGAGCAGCCTGAGCCGGCTCGGACTGCGGCCGGAAGGTTTCCGGCTGCGCGCCGAGGAAGCGCGGACCGTAGAGCCATGCCGTGCGGGCCCGGGCGGCAGGATCTTCAATGCGAGCCTTGACCGTTGCACGGGCTTCAGGAGCCTGCGCGGCGCGAGGCCGGGGCATCTCGCGCAGCGCGTCATACGCGGCCGCGATGCGATCGGCCGGTTCCACGGAACGGATGGATGCAGCCGGCGGCAGCGAGGCTGTGACCAGTTCCGGATTCCCGCCGGAAATATTGGTGTAGAGAGTCCAGGCGCAGGCAACGGCAATGCAGGCGAGCGCGGCGGCGCCAACAACATTTTGAGGAACGGCTTTGCGACGCGAGCCGGCGGAATAAGCCGACACATCATAATAGCGCGTGCCCGTAACGTACGTCATTCGCCCCACGTCCAGAGTCACTCAGCGCCCGATCTTTGCAAGCGGCACACGAAAGTCTGCATGCCGCCGGCATGTGCGGATACAAGACTACGCATGGCTGATTCCCCAAAGTTCCGGAGAACCTGTCGCAGACTTGCGGAGCGTCATTAAGGCGACTTTTAGTTAAATGCCGATTAAATGCGGGTCGGATCTGAGGCGCGGCGGGAAAATGGCCGGAATCGCGGCAATCTGGTGTCTAAAACCCGGCTTCCTTTCATGGAACCGCAGGTAATGCACCAGGAACAGTGCTAATCAGGCTCCGATGCTTATTCTTGCGATCGACACCGCACTCGATGCCTGCGCCGCCGGTGTGCTGGACACCGATGCCGGCCGGCTACTCGCCCATGAATCGCTGCCGATGAAGCGCGGGCACGCCGAAGCGCTGATGCCGCTGATTGCTCGTGTTATCGAATCCGCGGATATCGCCTTCGCGGCACTGGACCGCATCGCCGCGACCACCGGCCCCGGCAGTTTCACCGGCCTGCGCGTCGGACTGTCGGCCGCGCGCGGCATCGCGCTTGCCGCCAACAAACCGGCGGTTGGCGTGACGACCCTCATGGCCTATGCCGCGCCGGTTGTTGGCGAGAACCGCGAGTGGCCGGTGATCTCCGTGATCGATGCCCGCCACGACCACGTTTATTTCCAGGTTGTCAGCGGCGACGGATCCATGTTGGTTCAGCCGCACGTCGCACCGCTCGAAGAGGCGCTCGCCGCATCGCGTTTCGGCGCGCCGCATCTGGTCGGCAATGCCGCGAAGCTTCTCGCCGACCGCTGGCCCGCGCACGCCCCGCCGCCGGTCGCGGTCGATCCGCAAGCAGCACCCGATATCGCCTGGGTGGCATGGCTCGCCGCGGCGGTCAGTCCGGACACCGCGCTACCGCGCCCGTACTACCTGCGCGCGCCCGACGCCAGGCCGGCCGGCGATCTCCTGCTCAAAACGTCGAAGCAGGCTGCATCATGATGACATGGTTCTCGGGCAAAGAGCGTGCGACGCCCGTGGTCGAGGCCGCAGGTCCGCACGACGCCGCGCGCCTTGCGGCAATTCACGGCGCATCGTTTCACCGCGGCTGGGGTGAAGGCGAATTCGAAGTCATGATCGCGGAGCGCAACACGCTGGTTCAGCGCCTGCGGCTGCGATCGAACGTGATTGGCTTCGCCGTGTCGCGCATCGCGGTGGATGAGGCCGAAATCCTCTCGATCGCGATCGACGCGAGCCACCGTGGCCAGCGATTCTCGCGCGACCTTCTGTTCACGCACCTCGGCTACCTCGCCGGACGCGGCGTACGCACCGTGTTTCTCGAAGTCGAGGAAAATAATCAGCCGGCACGACGTCTCTATGAACGCGCCGGCTTTGCCGTCACCGGACGCCGCGAACGATACTATCGGGAGGCCGGCGGCCAGGAACTGAACGCATTGGTGATGCGTCGCGACTTGTCGTAGTCTGTGCGCGGTGGCAAAGGGAGACTAGCGCGTATTCCGCAAAAGTGGACACCGGTTTTGCGATCAGAATACGCGCAAGTTATAGATTGAGAGCATTTTCTTACGGCTAACCGGATTCCACTTAGCCGGAAAATGCTCTAGCGTGGTTTTAGGTTCAGAAGTTCGCATCAAAGGTTGCTGCAAGGGTCTGCGAACTTCGGAATCGGGACACAGGAAGACGATCAGTAAAGGTGAAATCGGTTTTGCGTCCGGTCGCACTCCCGAGTATCATGCGGGCGCACGCCAAGCGACCTACACCCCGGCGGAACATGCGCCATCGGAACCGGACACGTCATGACGGCCCTGAAACCGACGTCTGTGCAGAAGCCCACCAACATCGAGGCGCGTTGCGCCGCCACCGGGATGCGCATGACCGAGCAGCGCCGGGTTATCGCGCGCGTGCTGGCGGAAGCCTCCGATCATCCGGACGTCGAGGAACTCTATCGCCGCTGCGTCGCGGTGGATGACAAGATCTCGATCTCGACGGTCTATCGCACGGTCAAGCTGTTCGAGGATGCCGGCATCATCGAGCGACACGATTTCCGCGAGGGCCGCGCGCGCTATGAGACGATGCGCGACAGTCACCACGATCATCTGATCAACCTGCGAGACGGCAAGGTCATCGAATTCACGTCGGATGAAATCGAGAAACTGCAAGCCGAAATAGCTCGCAAACTCGGCTACAGGCTGGTCGATCACCGCCTCGAGCTCTATTGCGTCCCGATGGACGACGATCAGTCCTGAGTGCCAATCAAAATCCCGCAAAGCTGTATGCTTGTCAATGCGAGGTTATTTCGTACGGCGCTGCTGCCGCGGTGCTGACACGAAGGCTGCCGGCCCGGGGACGGCCGGCAGGATGCTGGATTTTCCTCGCCCTCGCCTATAAGTGAACTGCGCGCCGATGGCGCGCCACGTCCCCCGAGCCAGGTTCCATGACGCCGCCGCGCAAGCTGCACATCAAGTCCTACGGTTGCCAGATGAACGTCTACGATGCCCAGCGCATGGTGGATACGCTGGCACCGGAAGGTTTTGTCGAGACCGCCAGCGCCGAGGAGGCGGACCTCGTCATTCTCAACACCTGCCATATCCGCGAGAAGGCGTCCGAGAAGGTCTATTCCGAACTCGGCAGGCTGCGCGTCGCCAAGGACCAGGCGGCGCGCGACGGGCGCGAGATGAGCGTTGTCGTCGCCGGGTGCGTTGCGCAGGCCGAAGGCGATGAAATCATTCGCCGCGCGCCCGTTGTCGATGTGGTTGTCGGTCCGCAGAGCTATCATCATCTGTCGCAACTGCTCGCGCGCGCAAAGGCCGAGGGCCGCGCGCTGGAGACCGAGTTTCCGGTCGAGGACAAATTCGGCTTCCTGCCGCAGCCGTCGCGGCAGGCGATCCGCGCCCGCGGCATCTCGGCGTTCGTGACGGCGCAGGAAGGCTGCGACAAGTTCTGCACCTTCTGCGTCGTGCCTTATACGCGCGGCGCCGAGGTGTCGCGTCCGGTGGCGAAGATCGTCGAGGACGTGCAGCGCCTTACCGACAACGGCGTGCGCGAGATCACCCTGATCGGGCAGAACGTCAACGCCTATCACGGCGACGGCCCGGACGGGCGGCCCTGGCCGCTCGGCAAGCTGCTGCACCGCCTCGCCGAAATTCCAGGCATCGTCCGGCTGCGCTACTCGACCAGCCATCCGCGCGACGTCGAGGACTCGCTTATCGACGCGCACCGCGATCTCGACGCGCTGATGCCGTTCGTGCATCTGCCGGTGCAGTCCGGCTCCGACCGCATCCTTGCGGCCATGAACCGCAGACATACCGCCGCCGATTACCGCCGCGTGATCGACCGGTTGCGCCACGTCCGGCCGGATATTGCGTTCTCGTCGGACTTCATCGTCGGCTTCCCGGGCGAAACCGAGGAAGATTTTGCGGCAACCCTCGCGCTTGTCACGCAAATCGGATACGCTGGCGCCTATTCGTTCAAGTACTCGCCGCGGCCGGGCACGCCGGCGGCGGAGATGAAGGAGACAGTGTCAACGGCCGACATGGACGCGCGACTGGAGCGGCTTCAGAACCTGATCGACAGCCAGCAATCCGCCTTCAACAAGGCGTCGATTGGCAAGAGGGTTGATGTGCTGTTCGAACGCGCCGCGCGCAACGCCGGTCAGATCGTCGGCCGCACCGCCTATCTCCAGCCCGCGCATGTAATGGCATCCGAGGATATCATCGGGAAAGTGCTGCCCGTAGCCATCGAGAGCCTTGAGCGCTACAGCCTGCTTGGGTCGCTTGCCGATCCCGGTTTGTCTTCGGCATCCGGCGACGCGAAAGACGCTTCGCGGAAGACGCCGTCGTCTCAAGCGATCACGGGAGCCTGAACCCTTGCCCAAGAGCGCATCGGATTCGCCCTCACTCGTCCCCAGCCGGAAACTCGACATGCAAGCCCCGCCCGAAACGCAAGTCGTCATCGATTTTGACGATAATCGCGCGGTGTCGGCGCTGGTCGGCCCATACGGACAGAATCTCGCACAACTCGAGCGGCGGCTCGGAGTGGTCGTCGATTCGCGCGGCAACCACATCACCATCGCCGGATCGCGCGACGCCTGCGACGCCGGACGGCGCGTGCTGGAAACACTCTATACCCAAGCGGCGCAGGGCCATGATCTCACGCAGGGCGAGGTCGAAGGCGCGATCCGCGCCGTGATCGCACAAGGCTCGCTGTTCGAATACGACCCCAAGGCGCCACTCTCGACCTTCGAGGCCATCAACCTGCGCAAGCGCCCGGTGCGAGCGCGCACCGCCGCGCAGGATGCCTATATCCGAGCACTGAAACATCATGAACTGGTATTCGGCATCGGCCCCGCCGGCACTGGCAAAACCTGGCTCGCGGTGGCGCAGGCGGCGCAACTGTTCGAGCGCAAGGAAGTCGATCGCATCATCCTGACGCGGCCCGCGGTCGAGGCCGGGGAGCGGCTCGGCTTCCTGCCAGGGGATTTGCGCGAAAAGGTCGACCCCTACCTGCGGCCGATCTACGACGCGCTGTATGACCTGATGGATTCCCGCATCGTCGAGCGCGCCCTGCAAACCGGCGAGATTGAGATCGCGCCGCTCGCTTTCATGCGCGGCCGCACCCTGACCAACGCTGCGATTATCCTCGACGAGGCGCAGAACACCACCGCGATGCAGATGAAGATGTTCCTGACACGACTGGGCGAAAACAGCCGCATGATCGTCACGGGCGACCCTTCGCAGGTCGACCTGCCGAACGGCCAGATCTCAGGACTGGCGGAAGCGACGCGGCTGCTCGACGGTATCGAGGGCGTGGCTCAGGTGAAATTCACGGCCGATGACGTGATCCGTCATGAACTGGTGGCGCGGATTGTCGCCGCCTATGAGGGGCTACCGCAGCGGCCGGCAGCCAAAAAACCATGATGCCGGACACGGATGGCGAAAGCGACCGGCCTCCGCGACGAGCCGGCGCCGGCGCCGGCGAAAGACATACGATGATCTACTCCGCTTTGCCTGCAACCGAAATTCTCATTGTCGCCGAATGCTGGCGGGCGGAGGCCGATGCCGAAGCGATCATTCATCGCGCCATCGAGACCGCCGCCGAAATCGTCGACACTGAAACCGGCGATGCCGAACTTGCGATCATGCTGACCGACGACGCCGGCATCCGTACGCTCAACGCCAACTGGCGCGGCATCGACAAGCCGACCAATGTCCTGTCGTTCCCGGCGCTGCAGCCGACTGGTCCATCCTCGCCAGACGATGCGCCGCGTATGCTCGGCGATATCGCAATCGCCTATGAAACCGTGCGCCGCGAGGCCAACGACGAACTCAAGCCGTTCGGTCACCACCTGAGCCATCTGGCCATCCATGGGTTTCTGCATCTGATCGGTTACGATCACGAAACCGATGAAGAGGCCGGGGAAATGGAAAACCTCGAGCGCGAAATTCTGGCGCGGCTCGGCATACCCGATCCCTATGCGCCGCAAGAACGGATGACCTGAGTGGCTCCGGAGGACGAACCCAGCGACACCACGCCGCCGCAGGACAACCGCAACCTGCCGGTGCCCGTGCACAACGGCGAGGTGCTGCGTCCGGCCTCAGAGCGCTGGCTGATGCGGGCGATCCGCTCACTGTTCGGCTGGAAGCCGGGATCGGTGCGCGCCGACCTTCAGGTGGTGCTCGACGCCTCGACGCCGGACGAGACCAGCTTCTCGGCCATCGAGCGCACCATGCTGCGCAATATCCTCAACCTGCATGAACGACGCATCGCCGATGTCATGGTCCACCGCGCCGATATCATCGCGGTCAAACGCGACATTCCGCTCGGCGAACTGATCAACGTGTTCGAGAGCGCGGCGCACTCCCGTCTAGTTGTCTACGACGAGAACCTCGACGATCCTGAAGGCATCGTTCATATCCGCGACCTGCTCGCATTCATGGCTGTGCGCGCGCGCACCGCGATGCCGTCCAAGGCGAAACGCAAAAAGGCGCCGCCCGCCGGCCTCGACCTGCGCGCCATCGATCTGGCACTGCCGCTGAGCGAAGCCAACATCATCCGCAAACTGCTCTACGTGCCGCCGTCGATGCCGGCGATCGACCTGCTGGCGCAGATGCAGGCGACGCGCATCCATCTGGCGCTCGTGGTCGATGAATACGGTGGAACCGACGGCCTGGTGTCGATCGAGGACATCGTCGAGCAGATCGTCGGCGAAATCGACGACGAGCACGACGGCGACGAGCCGCCCTCCATCGTGCGCCAGGCCGACAATTCCTTTATCGCCGATGCGCGCGCCAGCCTCGAGGACGTCCGCGGCATGATCGGCGACGAGTTCGTGATCGGCGAGGCGGGCGAGGACGTCGACACGCTCGGCGGCTTTCTTGTCACCCATGTCGGCCGCTTGCCGGTGCGGGGCGAGGTCATTTCAGGGCCGGGCCCGTTCGAGATCGAAGTGCTCGACGCCGACCCGCGCCGAGTCAAGCGGCTGCGGATCGGGCTGCGTAAGGAGCGGCCCGCCGTCCGCCCCCGCGACGGGCGGCGGCGCGAGGCCGCACCGGATGCGCCCTCGCAACCGCAGGGCGACCCGGCGTCTCCCTCGTCGCCAGGCGATGGAGGCGAAAACCCGTGAATATTGCAGGTAGCGTCCGAACCGCTGGCCTTGCCGTCACTCTGTCATGGGGCTGGAAGCGCGCCGTCATTGCGCTTCTCGCCGGCGCCGCGTCTGCGCTTGCGATGGAACCGTTCAACATCTGGCCCGTGCTGTTCGTCACCTTTCCGATCGCGACCTGGCTGATCGACGGCGCAGGCGCCGGACGTCTCGGCGGCGTACCGGCCGCAGCGCTCACGGGATGGCTGTTCGGCTTCGGCTATTTCGTTCCAGGGCTATACTGGATCGGCAACGCCTTTCTGGTCGATGCCCAGACCTTCGCATGGCTGATGCCGTTCGCCGTCATCGGCCTTCCGGCATATCTCGCACTCTTTACGTCGCTCGGCTTTGCGCTGGCGCGCTGGATCTGGCCCAAGGACGCCTCGCGCATTCTCGCCCTCGCCGTGGCGCTCACGGTCGGTGAATGGCTGCGCGGGCATGCACTGACGGGATTCCCGTGGAATGCATTCGGCTACGCGCTGACCGAGCCGCTGGCGCTGGCGCAAACGGCGTCGCTGATCGGACTGTGGGGTCTGACATTTTTGAGCGTCGCGATCTTCGCAAGCCCCGCCGTGCTGATCGACGGACGCAGCCGAAGATCATGGATCGCCCCTGTCACCGCCGTCATCCTGCTCGTCGCCATGGGCGTCTACGGCGCGGTGAGACTGTCGCGTCATCCGACGGAATTCGCAGACAACGTCAAGCTGCGCATCATGCAGCCCAATCTGGAGCAGGACGCACGCTTCAACTATTCCGCCAAGGCGGCGGTGATGCAGAAATATCTGACGCTCTCCGACCGCGCCACCGGACCGGACTCGACCGGCGTCAGCGGCGCCACCGTCCTGATCTGGCCGGAATCGGCATTCCCGTTTTTTCTCGCCCGCGAAGCCGACGCCATGGCCCAGATCGCGGATCTCTTGCCGAAGGGTACGATCCTGATTACCGGCTCGGTGCGCGCGCCCGATCTGCCGCCGGGCGCCAGGATCACCCGCGCCTACAACTCGATCTATGTCATCGACGACGACGGAAGCATTCTGTCGATTTACGACAAGCTCCACCTGGTGCCGTTCGGCGAATTCCTGCCGTTCCAGGGCCTGATGGAAAAGCTCGGCTTCGTTCAACTCACCAAGGTCCAGGGCGGCTTCATTCCGGGGACGCGTCGGCGGACCATCGAACTTCCAAATGCGCCGAGCGTGCTCCCGCTGATCTGCTATGAAGCGATCTTTCCGGGGGACATCGAATCCCGCGGCGGCCGGCCTGGCTGGATCGTCAACCTCACCAACGACGGCTGGTTCGGGATCAGCACGGGGCCCCATCAACACCTTCAACAAGCGCGGCTGCGGGCGATCGAGGAAGGACTTCCCCTGGTGCGGGCGGCGAACACCGGTATTTCGGTGGTCACCGATTCCGTAGGACGTATTGTCGCACGGCTCGATCTCGGCGTCGAAGGCGTGCTGGATTCCCGCCTGCCGGTCGCGATGTCACCGACGCTCTACGCCCGCGCAGGCGATATTCCCGCCGCAATGATGGTGACCATCGCGCTTGTTTTGGTGATTCGACGGCGTCGCGCGCACTGACGGGGGCAGCGTACGCAGAGACGCCGCTGGAAATGCGATACAGCGCTTCCATTCGCACGATCGATATAATTCGTGTAACAATTTGTACGACTGGTATAATGCGACGGATGGAACCGCCCGAGATTAACCGCAAATTTTTATCACGTGATCGAGTTCAGTTTGACGATATTGGCACCCGGAGCGTATGCCACGGATCGCTCCCCATTTGAGGAGACCAAGGAGATGTCGACCAAGGCGCCCAATCCTGTTGACAAGCATGTCGGCAGCCGTGTGCGCATGCGCCGCATCATGCTGGGCATGAGTCAGGAAAAGCTTGGCGAGGCTCTCGGACTGACATTTCAGCAGGTTCAGAAGTACGAAAAAGGCACCAATCGCGTCGGCGCGAGTCGCATCCAGCAGATTTCCGAAATCCTGCAAGTCCCCGTCTCGTTTCTGTTCGAGGGCAGCCCCGGCGCAGGCATCGCCAGGGCCGAAGGTCTGAGCGACGCGCCATCCCCTGCCTACGTCTCCGATTTTCTTGCAACCTCCGAAGGTCTCGCGCTGACCCGCGCATTCACGCGGATCACCGACGCGAAACTCCGCCGCAGCATCGTCGACATGGTCGAGCAGATTGCGTCCCGCGAAGCGCCCGACCGGCGCTAGAGCGGGATGAGGAAAAGTGTGTAGCGTTTTTGGTCCACATCCCGCTCTAAATATTGGAATCGATCACGTTCATGATTTTGGATGGATTCGATCCAAAATCATCGTGATCTAGAGTCTTTCACCGTTTCATGGTAACCGTGAAAGACGCTAGTTTATTGATCTGACGCGTTTTCTTCATGCGAACCGGATTCCACTTCGCTCGAAAACGCTATAGTGGAGTGAATTAGGCGGTAGCCTTTTTGCACCCTCCTCCCACCCAACCGTTGCGATGACAGCTGTCACTTCCGATCCTCACGACTTTCGTCCTTCGGCCGATGACGCTTCATCGCTTCGCCGCGGGACCGCCCGTGAGTCCGGTCAAGGTTCATTTTTCGGGCGGCGCAAGGGACACAAGCTGCGGTCACACCAGAGCGACCTGATCGCGCATCTGCTGCCGCGCCTCAGCCTCGATCCTGACAAAGCCGGACCATCCGAGCCGGCTGCGCTGTTCGACCAGCCGGTCGATGGGGTGCGTATCGAGATCGGCTTCGGCGGCGGCGAGCATCTGGTCGCCGAGGCACTGGCGTTTCCGCGCACCGGTTTCATTGGCTGCGAACCCTACGTCAACGGCATGGCGAAGATCCTCGCGCAGATCGAAGCGCACGAGATCGGCAACATCCGCTTGTTCGCCGGCGACGCGTCGGAATTGCTGGCGTGGCTGCCGGAGGGTTCGCTGGCGCGGATCGACCTGATCCATCCCGACCCGTGGCCCAAGCGTCGTCACTGGAAGCGCCGTTTCGTTCAGGACGCGACCATCACGGAGATGGCGCGCTTGCTTCGGCCGGGCGGCGAATTCCGCTTTGTCAGCGATATCGCCGACTACTGCGCATGGACGCTGTCGCATCTGGCGCGATCGCCGGATTTCCTTTGGCTCGCCGAACGCGCCGCCGACTGGCACAACCCGTGGCCGGACTACACCATGACGCGCTACGGCCGCAAAGCCGAGCGCGAGGGCCGCCGCGCCGCGTATCTGCGGTTTCGACGCGAAAGCAAATGACGCGCTCGGCGAATTCCACCCCTCACGCCCTCGCCGGCCTTGCCGAGAGGCGCGAAAACAGCTATATCGGCTGAAACTTTCTCATACGACCGCGTATCGAGAGTGGGCCCTTCCGGACCCGCTCTTTTTTATTTCCTGAACGGACCTCATGCGCCGCGGCACATCCAGGTTCCTTTCAGGCAGCAAATGCCGGACCGGACGCCAACATGGCCGGCCCAGCCAGTGACTGTCAGATTTACCCTTTCGGACCGACCTTTGACCCTGAATATGACCGATCCCGTTGCCCAGATCCCGGACCATGAGCTGCTCGACGAGCCGCGTCTGGTGGTCGAGCCTGGTGTCGCGGCGCGGGTCGCGGCGGTCGCGGTTCCGGTTTTGCAGGGCATGGGCTACCGGCTGGTGCGGATCAAGGTGTCGGGCGAAGCCGGCTGCACGGTCCAGATCATGGCGGAGCGGCCGGACGGCACCATGCTGATCGAGGACTGCGAGGCGATCTCGAAGGCCCTGTCGCCGGTGCTCGATGTCGCCGACCCGATCGACAAGGCCTATCGACTGGAGATCTCGTCGCCCGGCATCGACCGGCCGCTGGTACGCCGGTCCGATTTCGAACGCCACGCCGGTCACCTCGTGAAGGTCGAGATGGCGGTCGCCCATCAAGGCCGCAAGCGGTTTCGCGGCACCCTTCAGGGCGTCACCGACAACGCGCTGCGGCTGCATCGGGACGACGACGGGGAAGTCCTGCTCGTCATGGAGGACATCGCCGACGCCCGGCTGGTTCTGACCGACGAATTGATTGCGGAATCGATGCGGCGGGGCAAGATCGCGGAACGGGAGATGAAGCGGAATCTCGGCATTCTGCCACCGCCTCCGCCGCACGCGAAAAACGATCCGACCAGACGCAACGCGCCGAGACCAAAACCCAAGAGCGAGGCGAAAGCCCACAAGAAGCCGCCACCGAAGAACACCAAGGAACATCGCCTGGCCGCAGAAAGACTGCGGCGCGGCGAGATCGATCCCATCGAAGGAGAATAAGTCATGGCCGCTGTTAGCGCCAATAAACTCGAACTGCTGCAGATCGCAGACGCGGTGGCGCGAGAAAAGACCATCGACCGCAGCATCGTGATCGCCGCGATGGAGGACGCCATCGCCAAGGCGGCGCGGGCGCGCTACGGCAGCGAGACCGATGTTCATGCGGAGATTCACCCGAAGACCGGGCAGCTCCAGCTCACCCGCCACATGCTTGTGGTCGAACAGGTCGAGAATGCCGCGAACCAGATCTCGCTGAAGGACGCCCAGAGAGCCAACCCGGGCGCACAGATCGGCGACACCATCGCCGACACGCTGCCGCCGCTGGAATATGGCCGCATCTCCGCACAATCTGCCAAACAGGTGATCGTGCAGAAGGTGCGCGAGGCCGAGCGCGACCGGCAGTATCAGGAGTTCAAGGACCGCATCGGCGACATCGTCAACGGCATCGTCAAGCGTGTCGAATACGGCAGCGTGATCGTCGACCTCGGCCGCGGCGAGGCCGTCGTGCGCCGCGACGAAATGCTGCCGCGCGAGGTGTTCCGCAACGGCGACCGCGTCCGCGCCTATATCTTCGATGTGCGGCGCGAAACCCGCGGTCCGCAGATCTTCCTGTCGCGCACCCATCCGCAATTCATGGTGAAGCTGTTCGCGCAGGAAGTGCCGGAAATCTATGACGGCATCGTCGAGATCAAGGCAGTGGCGCGCGATCCCGGTTCTCGTGCGAAGATCGGCGTGATTTCCCGGGATTCCTCGGTTGATCCCGTCGGTGCCTGTGTCGGCATGCGCGGCTCGCGCGTTCAGGCCGTCGTCAACGAGTTGCAGGGCGAGAAGATCGATATCATCCCGTGGTCGCCGGACATCGCGACGTTCGTCGTCAACGCGCTGGCGCCGGCGGAAGTCGCGAAGGTCGTGATCGACGAGGATCGTGAGCGGATCGAGGTCGTGGTCCCCGATACCAACAACCAGTTGTCGCTGGCGATCGGACGGCGCGGACAGAACGTGCGCCTCGCATCGCAACTGACCGGCTGGGACATCGATATCCTGACCGAGCAGGAGGAATCGGAGCGACGCCAGGCCGACTTCGAGAACGCGACCCGCATGTTCATGGAAACGCTCAACGTCGACGAGGTCGTCGGCCAGCTGCTGGCGTCGGAAGGTTTTACGTCGGTCGAAGAGCTGACGCTGGTCGATCCGCGGGAACTCGCCGTCATCGAGGGATTCGACGACGATACCGCAGGCGAGCTACAGAGCCGGGCCCGCGAATATCTGGAGCAGCTCGAGGCCGAGCTGGAAAACAAACGCAAGGAGCTTGGCGTGGACGATGCCTTGAAGGCGGTGCCCGGCGTGACATCGAAAATGCTGGTGAAACTCGGCGAGAACGAGGTGAAGAACGTCGAGGATCTGGCCGGCTGCGCCACCGACGATCTGGTCGGCTGGACCGAGCGCAAGGACGGCGAAGCGGTCAAGCATGCGGGCTATTTCGACGGCATTGAAATCTCACGCGAGGACGCCGAGACCATGATCATGCAGGCGCGCCTGATCGCGGGCTGGATCACCGAAGCCGACCTTGCGAAACCCGCGGAGGCTACCGCCGAAGATCAACCGGCTTGAGGCCTGTGTTCAGCGAAAGCAGACATCGGTTTTGCGCGAAGACCTCGCGCCAATGACAAGGAGAATGGCCCGAACATGCTTGCCATCGCCGAACCGGCAGATCTTGACGACGGACCGCGGACCAACAGGTCCGCGACGACGCGCATGTGCGCGGTCACGCGTCAGGTGCGCCCGATCGGCGAACTGATCCGGTTTGTGGTGGCGCCTTCGGGCGAGGTTATCGCCGACCTGAAACGCAAGCTTCCGGGCCGGGGCCTCTGGATCTCGGCCTCCCATGCCGCCGTGGCGGAAGCGGTCCGTCGTCACCAGTTTAGCCGGGGCTTCAAGCGGGACGTCCGCGCGTCGGCGTCTCTGGCCGACGAGACCGGGCAGTCGCTGGTGCGCAGCGCGATCGACGCGCTGGCTATGGTCGCCAAGGCCGGGCAGGTCGTCGCCGGTTTTGCCAAGGTCGAAGACGCACTCCTTCGGCGTCAGGCGGCCATTCTGCTCCACGCCGCGGACGGCGCCGCCGATGGAATCCGGAAATTGGACGGTATTGTTAAGAAAATGGCCGCGGATTCCGGCGAAACGCGGGAAATCCCGGTGATTACCGCGCTGGCGTCGGCAGAATTGGATTTGGCACTGGGCCGGTCAAATGTGATACATGCAGCCCTGCTCGCAGGCTCGGCGAGCGGGACGTTCCTGTCGCGCAGCCAGACCCTGGTCCGATACCGGGATGGCGGGCAGCGGCAAGGCAGCTGAACACGGCAAGAATTTTCTAACACCGCGACCTGTGCGAACGCGTACGGCGCAACAAGATTGGGACTGCTGAATGGTTGATACGAAAAATCCTGGCGACAAGACTCTGAGCGTCAGCCCGAGCAAGACCTTGACGCTCAAGCCGCGCGTCGAGCAGGGCACCGTGCGTCAGAGCTTCAGCCACGGCCGTACCAAGCAGGTGGTGGTCGAGAAACGTGGCAAGCGCCGGGTCGGCGGCGACGCTCCGGCCACAGAAACAGCGGGGACCACCGAACCGGTCGCCGCTAGAGCGCCCGTCGCCAAGGCTCCGCCGGCGCGTCCCGCGGCACCAGCCGCTCCGCGTGCCAATTCAGGCGTGGTGCTACGCACATTGACCGAGGACGAGCGCAGCGCGCGCGCAAGCGCGCTGGCCGAGGCCAAGGTTCGCGCCGAGGAAGAGCGCCGGATTGCGGAAGCTGAGGCTGCGCGCCGCAACAGCAAGGAAGGCATCGAGCAGGCCGAGCGCGAGGCTGCCGAGGCCCGCCGCAAGGCTGAGGAAGAACGTCACCGTCTGGAAGAGGAAACCAAACGCAAGGCCGAGCTCGAAGCCAAGCGTCGTTTCGGCGAAACCGAGACCAAGGCTGCACCAGCCACGACCACGCGCGCGGCACCTCCGGCGCGCCCGGCTGCTGTCGCCGCCGACGGCAGCGACGAGGACGAGGCTCCGCGCCTGATCCGCCGTCCCGGTGGCGGCCCCGCACGTCCCGTGATCGCGCCGAAGCCGGCTGCCAAGCCGGCGCCGGCCAAGCAGCGCGGCCGTCTGACGCTGGTGACGGCGTTGAGCGCCGACGACGTGCGTGAACGATCGATCGCCTCGTTCCGCCGCCGTACCCAGCGGCTGAAGGGTCATGCCTCGAACGAGCCGAAGGAAAAGCTGATTCGCGAGGTCATCGTGCCGGAAGCGATCACCATCCAGGAGCTCGCCAACCGCATGGCCGAGCGCGCGGTGGACGTGATCCGGATGCTGATGAAGCAGGGCGCGATGCACAAGATCACCGACGTGATCGATGCCGACACCGCACAGCTCATCGCCGAAGAACTGGGCCACACCGTCAAGCGCGTCGCGGCAAGCGACGTCGAGGAAGGCCTGTTCGATGTGGTGGATGTCTCCACCGACACCGAGCCGCGCTCGCCCGTCGTCACCGTGATGGGTCATGTCGATCACGGCAAGACCTCGCTGCTCGATGCGCTGCGCCATGCCAACGTGGTGTCGGGCGAAGCCGGCGGCATCACGCAGCACATCGGCGCCTATCAGGTCACTTCGCCGGAGAGCGGCAAGAAGATCACTTTCATCGATACGCCCGGCCACGCCGCGTTCACGGCGATGCGCGCGCGCGGCGCCAAGGTCACCGACATCGTCATTCTGGTGGTTGCCGCCGATGACGGCGTCATGCCGCAGACCATCGAGGCCATCAATCACGCCAAGGCGGCGAAGGTCCCGATGATCATCGCCATCAACAAAATCGACAAGCCCGACGCAAAACCCGAGCGGGTGCGCACCGAACTGTTGCAGCACGAGGTGCAGGTCGAATCGATGGGCGGCGAGGTCGTCGACGTCGAGGTCTCTGCCAAGAACAAGACCAACCTCGACAAGCTGCTCGAGATGATCGCCCTTCAGGCCGAGTTGCTCGATCTGAAAACCAATGCATCGCGTCCTGCCGAGGGCACCGTGATCGAGGCCAAGCTGGACCGCGGCCGCGGCCCTGTTGCCACCGTGCTGGTCCAGCGGGGCACGCTGCGGATCGGCGACATCATCGTGGCCGGCGCCGAAATGGGCCGCGTCCGCGCGCTGATTTCGGATCAGGGCGATACGGTCGACGAGGCCGGCCCGTCGGTGCCGGTCGAAGTGCTTGGTTTCAACGGACCGCCGGAGGCCGGCGACCGGCTTGCCGTGGTCGAGAACGAAGCGCGCGCCCGCCAGGTCACGAGCTATCGCGCCCACCAGAAGCGCGAAAACGCCGCGGCCAGTACCTCCGGCATGCGCGGCTCGCTCGAGCAGATGATGTCGCAACTCAAAACCGCGGGCCGCAAGGATTTCCCGCTGATTATCAAGGCCGACGTACAAGGCTCGCTGGAAGCCATTCTCGGCTCGCTGGAAAAGCTCGGCACCGAGGAAGTCGCCGCGCGTATCCTGCATGCGGGCGTCGGCGGCATCAGCGAATCCGACGTCACGCTGGCGGAAGGATTCAACGCCGCGATCATCGGCTTCAGCGTCCGTGCCAACAAGGAAGCCGCGGCCGCCGCCAAGCGCAACGGCATCGAGATCCGCTACTACAACATCATCTACGACCTCGTGGACGACGTGAAGAAGGCGATGAGCGGCCTGCTCGCGCCGACGCTGCGCGAAACCATGCTCGGCAACGCGGAGATCCTGGAAGTGTTCAACATCTCCAAGGTCGGCAAAGTAGCGGGTTGCCGCGTCACCGACGGAACCGTGGAACGCGGCGCCCATGTCCGCCTGATCCGCGACAACGTCGTGGTGCACGAAGGCAAACTGTCGACGCTGAAGCGATTCAAGGACGAAGTGAAGGAAGTTCAGTCCGGTCAGGAATGCGGCATGGCGTTCGAGAACTACGGCGACATGCGCCCCGGAGACGTTATCGAGTGCTATCGCGTGGAGACCATTCAACGCTCGCTGTGAGTCCGAATCTCACGGCGAACGAGGCTTAGGCAGCTGTCATGCTCCGCGCAGGCGGAGCATCCAGTAACCCGTAAAACTCATTGAGGCTTCGGATACTGGATCGTCCGCATTCGCGGATGATGACGACATTTGGATTTCAGTACATGCCGCGCCATCATCAGCAAGCTAAACAGCCCGGCGGCTCGCAGCGCCAGTTGCGGGTCGGTGAAACCGTGCGTCACGCGATCGCCGATATTCTCGCACAGGGTCACGTTCATGATCCCGTGCTTGAAGGGCATCTCATCACGGTGCCGGAAGTCCGCATGTCGCCCGATCTCAAGCTCGCGACGATCTACGTGATGCCGCTCGGCGGCCGCGACACCACTGACGTGATCGAGGCGCTCGACCGCAACAAGAAATTCCTGCGCGGCGAGATTGCGCGGCGCGTTAACCTGAAATTCGCACCTGATCTCCGCTTCCGCGCTGACGAACGATTCGACGAAGCGGAACGTATCGAGAAATTATTGAGAACACCTGCGGTGCAGAGAGACCTCGCACCGGATTCGGACGAAAGCTGACGATCATGACCACGCAAAACGGCGCATTCGATTCGCCAATCGGCGAATCGGACGGGCCCGAGAAAAATAATTCTGATCGCGGAAATAATTTTTCCGACACATCGCCGCATGACGAGGACAGCTCCCCCTCTCGCTCGGGGGCCGAGGAGAGCCGAGCTCGCTCCGAGGGGATTGGGGAGGGGGAATTTTCCTCGGCAGCCCACCAGGCGAGTCCCCGCCCGGCGAGCGAGGTTCGCCACCCCGCCCCGCAAGCGGGCGAGGGAAGAAAGAAACAGAACAACCAGCCGCGCCGCGACAGGCGCGACGTGCACGGCTGGGTCGTTCTCGACAAGCCCATCGGCATGACCTCGACCCATGCGGTGGCGGTCGTGAAACGGCTGTTTTCGGCGAAGCGTGCCGGGCACGCCGGCACGCTCGATCCGCTGGCCTCGGGCGGCCTGCCGATTGCGCTTGGCGAAGCCACCAAGACCGTTCCCTTCGTCATGGACGGCCGCAAGCGCTACCGCTTCACGGTGCAGTGGGGCGAGGAGCGCGATACCGACGATACCGAAGGCCGGGTCACGGCGACCAGCGAGAGCCGCCCTGATGCGGACGCGGTCCGGGCGCTGCTCCCGCGCTTCACGGGCGTGATCGAGCAGATCCCGCCGCAATATTCCGCGATCAAGATCCAGGGCGAACGGGCCTACGACCTCGCCCGCGACGGCGAGACCGTCGCCCTGCAGCCGCGACAGGTCGAGATTCACCAATTTGACCTCGTAGAACATACAGATGACGGCCGCTCCGTGTTCGAGGCCGAATGCGGAAAAGGAACCTATGTGCGGGCGCTGGCCCGCGATATCGGCCGGATTCTCGGCTGTTACGGCCACATCTGCGCGCTGCGGCGTACGCTGGTCGGCCCGTTCGATGAGGCCGACATGATTCCGCTGGTAGAATTGGAGGCTTTGTGCAATAGAGCCGCATCCGGCGAGGGAAACCTCGCCGACGCGCTTTTGCCCGTTGAGACCGCGCTGGACGACATCCCGGCGCTGGCCGTCACTCGGGCTGATGCGGCAAGGCTCCATCGGGGCCAAGCCGTCTTGTTGCGCGGACGGGATGCGCCCCAGAGTAGCGGCATAGTCTATGTCACGGTGGCAGGCCGGTTGTTGGCCCTCGCCGAACTGGGGCACGGCGAACTCATCCCCAAGCGCGTGTTCAACCTGACCGGGCTGACAGCCAGCTCCGGCCGCAACGAAAGAGGCTAACGATGTCGGTGACCGCGGAACGCAAAGCGGAAATCATCAAGTCGAACGCCCGCAAGTCGGGCGATACCGGTTCGCCGGAGGTTCAAGTCGCGATCCTGTCGGAACGCATCTCCAATCTTACGAACCATTTCAAGAGCCACACCAAGGACAATCACTCCCGTCGTGGCCTCCTGAAGCTCGTTTCCACGCGTCGTTCCCTTCTCGATTACATCAAGAAGAAGGACGAGGCGCGTTACAAGGCTCTGCTCGAGAAGCACAACATCCGCCGCTGAGCAAAGTCTGCGCGCATCCCTGTGCGCTGTGATGCGTGGACGTGAATGTCCACGCCATGCGCGATCTGCGAAAATCGACATCCGGTTTTTGGAAAACAGATCACGCCTAAAGAAGAGCGTGTCCAGCAGCAATCCGGCAGCTGGGCGATGACGGGTCAAATGCCCGTACCATCGGGAGGATGGACGCCATTCAAAACCTGAAGACCATGGCAGGATCGCCGGACGCTGACACCGCAACGATCGTTGTGGCCAACGTCCCGCAATCTTGCGCATGGTTTTTGCGTTTTGGCGTCCGTGCTCCGTGAACCCATGAAAGACAAAACAATGTTCAACAAGCATACAGTCGAGATCGACTGGGGCGGGCGGCCGCTCAAACTCGAAACCGGCAAGATCGCCCGCCAGGCGGACGGCGCCGTGGTGGCCACTTACGGCGAGACGGTCGTGCTCGCCACTGTCGTCGCCGCCAAGGCGCCGCGCGAAGGCGTCGATTTCCTGCCGCTCACCGTCGATTATCAGGAGAAGACCTACGCCGCCGGCCGTATTCCCGGTGGTTATTTCAAGCGCGAAGCACGCCCGAGCGAAAAGGAAACGCTGGTTTCCCGCCTGATCGACCGCCCGGTCCGTCCGCTGTTCGCCGATGGCTGGCGCAACGAGACCCAGGTCATCGTCACCGTGCTCTCGCACGACATGGAGAACGATCCCGACGTGCTGGCGATGGTGGCTGCATCCGCGGCGCTGACGCTCTCCGGCGCACCCTTCAAGGGCCCAATCGGCGCTGCCCGCGTCGGCTTCATGAACGACGAGTACGTTCTCAACCCGACACTCGACGAAATGGTCGACACCCAGCTCGAGCTGGTCGTCGCCGGCACCGCTGACGCCGTGCTGATGGTCGAATCGGAGGCCAAGGAGCTGAGCGAAGACATCATGCTCGGCGCCGTGATGTTCGGCCATCGTCACTTTCAGCCGGTCATCAACGCCATCATCGAGCTTGCCGAGAAGGCCGCGAAAGAGCCGCGTGAAGTCAGCCAGGCCGACGACAGCGCAATCGAGAAGGAAATGCTCGGCCTGATCGAAGGCGACCTGCGCCCGGCCTATGCCATTGCCGACAAGCAGCAGCGTCAGAACGCCGTTGCCGCCGCCAAGGCCAAGGTCATCGCGCATTACTTCCCGGAAGGACAGGAGCCGAAATACGACAAGCTCCGCATCGCCGGCGTGTTCAAGCATCTCGAGGCCAAGATCGTCCGCTGGAATATTCTCGACACCGGCAAGCGCATCGACGGCCGCGACGTCAAGACCGTACGCAACATCGTCGCCGAAGTTGGCATATTACCGCGCGCCCACGGTTCGGCGCTGTTCACCCGCGGCGAGACCCAGGCGATGGTCGTGACCACGCTCGGCACCGGCGAGGACGAGCAGTACATCGACGCGCTGTCGGGAACGTACAAGGAAACGTTCCTGCTGCACTACAACTTCCCTCCCTACTCGGTCGGCGAGACTGGCCGCCTCGGCAGCACCAAGCGCCGCGAGATCGGCCACGGCAAGCTGGCGTGGCGCGCGATCCATCCGGTGCTGCCGCCGCACCACGAGTTCCCCTACACCATCCGCGTGGTTTCGGAGATCACCGAATCGAACGGCTCGTCGTCGATGGCTTCGGTCTGCGGCGCCTCGCTATCGCTGATGGATGCGGGCGTTCCCTTGAAGAGGCCGACGGCGGGCATCGCCATGGGCCTCATTCTCGAAGGCAGCCGTTACGCGGTGCTGTCGGACATTCTCGGGGACGAGGATCATCTCGGCGACATGGACTTCAAGGTGGCGGGCACCGAAAACGGCATCACCTCGCTGCAGATGGACATCAAGATCGCAGGGATCACCGAGGAGATCATGAAGGTCGCGCTTGGCCAGGCCAAGGACGGGCGCATCCACATCCTCGGCGAAATGGCGAAGGCTCTGACCAATGCCCGCGCCGAGCTCGGCGAATACGCGCCGCGCATCGAGACCTTCAAGATCCCTACCGACAAGATCCGCGAAGTGATCGGCACCGGCGGCAAGGTGATCCGTGAAATCGTCGAGAAGACCGGCGCCAAGGTTAACATCGAGGACGACGGCACCGTGAAGGTGGCGTCCAACGACGGCGAAGCGATGAAGGCCGCGATCAAGTGGATCAAGTCGATTGCCTCCGATCCGGAAGTCGGCCAGATCTACGATGGCACCGTGGTCAAGGTGATGGAGTTCGGCGCCTTCGTGAACTTCTTTGGCGCCAAGGACGGCCTCGTCCACATCAGCCAGCTCGCCAACAACCGCGTGCAGAAGAGCTCGGACATCGTCAAGGAAGGTGACAAGGTCAAGGTCAAGCTGCTCGGCTTCGACGATCGCGGCAAGACGCGGCTGTCGATGAAGGTGGTCGATCAGGAGACCGGCGAAGACCTCGAGGCCAAACAGAAGGCCGAGGCGCCGGCACGCGAGGCCGCCGGCGAGTAAGTGTCGTCAGGCACTGTTAGGATTACGAAAGGGCGGCTTTCGAGCCGCCCTTTTTGTTTCCCGCACGCCGCTCGTCGATCCCCCGCCAACGGGTCCGGCTTCGCCGGCCCGATGACAGGCTCCGGCCGGCGATTCAGTATTCGCAAGTATTTACAGTGAAGCCACGGCATACTGGATACTCCACTTTCGCGGAGTATGACGTCCGTGTCTGCTATGCCTTCGTGCATCCCTTCACCACATCCCCCAGCGCTGTGAAATCGGCCTTGCGCGGAGACGTCCTGCGAAACGCCAGCCCGATGCTGCGTCCGGGCTGCGGCTCTTCCAGCCGCAGAAATTTCACGCGGCTGTCGCGCGCCTCGACATCGGCAGCGATCTGCGGGATCAGCGTCACGCCGTAACCGCCGGCCACCATCTGCATCACGGTCGCGAGGCTGGATGCGCCGAACGTCATGCCCGTGCTGCCCGGTGCCGGTGCCCGCGGGATCGAGGCGCAGAAAGCCAGAGCCTGATCGCGCAGGCAGTGGCCGTCCTCCAGCAGGATCAGGCGCGACTGATCGATGTCGCGCGCAGCCACGTGGCGTTCGCAAGGCCGCGGATCGCTCGCCGGCACTGCCAGCAGGAACAGATCGTCGAACAGCTCCATCGTATCGATGTCGGGCTCGCCGAGCGGCAGCGCCAGCATCGCTGCATCAAGCGCACCGCCCTTGATCTCCTCGACGAGCAGCCGGGTCTGCGTCTCGCGCAATTCGAGCTGCAAGTCCGGAAACTGCGATTGCAGCGCCGGCAACATGCGCGGCAGCAGGTAGGGCGCGAGCGAGGGAATAATGCCGAGCGTCAAGCGCCCCGTCAGCGGCCTGGCACGATGGCGGGCGACGTCGACGAGATCACGCGTCGACGCCAGCACGTCTTCAGCGCGGCGGGAAATCTCCCGGCCGATCTCGGTCAGTATCACCTCGCCCGGCCGCCGCTCCACCAGGGTGACTCCGAGAAATTGTTCCAGCTCCCGAATCTGCATCGACAGCGCCGGCTGGGTGATCGCGCAGGCCTCTGCGGCACGTCCGAAATGGCCGTGGCGCGCGAGCGCGGCGAGGTAGCGGAGCTGTTTGAGCGTGACCATTCTCGATAAGATAAGATTATCGCGATGCAAAGGCAATTCGACTGGACCTGATGACGGTTATCTCCCAAACTCTGGCCACCCTCGCGTTGCCGGAGGACTGCGGCCTTAGGTGACCAAACCCTACCGAGCACCGGCGCCGGCGCACCCGGACAGGCTGACGCTGCTCGCGCTGACGTCTCCATCGGGTGACCGCGGCCTTGGGCCATGGCCGGCTATTCGGCAACGCGACAGCACAGCATCGGAGACAAACCATGGACGCAAAGACGGACGACAAAAACGCGGGCAAATGCCCGATCACAGGCGGTCACGGACACAGAAATCGCGACTGGTGGCCGGAGCAACTGGACGTTCAGGTCCTTCATCACAACTCGAACCTGTCCGATCCGATGGGCAAGGACTTCGACTACGCCAGGGAGTTCGCGAGTCTCGATCTGAACGCCGTCATCAAGGATCTGAAGGCGCTGATGACGGACTCCCAGGAGTGGTGGCCGGCCGATTTCGGTCATTACGGCGGACTGATGATCCGCCTGGCGTGGCACAGCGCCGGAACCTATCGCATCACTGACGGCCGCGGCGGCGCCGGCGGCGGTCAGCAGCGATTTGCGCCGCTGAACTCGTGGCCGGACAACGTGCTTCTCGACAGGGCGCGTCGCCTGTTGTGGCCGATCAAGCAGAAGTATGGCCGCAAGATTTCCTGGGCCGATCTCTACGTTCTAGCCGGCAACGCCGCGCTGGAATCGATGGGCTTCAAGACCTTTGGTTTCGCCGGCGGCCGCGTCGACGAATGGGAGCCGCAGGAACTGTTCTGGGGTCCGGAAGGAACGTGGCTGGGCGACGAGCGCTACAGCGGCGAACGTCAGCTTGCCGAACCGCTCGGTGCGGTGCAGATGGGCCTGATCTACGTCAATCCGGAAGGACCGAACGGCAAGCCGGACCCGCTCGCGGCCGCCAAGGACATCCGAGAAACGTTTCTCCGCATGGCGATGAACGATGAGGAGACCGTCGCGTTGATCGCCGGCGGCCACACCTTCGGCAAAACCCATGGCGCCGGCGATGCATCGCTGGTCGGCCCGGCGCCGGAAGCCGCCGTGATCGAGGATCAGGGCCTCGGCTGGAAAAGCAAATTCGGCACAGGCAAGGGCTGCGACTCGATCGGCAGTGGTCTCGAAGTCACCTGGACGCAAACGCCAACCAAGTGGGACAACAACTTCTTCGATACGCTGTTCAAATACGAATGGGAGCTGACCAAGAGCCCGGCCGGCGCTCACCAGTGGCAGGCGAAAAACGCTCCTGCCATCACACCCGACGCCCACGACAAGTCGAAGATGCATGTGCCGACCATGCTGACGACGGACCTGTCGCTGCGCTTTGATCCCGCCTACGGAAAGATCTCGAAGCGCTTCCACGAGAATCCGGACCAGTTCGCGGATGCATTCGCCCGCGCCTGGTTCAAGCTCACGCATCGCGACATGGGACCGCGCGAGCGTTATCTCGGTCCCTTGGTGCCGAAGGAAGTGCTGATCTGGCAGGACCCGATCCCGGCCGCTGATCATGAGCTGGTCAACGACACGGACATCGCAAACCTGAAGACAAAGATCCTCGCTTCCGGCCTGAGCGTGCCGCAACTGGTTTCGACTGCCTGGGCCTCGGCCTCGACCTTCCGCGGCTCCGACAAGCGCGGCGGCGCCAACGGCGCGCGCATTCGCCTGAGCCCCCAGAAGGATTGGGAAGTCAACCAGCCAGCGCAGCTCAAGACGGTGCTGTCGAAGCTCGAAGGGATTCAAAAAAGCTTGGGCAAGAAGGTCTCGCTTGCCGATCTGATCGTGCTCGGCGGCAATGCCGCAGTTGAGAAGGCGGCAAAGGATGCCGGCATCGACGTCAAGGTGCCGTTCACGCCGGGCCGCATGGATGCGTCACAGGACCAGACCGACGTCGAGTCGTTCGCTCCGCTGGAGCCGCGTGCCGATGGTTTCCGTAATTACATCGGCAAACGGCACCAGTTCATGGCCCCCGAGGAAGCGCTGGTGGATCGCGCGCAATTGCTGAAGCTGACCGGACCGGAAATGACGGTGCTGGTCGGCGGTCTTCGCGTACTCGGTGCCAATGCCGGCGACTCCAGGCACGGCGTCTTCACGACCAAGCAGGGCCAGCTGACGAATGACTTCTTTGTCAACCTGCTGGATATGGCCACGGAGTGGCAGCCTCCAAACGCCGAGGGCGTCTACGAAGGCCGCGACCGCAAGACCAACGCTCCGAAGTGGACCGCTACCCGCATCGACCTCATCTTCGGCTCGCACTCCCAGCTCCGCGCGTTTGCGGAAGTCTATGCGTGCGCCGACGCAAAGGAAAAGTTCGCAAAAGACTTCGTCGCCGCTTGGACCAAGGTGATGAATGCCGACCGCTTCGATCTCAAGGCCTGATTGCCACGTCAGCGAGCGACGCTCGCCGTAAAAGCGGCTCAATACCACGCCCCTGCGATATCTTCGCAGGGGCTTTCATGTATGTCGCGATGGCCATCCCATCCTGCTATGCCGAACGACGAAACGATCGCTGGAAGAAAGGATGACTGCTCGATGATGAAACTCTACTGGTCGCCACGCTCGCGTTCGTTCAGTGCACTCTGGCTGCTGGAGGAAGCCGGGCAGCCTTACGAGCGGGTTTTGACCGACATCTCCACCGGC
Source organism: Nitrobacter sp. JJSN (assembly GCF_051912485.1). Classification (GTDB taxonomy): domain Bacteria; phylum Pseudomonadota; class Alphaproteobacteria; order Rhizobiales; family Xanthobacteraceae; genus Nitrobacter. The sequence continues at coordinate 3,764,340 of NZ_CP196822.1, read as the reverse complement.
GCGCAAAAGACGCCGGAGTTCCTCGCCATCAACCCGATGGGCAAGGTACCCGCGCTCACCGATGGCGCTATCGCGATCGCCGAGGCGGCGGCGATCTGCGCCTACGTCGCCGAGCGTTTTCCGGATGCGAAGCTGGCCCCGCCGCTCGGCGATGCGCGCCGGGCGAAATATCTGCAATGGCTGTTCTTCGGACCGAGTTGCATCGAACCGGCGCTGATCCAGATTTTCACCAAGATCGATGTGCCCTCGCGCACGGCAGCGTGGGGAGATGCCACACAGGTGTTCGACGTGCTCGACAAGGCGCTGGAAACGGGGCCGTGGATCCTCGGCGACGATTTTTCCGCCGCCGACATCGTGATCGGCTCCGGGCTGAACTTTGCGATCCGCGAGTTCAAGATGGTGCCGCCGCGCCCGGCCTTCGATCGCTACATCGACCGCTGCGTGGCGCGGCCGGCGTTTCAACGCGCGCAGAAAATCGCGGCAGGCTGATTCAGCTTCTTCCCTTGGTCACGATGATTTTGGATCGAATCGATCCAAAATCATGAACGTGATCGATTCCACTATTTTGAGAAGCGGCGTGCGGGCGGAAAACCGCTACACACTTTTCCTCATCCCGCTTTAGTGGAAGGTGGAAGGTGGAAGACGCGACTTGCCGCCCCGCTTCGGAGAACTACTTCGTCTCGTTCGATGCGCCGTTGCGGATACCATCGCTGCGCAACGCGTCCGGCTGAGGCATCGCGATGATGTTGTAGCCGGAATCGACGAAATGAATCTCGCCCGTGACGCCGCCGGACAGGTCCGACAATAAATAGAGCCCGGCGCCGCCAAGTTCATCGAGACTGACGCCCCGCCGTCGCGGCGAATGTCTTTGCTGAAACGCGAACATAAACCTCGCATCGCCGATCCCGGCCCCGGCCAGCGTGCGGATCGGGCCGGCGGAAATAGCGTTGACGCGGATGTTCTGCTCGCCAAAATCGACTGCCAGGTAGCGCACCGACGCTTCGAGCCCCGCTTTGGCGACGCCCATCACGTTGTAGTTCGGCATCGCGCGATCGCCGCCGTTATAGGTCAGCGTGAGCATGCTGCCACCGTCCGGCATCAACGCGGCCGCGCGTTTCGCGGCTTCGGTGAAGGCGAAACAGGAGATCAGCATGGTGCGCTCGAAATTCTCGCGGGTGGTGTCGGAGTAGCGCCCGTTCAGTTCGCCCTTGTCGGAGAACGCGATGGCGTGCACCAGGAAATCCATCTTGCCCCAGGCATTGCCGATATCGGCAAACACCTTGTCGACCGAGGCGATGTCCTCGACATCGCAGGGTAGCACCAGGTTGGCGCCAACCGATTCCGCAAGCGGCCTGACGCGCTTCGCCAGCGCCTCGCCCTGGTAGGTGAAGGCCAGTTCCGCGCCATGCGCCGCCAGCGTCTTGGCGATGCCCCAGGCAATCGAGTGGTCGTTGGCGACCCCCATGATCAGGCCGCGCTTGCCTTGCATCAGGTGTGTCATGCGAAACTCCGTCATGCCCGCCCCAAGCCGGGCATCCACGTCTTGATGACGTGGACAAGTTGGAAGGTTTTGGATGACCCGGAACGTCCGCGCAAGACGCGCTCCGCGCTTTACCCAGATCTTGACATAATCGTTATTGCTGCTGCCGTCGTCGGCCTCCCCGGCTGCCGCGCGAACGGGTCACGCATCCAGCCGTTTGAATACCAGCGTGGCATTGGTTCCGCCGAAACCGAACGAATTCGACATCACCGTCCCAATTCTGGCGTTGTCGATACGCTTACGCACGATAGGCATGTCCGCGAACACCGGATCGAGTTCGGTGATGTTGGCGCTTTCGCAAATGAAGCCGTTGTTCATCATCAGAAGCGAATAGATCGCCTCCTGCACACCGGTCGCGCCGAGCGAGTGCCCCGTCAGCGACTTGGTAGCGGAAATCGGCGGACACTTCTCGCCGGTGCCGAACACCTTGCGGATCGCCTCGATTTCCGGCGGGTCGCCGGCCGGCGTCGAGGTCGCGTGCGGGTTGATGTAGTCGACTTTCGTTTTCACGGTCGACATCGCCATCTTCATGCAGCGCTCGGCGCCCTCGCCCGACGGGGCGACCATGTCGTAGCCGTCCGACGTCGCGCCATAGCCGACGACTTCGCCGTAAATGCGCGCACCGCGCGCCTTGGCGTGTTCGAGTTCTTCCAGAACCACCACGCCCGCGCCGCCGGCAATCACGAAGCCGTCGCGACTGACGTCATAGGCCCGCGAGGCGGTCGCCGGCGTGTCGTTGTATTTCGAGGACATCGCACCCATGGCGTCGAACAGCACCGACAGTGACCAGTCGAGTTCCTCGCAGCCGCCGGCGAAAATGACGTCCTGCTTGCCGATCTGAATGGTCTCGTAGGCATTGCCGATGCAGTGATTGGAGGTCGCGCAGGCTGACGAGATCGAGTAGTTGACGCCCTTGATCTTGAACCAGGTCGCGAGCGTCGCCGAAGCTGTCGACGACATTGCTTTCGGCACCGCGAACGGACCTACCCGCTTTGGTCCCTTGCTTCGGGTGATGTCGGCGGCTTCCACGATCGTACGCGCGGACGGGCCGCCGGAGCCCATGATGATTCCAGTGCGCTCGTTGGAGACATCCGATGGCTCCAGCCCGGAGTCGCGGATCGCCTGCTCCATCGCCACGTGATTCCACGCCGCGCCCTCAGCCAGGAAGCGCATCGCACGGCGATCGATCACATCGGCCGAATTCAGCGTCGGCGCACCCTGCACCTGAGAGCGGAAGCCGAGCTCCGCATACTTCTCCGCGCGCGTGATGCCGGACTTCGCCTCAAACAGACTGGCTAGCACTTCCTGAGTGTTGTTTCCGATGGATGAGACAATGCCCATCCCCGTGACGACAACCCGCCTCATGATCTCCTCGCACTATCGTTACGCTGTCTCATGAAGGCACCCTCGTCAAAAATCCTAAACCTACATCGATCGCCGGAGCCACCGACTTTGAAGCCATCGGCTCCTATGTTCCCGGCGCAGCATCCTGCTTGAACAGACCAACCTTCAAGTCGTTCGCGCGATAGATAATGTCGCCGTCTGCGGAAAGCCACCCGTCCGCGATCCCCAGCACAAGCTTCGAGCGCATCACGCGCTTAATGTCGACATTGTATACGACCTTGCGGACGTGCGGCAGCACCTGACCGGAGAACTTCAAATCGCCGAGACCGAGCGCGCGGCCACGGCCATCACCGCCGGTCCAGCCCAGAAAAAATCCGACCATCTGCCACAGCGCGTCGAGGCCAAGACAGCCGGGCATCACCGGATCGCCCTTGAAGTGGCAGCCGAAGAACCAGAGGTCCGGTTTCACGTCAAGCTCGGCGCGGATCAATCCCTTGCCGAACTCCCCGCCATCCTCGCTGATTTCGGTGATCCGATCGAACATCAGCATCGGCGGCAACGGCAACTGGGCATTTCCAGGTCCGAACAGTTCGCCCCGGCCGCAAGCCAGCAAACCCTCATAATCATAGCTGCTGCGCCGATCCTGCATCCTGCCTGGCCTTTCTCTCATCGAGGAATGACGGTTCGCGAGGCGCGCGAAACGTGTGGCTTTCGCCTGAGACGGGCGCCGGTCTTGGATCGGCGCTGCGAGGCTCTCTAACACAGGGTCCGAAGGGGGGCAAAGCGAGGCTAGTGGTCCGATTCCAACATTTGCGTCCCGCCGCGACAGGAGTTCTTGAGCTTGCCGGGTTTGCTGCGAAGCGGGTGGTGAATGTCAAACCAGCCCCGATTGCGCTGGCTCGCATTTCCTCGCGGCCGCCTTTGTGATGCAAGCTTCGAATCAACGAAACGGCAGAGTCCTGGTTGGCGTGCGACCCGGTTCGACGCTCAGTTGAGGAATTTATAGAGAAAATACCGAGAACGTCCGAACCGCCCTAACCGGGTCGAAGTTTATGGTAAAATTATAAGATATTGATTTATTTATATAATTTCATTTCACATCGCCCCGTGCCCATGCAAAGTCCTTTGCTGGGACATCAGTTTGGAGCCGTTCTAGTTGCGAAAAACTTGCATCTAAGCGCCCTTTTTCCTATAGTTTTTTATAGTGCCGGGTGAAAAACCTAATGGCGTCGACGAGCTTCAGGTGCATGGCGTGAGTATGAACGAAAATATCGTGATGGTTGCCTCGGAAGAGCTTGAAGTTGCGGCGATCAGTCACGCACGGCAGCCGACGCTGACGGGCTGTCCGTGGCACGACGTCAATGAAATGCTGCAATCGGTTGGCCTGCGGCCGACCCGGCAGCGCATGGCGCTGGGCTGGTTGCTGTTCGGCAAGGGCGCGCGCCATCTCACGGCGGAAATGCTCTATGAAGAAGCGACCATCGCCAAGGTTCCGGTCTCGCTCGCCACGGTCTACAACACGCTCAACCAGTTGACCGATGCCGGACTGCTGCGCCAAGTCAGCGTCGATGGCACCAAGACCTATTTCGATACCAACGTCACCTCCCACCACCACTTCTATCTCGAGAACAATCACGAGCTGGTCGACATCCCGGATCCGCATCTGGTGTTGCAGAAAATGCCGAACGTGCCGGAGGGTTACGAGATCAGCCGCATCGACATGGTGGTTCGGCTGCGCAAGAAGCGCTGATCCGTACTGCAATTTGATCGATGTTCATTGTGCCCGGCCTCGCGCCGGGCATTTGTTTTTTGATAGACGATCTGACCAAACAATCCCGACGACGCCCCGGCGACGTTCAGTCGATTTTTTCGTCGGCGTAGACGCCCCAAAGCCTCTGCTGCTGGATCCAGCCGTCAAAGCCGCTTCCCGCAACATGGCACCATCCCGCCGCGCAATGCTTGACCTGCGCCACAACGCCGGCCTGCACGCGGGCCGCGACCGCGCTCTGGGTATCGGCGCTGTTATACAGCTGCGCGAACTCGTCCTTGGTCTTCATCGTAACGACCGCAGTGCGGCGGCCAGACAGTAGTGAGTGATAGACCCAGCCCTCGGCTCCCTCGGAATCGCGGATGCGGCGCCAGTTCTCGAATTCCGCAGTGATTTCGACGGGAAGTCCGGCTTTGGTATAGATCCAGGCGACGTCGTTGTCCTTGGTCGGACCGGCGCGGACGTTCACATGGTCGGACTTCAGGCTCACATAACGCGGGATCGGAAGCCCGCTCGTAGACAGCGCGGAGTCCTTGGCGTTGGCGGCCGTTTCGATCCCGACCGCACTCAGCATCGCAGCTGCGAACACCATCGAAATGAAAAGCCGTTTCACCATTATCAACCGCCCCTGCGAAAGCCCACCACGCCGCCCGATCCCGGCCGGTCCGTGTTCCGGACCCGGGGTTCTTGTCTTGGCCCAGCCTTCTGCTAGAGAGGACCAAACACCGGGCGACCGGGAAACTGCACGAAAGATGCGAGGGACCCGGGAAACCAAGGAGACAGACGCTGAAATCTGCAGGCGCTGCAGTTTCGAACAAGCGGGTTAACGGCGACTGAACAGTCTGTCGGCTGAACCTGAATTCGCTGAATTGCGCGGTTGCCTCGGAGCCGTTTCGGAATCGGAACACCAGAGCGGGATGAAGAAAAATGTGTAGCGGTTTTCCGCCCGCATCCCGCTCTAAAATATTGGAATCGAGCAAGAGATGTCGGTGAAGAAGAAGCCTCTGGTTGTCGTCACGCGCAAGCTGCCGGAGTCGATCGAGACCCGCATGCGCGAACTGTTCGACGCGCGGCTCAATCTCGACGACCGGCCGATGACGCCGGACCAACTCATGGACGCCGTCCGTACCGCGGATATTCTCGTTTCGACGGTGACCGATGAGATCACCGGGACCCTGCTGAAACAGCCGGACTGCAAGCTGAAGCTGATCGCGCAGTTCGGCAACGGCGTCGACAATATCGATGTCGTTGCTGCGCACGAGCGCGGCATCACCGTTACCAACACGCCGAAAGTTCTCACCGAAGACACCGCCGACATGACCATGGCGCTGATTCTCGCGGTGCCGCGCCGCTTCGTCGAGGGCGCTGCGCTACTGACCGCCGGCGGCGACTGGCCAGGCTGGTCGCCGACCTGGATGCTCGGCCGGCGACTCGGCGGCAAGCGGCTCGGCATCATCGGCATGGGCCGCATCGGCCAGGCGGTCGCGCGACGCGCCCGCGCCTTCGGCCTGCAAATCCACTACCACAACCGCAAGCCGGTGGCGCCGAAGATCGCCGACGAGCTCGGCGCAACCTATTGGGATTCGCTCGATCAGATGCTGGCGCGGATGGACATCATCTCGGTGAACTGCCCGCATACCCCGGCCACCTTCCATCTGCTGTCTGCGCGCCGCCTCAAGCTGATCCGCAAGGACGCCTATATCGTCAATACCGCGCGCGGCACGGTGATCGACGAGGACACACTGACCAAGCTGATCGAGGCCGGAGAGATCGCCGGCGCGGCCCTCGACGTGTTCGAGCACGAACCCGCGGTCAACCCGCGACTGGTCCGCCTCGCCAAGGCCGGCAAGGTGGTGTTGTTACCGCATATGGGCTCCGCCACCCTTGAGGGCCGGGTCGAGATGGGCGAGAAGGTCATCATCAACATCCGCACCTTCCTCGACGCTCACAAGCCGCCGGACCGCGTTCTGCCGAGCATGTTGTGAGGCGTTGAGGGCGCGCAGCCTCCGCCGTTTCACCCTCTCCACTTGCGGGAGAGGTTGGAAGAAGCAGCTTCAACGATACGCACTCAAATCCTTGATGGTCGGGTGATCGCCGTTGAGCGGATTTGACGGATCGCGTTTGTAGTTCAGCGTCTCGAACCGCATCGCGCGCGCGTCCACCATCAGCAGACGTCCGACCAGCCCCTCGCCGAATCCGATGATCTCGCGAATGACCTCCAGCGCCGTCATCGAACCGAGTACGCCGGCGAGCGCGCCGAGAATGCCGGCTTGCTGACAGCTTGGCACCGTACCCTCCGGCGGCGGTTCGGGGAACAGGCAACGGTAGGTCGGGTTGAGCTCGCCGTCGGAATTTTTTTCGTGAGCACGTATCGTCGTCAGCGATCCGTCGAACACCCCTAACGCAGCGGTCACCAGCGGCTTCTTCGTCAGATAGCAGGCATCCGCCACCAGATAGCGTGTGGCGAAATTATCCGAGCCGTCGGCGACAATGTCGTAATCCGCCAAGAGCGCCGCCGCGTTCGACGCATCCAGCCGCATATGATGCGCGCGGAATGCGACGTGCGGGTTGAGCGCGCGGATTTTGTCCGCTGCGCTCTCGACCTTGGGACTGCCGATATCGGGCGTCGTGTGAATGATCTGGCGCTGCAAGTTCGACAGCGAGACTGTGTCGTCGTCGATTACGCCGAGCGTACCGACGCCCGCGGCGGCCAGATACATCAGCGCTGGCGCGCCGAGGCCCCCTGCTCCGATCATCAGCACGCGCGCGTTGCGCAGCGCGTTCTGGCCGGGGCCGCCAACCTCGCGCATCACGATGTGGCGGGCATAGCGTTCAAGTTCGTCAGCACTCAGCATCGTCCTGCCGTTCTCGTGTCTCGATCCAGCGCCGCAACGTGGCCTGAACCCGTTAGAGCGTTTTCGAGCGAAGTGGGTACCGGTTCGCGTCAAGAAAACGCGTCAAATCATAAAGCTGGAGCCCGGCTTTGATTCCATCAAAGCCAGAATAGCTCTAGCCGCTGTTACCGACCAAGCAGATGTGTTTCAATAGCCCCGTTTCAATGGAGACGAAAGCTGTCATGCGAGCGACGATTGCGGCGGCATTGATGATCGTGACCACCGCGGTTTACGCCGAGGCGCAGCCCGCCGGCACCAATGGGCGCGCCAAGCCGAAACTGGCGGCCGCCCACCCCGTGGCACAAACTCCGGCCGATACCGCCAGCGCTATGGCGCCGGCAGAGCGCCAGACACTTCAGTCCGATCTGGCATGGACCGGTCACTACAACGGCATCATCAACGGCGAGGTCAGCGACCGTCTGATCGCTGCGATCAAGACGTTCCAGAAGGATCAGGGTGGCAAGCAGACCGGCGTGCTCAACCCGCAGGAACGTAGCGTGCTAGCGGCGGCCGCGCGGAAATCGCGGGGCAACGTCGGCTGGAAGACCATCACCGATGCCGGCACCGGCGCTCGGCTCGGTCTCCCGGCCCGGCTGGTGCCGCAGCAATCGAGCGATGGCAACGGCACGAAATGGGGTTCTGCCACCGGCACGATCCAGATCATGCTGACACGCCGAAAGGACGCTAATCTCACAACCGCGAAGCTCGCCGATCTCGAGCGAAAGGAGCCGGTCGGTCGCAAGATCGACTACAGCGCAGTCAAGCCGGACTTCTTCGTGCTCTCGGGCATGCAGGGCCTGAAGAAATTCTACGCGCGCGGCCAGCTCCGCGGCAGCGAGGCGCGCATTCTGACGATCCTCTACGATCAGGCCACCGAAGGCACCATGGAGCCTGTAGTGATCGCGATGTCGAGCGCGTTCGATCCGTTTCCCGCAAACGGCGGACCGCCGCCGCGCAAGACCGTGGAGTACGGAACGGGCGTGACGGTCAGCAGCGACGGCGCGATCGTCACCGATCTCGATGTTGTCGACGGATGCCAATCGATCGTCGTCGCGGGCCACGGCAACGCCGACAGGATCGCAGACGACAAGGATCACGGCCTCACGCTGCTGCGCATCTACGGCGCGCACGGATTGCAGCCGATCGCGCTCGATGGCGGCACAGCGAAAGGCGGAGTCGATCTCGTCGGCATTGCCGATCCGCAAAACCAGGGCGGCGGCTCCGCTGTGAGCCGGGTCAAGGCATCGGTTGCGCAGGGTGGCGGCGAACCGGCACTGTCTCCGACGCCCGCATCGGGTTTTTCCGGCGCCGCTGCGCTCGATACGAACGGAAAATTCGCAGGCCTTGCGCTGTTGAAGCCCGCGACGGTGGCCGGGCTTTCAACGCCCGCCGCGCAGGCGGTGCTCGCTCAGGCCGAGGTCGTGCAGGCCTTTCTGAAAGCGAACAAGGTGACCGCTGTCGGATCGTCCGACGCGAAAGCTGCGGTGGTCCGCATCATCTGCGTACGGAAGTAAATCGTCGCATCTGCTCGGTCCGCGGCGGCTGGGCCGAACCAGATTACTTCTGACAAGTCGGACACCAGAACGTCGAGCGTCCGTTCTGGGTGAAGCGCTTCACGCTGCCATTGCATCCCGGGGTCCGGCACTTGTCGCCCTCGCGGTCGTAGACTTGAAACGAATGCTGGAAATAGCCGAGTTCACCGGACGTCTGCCTATGGTCGCGCAATGAGGAGCCGCCGGCCTTGATCGCCTGATTGAGGACGTCGTGAATGGCCTCGACCAGCCGTTCGGCCCGCTCGGTCGGCCCGCTCGTTTTCGCAGCCAGCGTCGCGGCGAGACGGCGCGGCGACAGGTGCGCGCGAAACAGCGCCTCACACACATAGATGTTGCCGAGCCCCGCGACCACGCGCTGGTCGAGCAGCGCGGCCTTAAGACTGGTCTTCTTGTCGCGGCACGCGCGCGCCAGCATCGCCGCGCTAAATTCGTTACCGAGCGGCTCCGGACCGAGTCCTTTCAGCAGCGGTTCGTCATCGAGCACCTCGCGGGCGATGACCTTCATGTAGCCGAAACGGCGCGGATCGTTGAAAATCACGCTGGCGCCGGAGGACATCGTAAAACTCACATGGTCGTGAGCGCGGTTCGCGTTGCGCGGATGGTGAAAATCGCCCGGAGCCACGGCGCCAGCCGCGTCAATCACGCGAAACGATCCGGACATACCGAGATGCATCAGGAGAACGTCGCCGGATGCGAGGTCCGCGAGCAGGTACTTCGCCCGCCGCCCGAGCCCGGTGACGGTCTGGCCCTCCAGGCGGGCGACAAAATCCTTCTGGAACGGAAACCGCAGATCCTTGCGACGGGTTTCGGCGCGAACGATGGTCGCGCCCTCCATGGCGGGCTGCAAGCCGCGACGAACAGTTTCGACTTCGGGAAGTTCAGGCACAGCTTCGCTCGGTTCGTGTGAGTGTTCGGCGTCTCAAGCCGGCGTCTCGACTTCATCCTCACTGAACACCAGCCAATTGAAAAACGGATCGGTCACCGTCATGATGGTGGCGCCCCACGGCTGGCGCTCCAATCCCGGCCGCGCATAGCCGTAACGCTTGGTGAGCAGCCCAGCCTGATAATCCGCAAGCCCCGTCGTCTCGATGATGATCCGCGCGCCGGGCGCGCAGCCTCCATGGTGCTCGCTGAGATGCAGCACCACCGAGCCCAGCGATATCCCCATATAGAGCGGCAGGTCCGGCTCGAACCGATGCTCGAAATCGACCTTGAAGCCGAGGAACTCAAGGTAGAACTCCCGCGCCTTCCGGACATCGAACATCCGCAGGGTGGGGGTCACCCTAACAAATTGTGGTGGCATGGACGCCTGCCTTCCGATGTCGCCGGTTAACCACGGTGGACGACCGATCCGGCCTCAGTTGGGCCTCGCTTGTAGCGCAGCGCAGCATGGCAGGCTATGGTTCGGTTATGGAGAAGATGGGCATGGACCGACCGGACCAGACAACGCATTTCGGCTTCAGGAACGTCCCCTTGGGGGACAAGCAGACGCTGGTGAACGACGTCTTCCACAACGTGGCGCAGCGCTACGACCTGATGAACGATCTGATGTCCGGCGGACTGCACCGCGTCTGGAAGGACGCGATGATCACGGCGCTGAACCCACCGCGCAACGATGCAACGTTCGCGTTGCTCGACGTCGCCGGCGGCACCGGGGATATCGCCTTCCGCGCGGCGAAAGTCGGAGGCCGCGGATTTGGGGCCACCGTCTGCGACATCAATCCGGACATGCTCGCGGTCGGCCGCGAACGCGCGGTCAAGAAGCACCTCGATCATCAGGTTTCGTTCGTCGAGGGCAACGCCGAGACGCTGGCATTCGCAGACCGCAGTTTCGATGCCTACACCATCGCATTCGGCATCCGCAACGTCCCGCGCATCGATCACGCGCTGCGCGAAGCGTTTCGCGTGCTCAAACCGGGGAGCCGGTTTCTTTGCCTCGAATTCTCGACGGTCGATGTGCCGGGCCTCGACAAGCTTTATGAGCTGTTCTCGTTCAAGGTGATCCCACCGCTCGGCGGCGCCATCACTGGCGACGCCGACTCCTATCAGTATCTGGTCGAGTCGATCCGCAAGTTTCCGAAGCCGAACGCCTTTGCCGACATGATCCGTGACGCCGGCTTCGCCCGCGTGAGCTGGCAAACCCTCTCCGGTGGCATCGTAGCACTGCACTCAGGCTGGCGTTTGTGATCTCCGCATTGACCCATGCCGCGCGGCTAGTCCGCGCCGCGTTCGTGTTCGCACGCGAGGGCGTATTCGGCGTCGTCGATCCCTCGCTGGTGCCGCCGCCCGGACAACTCGCCCTGCGGATGGCGCGATTGGTCGAGCGCCGCGGCGCGAAATCGGGACCGCGCCTGTCGCGCGCGCTGACGCGGCTCGGGCCGGCCTATCTCAAGCTCGGACAGTTCCTGGCCACGCGTCCCGACGTTGTCGGCGTCGCCATGGCTCGCGATCTGGAAAGCCTGCAGGACCGGCTGCCGCCGTTTTCGCAGGCAGAGGCCGAGGCCGTGGTCGCGGCCGCGCTGGAAAAGCCGGTGGCACAGGCCTACACAAGTTTCGGACCTTCGGTGGCGGCGGCCTCGATCGCGCAGGTCCATCGTGGCGAGGTTGAGAAGGACGGCGTCCGCAAACAGGTCGCGATCAAGGTGCTGCGGCCCAACGTCGCCGCGCGCTTCCGACGCGACCTCTCCGATTTCTTTTTCGTCGCCAACGAAGCCGAAGCGCATTCCGCCGAAGCGCGGCGGCTGCGCCTTGTCGAAGTCATCAACACCATGTCACGATCGGTGGCGATGGAAATGGACTTGCGGCTGGAAGCGGCTGCGCTGTCGGAGATGGCGGAGAACACCCGCGACGATCCCGACTTTCGTGTCCCGACTGTTGACTGGGACCGCACCACCCACAACGTGCTGACGATGGAGTGGATCGACGGCATCGCGCTGAACGATCACGCTCGCCTTGCGCAATCGCAGGTCGACCTGCCTGAGCTCGGCCGCAAGGTAATCCAGAGTTTTCTGCGGCATGCGCTGCGCGACGGCTTCTTTCACGCCGACATGCATCCCGGCAATCTGTTCCTCGACGATTCGGGCCGTCTGGTCGCCGTCGACTTCGGCATCATGGGACGGCTGGGGATGAAAGAGCGACGTTTCCTCGCGGAGATCCTGCTCGGCTTCATTACGCGCGACTACCGCCGCGTCGCCGAGGTGCATTTCGAGGCCGGCTACGTGCCGGGGCATCATTCGGTGGAGAATTTCGCGCAAGCCATCCGCGCCATCGGCGAGCCGATTCACAATCGCACCGCCGAGGAAATCTCGATGGCCAAGCTGCTGACGCTGCTGCTTGAAGTCACCGGCCTGTTCGACATGCAGACTCGCCCCGAACTGATCCTGCTGCAAAAGACCATGGTGGTGGTCGAAGGCGTGGCGCGCAGCTTCGATCCCAAGCTGGACATCTGGACGGTGGCCGACCCCGTGGTCCGCGAATGGATCACGCAAAACCTCGGGCCGCTCGGACGGGTGCAGGGCGCGCTGGCCGGTGCCGGCGAGCTTGGCCGGGTGCTCGGCGGGCTGCCCGCGATCGCCTCGCGAACGGTTTCTCTCATCGAGCAATTCGAGACGATGGCTCGCGAAGGGCTGACATTGGGGCCTGACACCATCGCGGCAATCAAACGAGCTGAGGCGCGCAGTCACCGCTGGAGCGTTCTGGCGCTGTGGGTCATCGCAGCGGCGCTCGTGGGCTTGCTCTGGACTGCGCATTGATCGATCTGATTGCAGTGCAATCATATCGATGATATCGATGCTATCGCGCTTCACCGCATGAGCATCATGGCCAGCCTGATCGTCCGCAAACTCGACGACGCCGTCAAAGCCGAACTACGGCTGCGCGCCGCCCGCAACGGCCGTTCGGTCGAGGACGAGGTCCGCGTCATTCTGCGAGAAGCGGCCGCCACTCCCTCGGCTGCTGCCACGGGCGATCGAAAGTACCGCAGCGCAGCAATTTCTACTGAGCAAAAATCATTACGCAAGTCCCGTGACTTGGGCAACGTGACGCTGATTATCGGCGGCGGCATTGCCGCCTATAAGGCGCTCGACCTGATCCGGCGGCTGAAGGAGCGCGGTTTTATTGTGCAGTGCATCATGACAAATGCTGCGCAGCAATTCGTCACGCCGCTGAGCGCCAGTGCCTTGTCCCACACCCGCGTCTACACCGACCTGTTCGATCCCGGCAGCGAATTCGACGCCGGTCATATCCGCCTCGGGCGCGACTGCGACCTGATCGTCGTGGCGCCCGCGACCGCCGACCTGATGGCCAAGATGGCGCAAGGCCACGCCGACGATCTCGCCAGCGCGATCCTGCTGGCCGCCGACAAGCCGATCCTGCTGGCGCCGGCGATGAACCCGCTGATGTGGAACAACCCGGCGACACGGCGCAACGTGGCGCAGCTCGCACGCGACGGCGTCGCCATGATCGGCCCCAATGCAGGCGAGATGGCCGAGGCGGGTGAAGCCGGCGTCGGCCGTATGGCCGAACCGATGGAGATCGCGACCGCCGCCGAGCGGATTCTCAGGCCCGCGCGCCCGCAGCCCCTCAAGGGCCGCCGCGTGCTGGTCACCGCCGGACCGACCCGCGAGCCGATCGATCCGGTGCGCTACATCGCCAACCGCTCCTCGGGCAAGCAGGGGTTTGCCATTGCTGCGGCGGCGCACGCCGCCGGCGCCGACGTGACGCTGATCTCGGGGCCGGTCGATCTCAACGATCCCGCGGGCGTCGCGGTGATCCACGTCGAATCCGCGCGCGAGATGCTGGCGGCCGTCGAGGCTTCGCTGCCCGCCGATATCGCGATCTTCACCGCCGCGGTTGCCGACTGGCGGGTGGCCTCCGAAGGCGCACAGAAACTAAAGAAGACCGCAACTGGGGTACCGCCGCTGCAACTGGTCGAGAACCCGGACATCCTCGCAACCATCTCGAACCTGCGCGACAAGCGGCCGCCTCTCGTTATCGGATTCGCCGCCGAGACCGAGCATCTGATCGACAACGCGAAGGCGAAATTCATGCGCAAGGGCTGCGACTGGATCGTCGCCAATGACGTCTCGCCCGGGACCGACGTGATGGGTGGCGACTGCAACACCGTGCATTTGCTGACGCGCGACGGAGTCGGCGGAGAGATCAAGGCCGAGTCCTTTCCCGTGATGACCAAGGAAGAGGTTGCCGCAATGCTGATCGCACGCATCGTCTCAACCGTGACGGAATCGACGATATGAGCAGTCCTATCAAGGTTGACGTTCAGCAATTGCCTCACGCCGAGGGTCTTCCGCTGCCGGCCTACCAGAGCAGCCAGGCAGCCGGCCTCGACCTTGTGGCCGCGGTTCCCGAACAGACGCCGCTGGTTCTCGCAGCCGGACAATACGCGATGGTCCCGACCGGGCTGATCATTGCATTGCCCGACGGATTCGAGGCGCAGGTCCGCCCGCGCTCCGGCCTCGCGGCCCGACATGGCGTCACCGTGCTGAATTCGCCCGGCACTGTGGATGCCGACTATCGGGGTGAGATCAACGTGCTTCTCGTCAACCTCGGAACAGAGCCGTTCACGATCCAGCGTGGCGAGCGAATCGCGCAGATGATCGTGGCGCCGGTGGCGCGCGTGGAACTCGCGCGCGCTGATTCGCTATCGGCCACAACACGCGGCAGCGGCGGTTTCGGTTCGACCGGACGCTAGTGAATCCAAAGACTCGTCTCATCCACTCGCAAAACCGATTCAATTTTACAACAATCGTTTCGGAAATGTCGCGGCCGCGCATTTTTCCATCGCCGGATTCCCGTTCACGGTCTGGACTCTTACCCCTCGAGTCCGCTTAAGCATAATGTCGGTCGATTCGCGAACGGTGAGCGATTGCCGGTCGTATCGTCGTGCGGTTTTGGGGCAAACATGTCGGGCGTAGTCGCGGTGATGCGTCGGACCTTGCTGTCATGCACCTCGCTGGTGCAGGGCGGCATCGCCGGCGCTGGCGCGGCAGTCCTCGTCGACATATCGCCCGCATGGGCCACAGAAGCGGGCTTGTCCGAGCGGCTGACCCAGACCTTCACGAATCTCAGCCGGCAGGATCTGACTGCGCTGGCGATGGCGCTGGGTGTGCTCGGCTTCTCGGTGGTCTCCGCTATCCTGCTGATGCGCACGCGCATCCGCGCCGCCACAAACGAGCAGCGGCTGCGCACCGAAATCCGCGAACTTCAATCGGAAGCCGACCGCTTTCGCGCGCTGCTGTTCGCAGAGCCGCAGGTTTTGATTTCCTGGGGCGCGGGCGAGGACCGCCCGCAGATCAGCGGCGACACCGCACTGCTGTTGCCGCAGGATGCAAAACAGCCTTTGCGAGTTCTTGCGTTTGGAACCTGGTTGCCGCCGGAACCGGCGTTGCTGATGGATCACGCGGTCGATGCGCTGCGCAACGCCGGGGACGGCTTTCTGCTCAATCTGCTCACGGCGACCGGGCGGACGGTGGAAGCCATGGGCCGCGCTATCGGCGGCCAGGCCATCGTGCGTATCCGCGACCTCGGCGGATTACGGCGCGACCTCGCCGAGATGACGTTGCGCCACAACAGCCTCATGGCAGAAACCGAGATGCTGCGGACCTTCGCAGCCGCGGCACCATGGCCGCTCTGGGCCCGCGGCGAAGACGGCAACCTCAATTTCGCCAATGCCGCCTATGCGTGCGCAACCGATGCCGCCGATGCCGCCGATGCAATCCAGCGCAATCTCGAACTGCTCGACAGCGACGACCGCATCACGATGGCGCGGGCGCTGGACGACCAAGCCGCGTTTGCCGCGCGATTGCCGGTCGTGATCGGCGGCGAGCGGCGCATGTGTGACGTGCACGCGCTTCGCGCCGCCGGCGGAAGCGCAGGCATCGCGCTCGACGCCAGCGAGGCCGCAGCGCTGAGCCAGGCGCTAGTGCGGATGGCGGAGGCGCATCGCCGCACCCTCAACCAGTTGTCATCCGGCGTCGCCGTGTTCGACGGCCAGCGACGACTTGCGTTCTACAACGATTCCTATCGTCGGCTGTGGGACCTCGACCGCGCCTTTCTCGACAGCAATCCCAACGATTCCAGCGTGCTCGACCGGCTGCGCGCCGGGCGCAAATTGCCCGAGCAGCCGGACTTCCGCGCCTGGAAGGCCCGCCTGCATGAAGCCTATCGCGCCAATGAAGCCGCCAAGGACGTCTGGTATCTGCCGGACGGACGCGCGCTCAGCATCGTCACCACGCCGAACCCCGAAGGCGGCGTCACCTATCTGTTCGACGATGTCACGGAAAGCCTGGATCTTGCGCGGCGCTACGACCGGCTCATCAGCGTGCAGCGCGAGACCCTGGATAGTCTGAGCGAAGCGGTCGCGGTATTCGGCAGCAACGGCCGCGCGCAACTTTTCAACCCGGCCTTCGCCCAGACGTGGAAGCTCTCGCTCGAGGCGCTCTCGCAACAGCCGCATATCGATACCGTCGAGGCCTGGTGCAAGCCGCTGTTCGACGACGATGACGCATGGCAGACGATCCGCAACGCCGTCACCGGCATCGACGATCGCAGCGCGGTGCGGCTCAAGCTCGAGCGCAAGAACGGCAGTGTGCTGGACTGCATGACCATGCCGCTACCCGACGGCGCCACCATGCTGACGTTCCACGACATCACCGATAGCGAGAACGTGGAACGCGCGCTGCGGGAGCGCAACGATGCGCTCGAGACCGCCGACCAGATGAAGGTCGATTTCGTCCATCACGTCTCCTACGAGCTGCGTTCGCCACTGACCACCATTATCGGCTTCGCGCACCTCATGAGCGATCCCGGCACCGGGCCGCTCACCGAGAAGCAGGCCGAGTATGTCAACTACATCACCTCGTCGACCGATGCGCTGCTCGCGCTGACCAACAATATCCTTGATCTCGCCACCATCGACGCCGGCGCCATGACGCTTGAACTCGGGCCGGTCGATGTTCGCAAAACCATCGCGGCGGCAGCGGCGGGCATTCAGGACCGCCTGACCCTCGACCGCATCGCGCTGAATGTCGATGTCGATCCCGACATCGGCAACTTCATCGGCGACGAGCGCCGCATCGTCCAGGTCCTCTATAACCTGCTTGCCAACGCCGCCGGCTTCTCGCCGCCGGACGCCGTGATTACGGTGAGCGCCCGGCGCACCGAGCACAGCGTGAGATTTTCCGTCATGGACGAAGGCCCCGGCATTCCGCCTGAGGTCAAGGACAAGGTATTCGACTGGTTCGAGAGCCACGCCAACGGCTCGCGGCATCGCGGCGCGGGCCTCGGCCTGTCGCTGGTGCGCTCTTTTGTGGAACTCCATGGCGGGCGCGTGCACTTCGACCCGACCGTCAAGCGCGGCACCAGGGTCATTTGCGATTTCCCGCTCGACCAGACCGCGCATCGCAACGCCGCGGAATGACCGAACCGTCAACATTCGCAACCGCGCTCGCCAACGAGACCGCGACCGCGCATCTGATGGCCGACCTCGCGCTCCTGATCGGCCCCGGCGACGTCATCACACTGTCGGGCGATCTCGGCGCGGGCAAGACCGCCGCCGCGCGCGCCATGATCCGCTACCTGGCCGGCGACGACACGATCGAGGTACCGAGCCCGACGTTCACGCTGGCGCAGCATTACGATCTGCCATCTTATCCCCTGCTCCACGCCGATCTCTATCGCATCAGCGGCCCCGGCGAACTCGAGGAGATCGGCCTTGCGCCGCTGCCCGAGGGAACGGTGGTGCTGATCGAATGGCCGGAGCGCGCAGCCGGCACCTTACCCGCCGACCGAATCGACATCGCCTTCAGCCATCGCCCCGCGCTCGGCTCGGCCGCCCGCGCCGCCGAAATCACCGGTTACGGCAAGGCCACAGCGCAGGTCGCGCGGCTGGCGGCGTTGCGGCAATTCCTCGACGACGCCGGATATCTCGATGCGAAGCGGCAACGCATGGCCGGCGATGCCTCGACGCGCTCTTACGCCCGGCTGATGCGCGGCGACGGCAGCTTCATCCTGATGAACGCGCCGAAACGGCCCGACGGCCCCGCTATCCACGATGGCAAGTCCTACAGCGCGGCCGTGCACCTCGCCGAAGACGTCAAACCTTTTGTCGCCATCGCGCGCGGGTTGCGCGACCACGGTTTTTCCGCGCCGGTGATCCATCACGCTGATCTGGATTCGGGATTCCTCCTCACCGAGGATTTCGGCAGCGCGGGCTTCGTCGAAGGCACGCCGCCGACGCCGATCGCCGAGCGCTATCAGGCTGCCACCGACATGCTGGCCGCGCTGCATTGCCGGACGCTGCCCGAAGCCGTTCCTGTCGCGCCGCACCTCACCTATGCGATCCCGGTGTTCGATACCGAGGCGATGCTCGTCGAAATCGGTCTGATGCTCGACTGGTATCTGACCGACCGCGGCGTTGAGCCAAGCGGCGATATGCGCGCGGAGTTCAAGGCGATATGGCGCGCGTTGCTGGCGAAGCCGGCCGCGGCCCCCCGGACCTGGGTGTTGCGCGATTTCCATTCGCCCAACTTGATCTGGCTGGAGCAGCGGCGCGACATCGGAAAGGTCGGCATCATCGACTTTCAGGACACCGTGCTCGGTCCCCCCACCTACGATCTCGTCTCGCTCTTGCAGGATGCGCGGGTGGACGTGCCGGAATCGCTCGAACTCGCTTTGCTGGCCCGCTACGTGAGAGCGCGGCTGGAACCCGGATCATCGTTCGATCCCGCCGGTTTCGCCGAGCTCTATGCCATCATGTCGGCGCAGCGCAACACGCGGCTGCTGGGCACCTTCGCGCGGCTCAACCGGCGCGACGGCAAACCGCACTATCTGCGCCATCAGCCCCGGATATGGACCTATCTCACTCGCTCACTGGCCCACCCCGCATTGTCGGCGGCCCAGGCCTGGTATCGGGCTCACGTTCCGCCTCCGGCGGCTTGACATCATTTGCTTTACGGCTTGTTAGCGGTCGTGTCCTAACTTCCGCGACTCTAAGCCGCACGGCGGTGCGGTTCCTCGACGACGGAGCGAGCCATGGGTGCGGAACGGCGCAAGGGCGAACGCGTCACCTTCGAGCGCGGATATGGCGCGCACATGATGGGCATCGACGGCACCTGGCGCCGTAACTGCACCATGGAGGATGTTTCGGAGACCGGCGCCAAGTTGACCGTTGAAGGGCCCATCGAAGGCCTGCATCTGAAGGAATTCTTCCTGTTGCTGTCATCCACGGGGCTCGCCTATCGCCGCTGCGAGCTGGCCTGGGTCAATGGCGACCAGATCGGCGTCAATTTCCTGAAGCAGAACGACAAGAAGAAAAAGGCTGGCCGGCGCAACGACGCCGCCGCGGACGCCTGACCTAGCGGAGTGGATTTGACATTCGCTACCCACTGCCGCGGTCTCGCGATGCGAATGTCAAATCCAAAACTCCACTAGAAACTTATAGTTGCTAGTGGTCCCGTGGTTCTAACATTCGCACAAGGGCCTGCTGAAACGGGATGCGAATGTTAGAACCACGGGACCACTAGCGCGTATTCGGCAAAAGGGGATACCGGTTTTGCGATCAGAATACGCGCACGTTATTAATTGAGAGCATTTTCTTCACGCGAACCGGATTTCACTTAGCCGGAAAATACTCTATCGGCCCCGATCCGGCGCCGCATCTCCGCGTCACGCTTGCGTCACGGCAGTCGGCTATCGCCTGATCGATGCGCTTCGCGGATCGCCGTGATACAATCCGCTGACTCGACCATGACTCGCCGGAGACCTTGCCGAGGATGCCCGTCACCCCGACCAAAGCCATGGTGCTCGCCGCAGGCCTCGGCCTGCGCATGCGGCCACTGACAGAACGGATGCCGAAACCCATGGTGCCCGTGGCCGGCAAGCCGCTGCTCGATCACGTGCTGGACAAACTGGCCGATGCGGGCGTCGGCGAAGCAGTCGTCAACGTGCGCTATCTGCCGGACCAGATCATCGATCACGTCGCTCATCGCACCCAGCCGCGGATTATCATCTCCGACGAGCGCAATGAGGTGCTGGGCACCGGCGGCGCCGTGGTTAAAGCCTTGCCGCTGCTCGGCGAGACCCCGTTCTTCCATCTCAATGCCGACACCATGTGGATCGACGGTGCGCGCCCCAATCTGACGCGGATGGCTGAAGCTTTCGATTCCGAGCGCATGGATATCCTGCTGCTGATGGCACCGACGGCGAGCAGCATCGGCTATGGTGGCAGCGGCGATTACGCGATGCTTCCTGACGGCGCGCTGCGCAAGCGGAAAGAAAATCAGGTCGTGCCGTTCGTCTATGCCGGTGTCGCCATCATATCGCCCGCACTGTTCGCCGGTACGTCCATAAGCGAGTTCTCGCTGACGAAAATATTCGATCGCGCCAACGAGCAGGAACGGCTGTTCGGATTGCGGCTCGAGGGCGTCTGGATGCATGTCGGAACGCCCGACGCCGTCAAGGCCGCCGAACAAGCGGTCTTGGTCAGCGCCACCTGACGTCAGCCTTTCACACGAAGGCTTGCAGCCGACGCTGCCCCTCTCCGCCCGTGTCATGATATGCCTGATCCCGAATCAGAGTCTTGCATGCGCGTCCGCAACGTCCCCCCGTCAGCGCCGTTTCTGCGCACCGTCATCACCGCGCTGGTCGACGGCGCGCTGATCGAGGGGTTTCGTCCGCGGGCGCAGCCCGAACGGCTTGCCGAGGCCACGCTCTATCTGCCAACCCGTCGCGCCGGCCGCATGGCGCGCGAGATCTTCCTCGACGTGCTTGATGTCGACGCGGTGATCCTGCCGCGCATCGTCGCGCTCGGCGACATCGACGAGGATGAATTCGCCTTCGCGCAGGCGGCCTCCCCTTCGCTCGAGACGCTCGCACTGCCTCCGGCACTCGACGGGCTGGCGCGCCGTCTTGCACTCGCGCAGCTCATCGAAGCATGGGCTGGACAATTGAAGCCCGGCGATCCGGCGCAAGCACCGCTGGTTCTCGGTGGCCCGGCCTCAACGCTGGCGCTTGCCGACGATCTCGCGCGGCTGATGGACGACATGGCGACGCGCGGCGTGGACTGGCGCGCGCTCGACGGACTGGTGCCCGACGCGCTCGACAAATACTGGCAGCTCACGCTCGATTTCCTGAAAATCGCGCGAGACTACTGGCCGGCACATCTTGAGGAAACCGACCGGATCGAGCCGGCGGTGCGGCGCGACCAGCTGATCGAGGCCGAAGCCGCCCGTCTCGCCGGCCATCTTTCCGGGCCGGTGATCGCGGCTGGCTCCACCGGTTCGATGCCGTCGACCGCAAGACTGCTGCATGTCATCGCAAAAATGCCGCAAGGCGCCGTGGTGCTGCCGGGGCTCGATACCGACCTTGATGAAGATGCGTGGCGACTGATCGGCGGCGTCAGGGACAAGGCAAGCGGCGCGTTCACCTCGGCGCCCGCCGCCGGCCATCCGCAGTTCGCGCTGCATGGTCTACTCAAGCGCTTCGGCATCACGCGCCGCGACGTGGAAACGCTCGGCGCACCCGCGCCATACGGGCGCGAGATACTGGCGTCAGAGGCGATGCGGCCATCTGATGCGACCGCGCGATGGCACACCCGGCTTGCCGAGCCAGAGGTCGCTGAGAAAATCGCAACCGGGTTGCAGAACCTCACCGTGATTACCGCCGCCAATCCGGAAGTGGAAGCGCTCAGCATTGCTGCCGCCATGCGCGAGGCGCGCGAACTCAACAAGACGGCGGCGCTGGTAACGCCCGATCGCGCGCTGGCGCGGCGCGTGATGGCTGCGCTCGGCCGCTGGAATCTCGGCTTCGACGATTCCGGCGGCGACGCATTGATGGATACGCCCGCGGGAATCTTCGCGCGGCTCGTCGCCGGCGCGGCCTGCGATGGGCTGGAACCGCCGACTTTGCTGGCCTTGCTGAAGCATCCGCTGTGCCGGCTCGGCCGCGCCGCCGGCGGTTGGTCGCGCGCCGTCGCGATGCTTGAGCTTGCGATCCTGCGCGGCACCCGGCCGCCGCCGCGCAGCAAGGGACTGGCGGATGAGTTCGCACAGTTTTGCAGCGAACTCGGCAAGCTCGATCGCGGCGACAGCTCGTCGCTGCATCCCGCCGAGCCTCGCGCCGCGCTGAAACCGCATCATCTCGATGATATCAGTGATCTGATCGCGGCCTTGCAGGCGGCGCTCGCGCCGCTCGAAGGCGACGGCACATCCATTCCAGCCGACTTCACCGCTCTCGCCTGGCGCCATCGACAAGCGATCGAGGCGCTGTCGCGCGACGATGAAGGCGTTGCCGCGGCCTTCGAGGGTCAACACGGCCTTGCGCTCGCAGCCGCGTTCGACGACCTCAGCGAGACTGGTGCGCGCAGCGGACTGACGGTCAAGATCGCTGATTATCCCGAGGTGTTCGAGGCCGCGTTCGGCGACCGTATCGTGCGCCGGCCGCAGACGACAGCGGCAAGCTTGCGGATCTACGGCCCGCTAGAAGCGCGTCTCACCCAGTGCGACCGCGTCATTCTCGGAAGCCTCGTCGAAGGCGTCTGGCCGCCCGCGCCGACAGCCGATCCCTGGCTCAGCCGCCCGATGCGGCACGAACTCGGTCTCGACCTTCCCGAGCGGCGCATCGGCCTTTCCGCGCATGATTTCGCGCAGCTGCTCAGCGTAGAGGAAGTGATTCTCAGTCATGCCGCCAAGGCTGGCGGCGCGCCGGCGGTAGCGTCGCGCTTCCTGCACCGGCTCGAAGCGGTCGCCGGCGCGGAACGCTGGGCAGCTGCGGTAAAAGCCGGCACGCGATACGTCCAATACGCCGAGGCGCTCGACCGGCCGGATAAGGTCACCCCCGTCGCCCAGCCCGAGCCAAAGCCGCCGCGTACCGCGCGACCGACGCGCTTGTCGGTTACTGCCATCGAGGACTGGTTGCGCGACCCCTATACCATCTATGCCAAACACATTCTGAAGCTCTTGCCGCTCGATGCCGTCGACATGCCGCTGTCGGCGGCCGATCGCGGCTCGGCCATTCATGACGCGCTTGGCGATTTCACGAAAGCCTATCCGGCGGCCCTGCCGGAAAATCCCGCGGACGTGCTTCGCGCCATCGGCGAGACCCGGTTCGCGCCGCTGATGCAACGACCCGAGGCGCGCGCGCTCTGGTGGCCGCGCTTCAAGCGAATCGCAACATGGTTCGCGGAATGGGAGCAGTCGCGCAGGGCACACCTTGTGAAGATCGACGCCGAGGTCCGCGGCGAGATTTTGATTCCGATCGACGGCGATCGCACCTTTGTCCTGTCGGCGCGCGCCGACCGCATCGACCATCTCGAGGACGGCCGTTATGCCGTCCTCGACTACAAGACCGGCAGTCCGCCGAGCAGCAAGCAGGTGCGGCTCGGACTGTCGCCGCAGCTCACGCTGGAATCCGCGATCCTGCGCAAAGGCGGCTTCGAGGGCATCCCCGCCGGCGCATCGATCAGCGAACTCGTGTACGTCCGGCTCAGCGGCAACAACCCGCCCGGCGAGCCGAAGCCGGTCGATCTCGACAACAGCAAGACCAACAAGCAATCGCCGGATCAGGCGGCTGATTACGCATTGCAAGAACTCAACATCCTGATCCGCAAATTCGATAACGAGGAGCAAGGTTACAAATCATTGAACCTGCCGATGTGGACAACGCGCTACGGCGCCTATGATGATCTCGCCCGGATCAAGGAATGGTCGGCGGCGGGCGGGCTGGGAATCGAGGAATGGTGAGGGCGCCCCGCCCCGTTCATCCCGACGCAAGCGCACGTCAGCAGCGCGCGTCCGATCCGGCGACGTCGGTCTTTGTGTCCGCCAACGCCGGATCGGGCAAGACCCATGTGCTGGTGCAGCGCGTGATCCGTCTCCTGCTGAGCGATGTCGACCCCGCACGTATCCTCTGCATCACCTTCACCAAGGCCGCCGCCGCCAACATGTCGGAGCGGGTGTTCTCGACGCTCGGACACTGGGTCACGCTCGACGATGACGCCCTGAACGCGGCGCTGCGCGACACCGGAATCGCTCATCCCGATGCGAAGTCGCGCCAGCGCGCGCGCAAGCTGTTCGCGGCGGCACTGGAAACGCCGGGCGGTCTGAAGGTGCAGACTATCCACGCGCTCTGCACGCGGCTGCTGCAACAGTTTCCGTTCGAGGCGCGGGTGCCGGCGCGTTTCACCGTGCTCGACGAGCGCGACCAGACCGAGATGATGGAGCGCGCCAGCCTCGGCGTCATGCTTCAAGCCTCGCAGAATCCGGACAGCCCCGCCGGCCGCGCGCTGCAATATGCCATGGGCGCGGCAGCCGACACAACGCTGCGAGACGTCATCAATCGGGCCTGTCTCAGCCGCTATCTCGTCATCGCCTGGACCGAGGATCGCGGCATCGAGCAGGCGATCAAGGATGTGGCCGATGCGCTCGGCGTCAATCCCGCCGACCGCGTCGAGGACGTCGAGTGCGAGATCGTCGATGGACCGAACCTGCCAAGATCTGAATGGCAGGCGCTCGCCGCGATTCTGGAAACAGGCAACAAATCCGACATTGATCAAGCCAAATGTTTGCGCGAGGCGCGCGCCATGATCGGCGAGGCGGCCCAGGCCGATCGCTATCTCGATATCTTCCTGACCGGCGATTGCAGCCCGCGCAAATCCTTCATCACCAAGAAGATCAGCGACGTTAGGCCCGGCATCGCTGCAATGCTCGACCGGGAGGGTCAGCGCGTGATCGCGCTGCTCGAACGCCGCCGTGCGCTCAACATCCGCGATCGCACGCAATCCCTGCTGGTCATCGCGACCGCGATCGCCAAAAACTACCGGCGGGAGAAGCAGGAGCGCGGCCTGCTCGATTATGACGACCTGATCGACAAGACGCTGGACATGCTGGACCAGACCTCGCCCGGCTGGGTGCACTACAAGCTCGACCGCGGCGTCGATCACGTGCTGATCGACGAAGCGCAGGATACGAGCCCGAAGCAATGGGACATCGTCGAACGCATCATCGCGGACTTCACCACAGGGGATGGGGCGCGCGAGGTCAGGCGGACGGTGTTCGCGGTTGGCGACGAGAAGCAGTCGATCTTCTCGTTCCAGGGTGCAGCCCCCCGCGAATTCGACGAACGGCGGCGCAAGCTGGAGCAGAAATTCCGCGATGCCCAGCTTCCGTTCCGGAAGGAGGATTTCATCTACTCGTTCCGTTCGGGCAAGACGATCCTGGAGTCCGTCGATTACGTGTTCCGCGATGCCACGATCTATACGAGCATCCATGCGGTCGGCGCTCATCCGGTGCATGAATCGCTGGCGGACGCAGCACCTGGCATCGTCGATCTCTGGAGTTTGGAGGAGCGCGACAAGCGGGAGGAGATCGAAGGCTGGCGTGCGCCGTTCGATGCGGTGTCCTCAACCAGCTCCGAGGTCAAGCTCGCCCGGCGTATCCAAACCGAGATCAAGACGCTGATCGCGCAGGGCACCATGACGGGGCATCTAGGCAATCGCCGCGCGCTCAGCTACGGCGACATTCTGGTGCTGGTGCGGCGGCGCGGCAACGTCTTCGATGCCGTCATCCAGGCGCTGAAGCAATCCGGCATTCCGGTCGCCGGTGCCGACCGCCTCAAGCTCACCGAACACATCGCGATCATCGACCTGATGAATCTCGCCGACGCGCTGCTGCTGCCGCGGGACGATCTGGCGCTGGCGGTGGCGCTGAAAAGTCCGCTGTTCGGCCTTGACGACGACGACCTGTTCACGCTGGCATGGCAGCGCAAGGGCTCGCTGCGCAAAGCGCTCGCCGATCACGCGGCGGCCAGCGACAAATTCCGCGATGCATTCGAGCGCTTGAAGATGTGTGAAAGACACGCCACGCGCGAGACGCCGTTCGCGTTCTATGCGTGGCTGCTAGGCGAAGACGGCGGACGTCGGCGAATCCTGCGCCGGCTCGGTCACGAGGCTAACGATGCGCTCGACGAATTCCTCGAACTGGCGCTGACCTACGAGCGCAGAGCGCCGGCGGCGCTGCAGGGGTTCATAGCGTGGCTGCGCGCCGCCGACACAGAGGTGAAGCGTGACATGGAGATTTCGCGCGACGAGGTACGCGTGATGACGGTGCACGGCGCCAAGGGACTCGAGGCCTCGGTGGTGTTTCTCGCCGATACCGTGACCTCGCCGGCCGACACCGAGCGTCTCAGCCTGATCCGCATGGCGCGCGGCAACGCGCCCGCCGGTGCGGCGGGCGTCACGATCTGGGCCGGCAGGAAGGCCGATGATCCGCGTGACGTGGTGAATGCCCGCGTGGCCATGATCGCGGAAACCGAACACGAATATCGCCGCCTGCTTTATGTGGCGATGACGCGCGCGGCCGACCGTCTGATCGTCGGCGGCTGCAAACCCGGCAATCGTAACGATGTGCGCAAGCACGCCTGGTACGACCTGATCGACAAGGGCCTCGGCCACTCCGGTCTCGCGATGCAGGAAATCGAGACCGCCGCCGGCACGATCAAGCGTTACACACGGCCAGGGGAACCCGAACCGCTCGCCGCCAGTCCTGCGACGCAGGCTGCCGCTGCGCAAATCACCCTGCCGCCGTGGCTGCGCGCGATGGCCGCGCCGGAAGCGCCCGGCGGTCAATTGCTGCGGCCGTCGGATGCGGACGACAAGGCACATCATCGCGTTCGCGCTGGCGAACCCCCGGATCAGCGCAGCCGCGCGCTTCTGCGCGGCACGCTGGTGCACCGCCTGCTGCAATCCCTGCCCGACGTGCCGCAAAATCGCCGCCGCGACATCGCGCTGGCCCATCTCGCCCGCAATGCGAGCGGCTGGAACGAGACCGAGCGCGACGCGCTGGCGGCGCAGGTGCTGGCGCTAATCGGCGGCGCCCGATTCGCAGAAGTGTTCGCGGACGGCAGCCGAGCCGAGGTGGCGATTGCCGGGCGGCTAACGACGCGGCGCGGCGATCCGGTGCTAGTGTCCGGCCAGATCGACCGGCTCGTGGTCACGCCGGAAGCGGTTTTGATCGTCGACTACAAGACGAGCCACGCTCCACCCACGAGCGCCGTCGACGTTCCGGCGGCCTATGTCCGCCAGCTCGCGCTCTACCGCGCGGTGCTGGCCAGGCTCTACCCGGAATTGCCAGTCAAAGCGGCGCTGCTCTGGACCGAGACGCCTGAAATGATGGAGATTTCGGCCGAGAGGCTTAATGCCGGGCTGGAAGCGATCATCTCCGTGTGAGAAACCTTGACCCGGCAAGATCGCCTTCTTAACTTGGCATGTAGTTTCAGGCGCACTCTTTCGCAGTGCGCGATCTCATCAATGCAACGAGGTATTCCATGGCTGTTGGCAAGGTTTCGGACGCCAATTTCGAAGCGGAAGTGCTCAAGGCGACTGGCCCGGTCGTGGTCGATTTCTGGGCCGAGTGGTGCGGCCCCTGCCGCATGATCGGCCCGGTGCTGGACGAAATTTCCGGCGCGATGGGCGACAAGGTCAAGATCGTGAAGCTCAACGTCGACGAGAGCCCCAAGACGGCCTCGAAATACGGCGTGATGTCGATTCCGACGCTGATGATCTTCAAGGGCGGCGAGCTGGCCTCGCGTCAGGTCGGCGCCGCGCCGAAGCAGAAACTGGAGCAGTGGATTACTGCAACGGTCTGATTTCTCCGCATTGGAATTTTGCGAACGGCCGGCCTATCGCCGGCCGTTTTTGTTTGGATGTGCCTCTTACCTCTTCCGCTTGCGGGGGAGGTCGAACGCGAAGCGTTCGGGTGGGGGCATCTTCAC